>DATHQG010000272.1:0-5951 GCA_035483075.1 Edaphobacter sp. | reverse complement strand
GATCTCGTCCAGACGATTCAGGAACTCAGGATTGAAGGTGCGCTTCACCTCGCCCCGCACCAGCTCCTCCATCTTGTCCATCACCATGTCTTCCTTATCGCTCTGGAAGCCAAGCCCCTGCCGCTTCTGCAGATGCTTCGCTCCAATGTTCGAGGTCATGATGATGATCGTGTTCTTGTAGTCGACGGTGTTGCCGAGTCCATCGGTCAGCTGGCCATCTTCAAACACCTGCAGCAGCAGATTGAAGACATCCGGATGCGCCTTTTCGATCTCGTCGAGCAGCACCACGCAGTACGGATTTCGCTTCACGCGTTCCGTGAGCTGGCCGCCCTCCTCGTAGCCTACATAACCCGGAGGCGAGCCAATCAGCTTCGATACGGAATGCTTCTCCATGAACTCCGACATATCGAAGCGAATCAGCGCTTTCTCGCTGCCGAACAAAAACTGCGCCAGCGTCCGCGCCATCTCCGTCTTGCCTACGCCCGTTGGCCCCAGGAACAGGAAGCTGCCAATCGGTCGCGCCGGGTTCTTCAAACCTGCCCTCGACCGCCGAATCGCCCGCGCCAGCGCAGAGATCGCCTTGTCCTGCGAGATCACGCGCTTGTGCAGCTCTTCCTCTACCCGCAGCAGCCGCTGCGTCTCCTCTTCCTTCAGCGAAGTAATCGGCACCCCGGTCCACCGGCTCACAACGTCCTCGATGTCCCCACGCGTCACAATGCCAGCGGACGAATCATCGAGGTGATACTTGTCCCGCAATGCCCTGAGGTTCTCCCGCTCCTTGCGTTCCTCGTCCGAGTAGAACCGTGCCTTCTCGAACTCATGGTTCGCAATCGCGTTCTCCATCCGATGCACAATGAACTTGATCCGCTTCTGCACCTCGGTCAACTCTTCCGGCATCGAAGTCTGCCGCAGCTTCACCCGTGCCCCAGCTTCGTCGATCAAATCAATTGCCTTGTCCGGCAAAAACCGGTCCGGAATATACCGGCTCGAGTGCGACACCGAAAAAGTAATTGCATCGTCGGTGTAAGAGACAGCATGAAACTTCTCATACTTCTCCTTGATCCCCATGATGATCTTGATCGCGTCTTCCTCATTTGGCGGGGGCACCTTTACCGCCTGAAAACGCCGCTCCAAAGACCGGTCCTTCTCAATCGACTTGCGATACTCCGCAGGAGTCGTCGCGCCAATGCACTGGATCTCGCCCCTGCTCAACGCCGGCTTCAGAATATTCGCCGCATCAAGCGACCCTTCCGCCGAACCCGCGCCAACCAGCGTATGCAGCTCGTCGATGAACACGATGGAGTTCTGGTTCTCCATCAGCTCCTTCATGATCGTCTTCAGCCGCTCTTCAAACTGTCCGCGATACTTTGTTCCGGCAACGATCAGCGAAAGGTCCAGCGCCAACACCCGTTTGTCAGCCAGAAAACTCGGCACCTCGCCATCAGCGATCTTCTGCGCCAGCCCTTCTACAATCGCCGTCTTACCCACACCCGGCTCACCGATCAGCACAGGATTGTTCTTCGTCCGGCGGCAAAGGATCTGGATCACGCGGTCCACCTCGGCGTCACGCCCAACCAGCGGATCAAGCTGCTGGTCCATAGCAGACTGCGTCAGGTCGCGCGAAAACTCCGCCAGCATACTCTGCTCGCCGCGCTGTCCTTTGCTGCTCTGCGCGGAAGGCGTCTTCTCCTGTGTCGTCCGCTGCAACTCTTCGCGAATTGCCGGCAGCCGCAACCCACGCTCCTGCAGGATCTCCGCCGCAAAGCACTTCTCCTCGCGCAGCAGACCCAGCAACAGATGTTCCGTTCCAATATGTTTATGCGATAGTCGTTCGGCCTCTTCGGCCGCATAAGCGAGAACTCGCTTGCACTCATTCGACAATGGCAGATCGACCGAGGTCGACACCTTCTCCCGAATCGTCGTATGCCCTTCAATCTGCTTGCGTATCGACTCCACCGACGCATGCGACCGCAAAAAGCGGTTCGTCAGTGCTTTGTCCTCGCGCAATAATCCGAGCAGCAGGTGCTCGGTCTCGATATAAGGCGACCCAAACTGACTAGCTTCATATCGGGCAAAGAAAATTACCCGACGCGCCTTCTCCGTATAGCGTTCGAACATGATGTCCCCTTCAAGCCGGCCACCACCCAGCCCGAAGGCCAAATAGCGCCATTGGTCCCAACAACCGTCCCATTTAACGCTCTACTTCAGGGACTAACCAGGCAACTTCGAGCTACAAAGCACCCATTCCACTCCTACAGTGTAGTCGTCCATGTCAAATATTCGAAATCCCTCAAAAGTTATGCCTAACTTAGCACTCTTTTAGATGACATTGTGCAAAACTCGCACCAAACTAGATGCGCCCCATCGTTTCCACCCGGTCAAACAGCAAACTCAACAAAACTGACAATTTGAAATCCACACCCACGGCCAATCCGAGTTCGGCACTACGCCCCGGCTCTGGCATCCACCAGACGCCCCTCTCGCAGCCGCAGGACCCGGTCACACCGCTCCGCAAACTCAAGATTATGCGTCACCAGCACACTCGTCAGCCCATGCGCCTCATGCAGCCGCTGAATCAACCCGAACACCGCATCCGCCGTCTTCCCATCCAGGTCGCCCGTAGGCTCGTCCGCCAGCAGGATCTTCGGCTCGGTCACAAGCGCCCGGGCCAGGCTCACTCTTTGCTGCTCCCCGCCGCTCAACTCCCCCGAGCGGTTCCGCAGCCGGTCCGCCAACCCGACCTCGCCCAACCAAAAAGCGGCCCTCTCCGCCGCCGCTGCCCGTCCCGTCCCACGGGCCAGCAACGGCATCGCAACGTTCTCCAGCGCCGAAAACTCCGGCAGTAGATAGTGAAACTGCCACACATACCCTACGTCCCGATTGCGAAAATCCGCCGCCTGCCTGGGCGTAAATCCGCTCAACCGGCTCTCCCCGCACCAAACCTCCCCGGCCGTCGGCGCATCCAGCGCAGCCAGCAGGTGCAGCAGCGAACTCTTCCCAGCGCCGCTCTCCCCCACAATTGCGACCATCTCCCCCGCATGCACCTTCAAGTCGAGCCCGCGAAACAGCTCCAGTGCCCCGCGTCCCGCCCCATCCGAAACGGCCGGATAAACCTTCGTCAACCCCACCGCCCGCATCACCACAGTCCGCTCCCGCAGGCCCGGCAACGGTTCCAGCCTGTCCTCCATCTCTCCAAAAGAAGCGTCATCCGGGCCGGAGGCGGCGCTTTTGCCGCCGCAGCGGAGGGCCTCCCGCAGTTTGTTCGGATCGTCCGCCATCTATTGCTCCACCGAAACCTTCCCGCCCACACGTCCCGAGTGCGCCCCTAACCCGATCGAAATCCGGTTCCACGCATTGATCGTCGAAATCACCAGCGTGAGATTCACCGTCTCCACATCGCTGAAGTGCGCCCTCACCTCCTCATACACCACGTCCGGCGCATGTCCATCCTGAATATTCGTCAGGGCCTCCGCCCACGCCAGCGCCGCCCGCTCCCGCTTCGTATAAGCATCAGACCCGCGCCAATCCGCCACGCCTGCAATCCTGTCCGCCGTCTCATTCACCTTCTGCAACTCCGACGTATGCAGACGAATGCAAAACTCGCAGCCATTCATCAACGAGACCCTCAGCCTCACCAACTCCCGCAACGAAGCCTCCAGCCCCGTCCCGTTATTCAGGTAATGCTCCAGCTCCCGCATCTTAGCGAAGCCTTCCGGCACCAGTTGCCCGTACTTCAACCTCGGTTCACTCATACCGCAACGCCTCCGCCGGCAGCACCTTCGCCGCCGATCCACTCGGATACAGCGTAGCAATCAAACTAACTCCCAACGAAACCGCCGCCACAATCAGCGCGTCCCAGATCCGCGGCGCGAACGGCAGATAATCGATCGAATAAACCGCAGCATCGAGATGAATAAACCGGTAGTGCCCCCCCAGCCAACTCAGCCCAAACCCCAAAATCAACCCGAGCACCGTCCCAATCACACTAATCAGCAGCCCCTGCAGCAGAAAAATCCTCCGCACCTGCTCCGCCCTCACTCCAAAGCTCATCAGTACCGCGATGTCCCGCGTCTTCTCCATCACCATCATGGTCAGCGCAATCAGAATATTCAACGCAGCCACACAAACAATCAGCGCCAGCACAATAAATGTCACGATCTGTTCCAGCTTCAACGCCCGAAACAGCTCCCGATTCTGCTCCATCCAGTTCGTCGTCTGAAAGCCTTTCCCGGCCGCGTCCTCAATCGCCCGACCCACCCTGTCCGCGTGATAAAGATCATCCACCTTGAAGCTGATCACAGAGATCAGGTCTGGCTCACTGAACAACCTCTGCGCATCGAGCAATCGAAGAAACGCATAGCTCGAGTCATACTGATAGAACCCCGATTTGAAAATTCCCACGACTTGAAACCGCTGATACCGAGGCACCAATCCCAGCGGCGTCAACTCCCCCTGCGGACTAGTCACCAGGACCCCATCTCCAACCTTTACCCCAATGCTCTCCGCCAGGTCCTGCCCGATCACAATCGGGGGCACCGCCTGAGAAATTGAAGCAGCCACTTGACCGGGTGCCCCATGTCCCGCTTCTGGGACATGGGTTTCCACGGCAACCTTTAGCGGTTCCAACTCCGCAGCCGACCCCTGCACCACACTCTGCAAAAGGTCTCCAACTGTCTTCTCATCTGCTGGAATCACGCCCTTGATCAACGCACCGCCGCTGCGCGCACCGTGCGAGATCAACACCTGCCCATAAAGCCCGGGAGCAGCGGCCGTCACATGCGGCACCTTCCGCAATCGTTCCAGCAGCGGCCGCCAATCCCGAATCCCGTCTCCCGCAATCCGCATCAGGTCCACATGCGAGGTCGACCCCACCAGCCGCTCCTGTAGGTCCTTCCGCATCCCATTCGTAATAGCCAGCGCAATAATCAGCGAAGCCACACCCGCAGCAACCCCAATCACGGAAATAGCCGTAATCACCCCCACCACGGCCTGCCGTCGCTTCGCCCGCAGATACCGCGCCGCAATAAAAAGTTCAAATCGCATCGAACCCCAGCTTACTATCCACAAACATCATTCCTTCTTCGAGCGCCACAAGAATCGTTTTCGCCTCTAGGTACGCCAAGGCTTTAGCCTTGGCCATCTCTCGACCTTGGGCGAAAGAGGCTTTAGCCCCTGGGGTATGTTTCCCTTGGACCTGCTAACGCACCATCACCTTCGGCAGGTTCCAATGCTGCCACGCAGCCACCATCCGCAGCACAAAACAAGCCCCAGCACCAAAACTCATTGCCAGGCCACGCGGCATCTTCAGCTTCAGTCCCACGACCACCACCGTCGCCCCTGCGAGCGCCGCCGCCGCATACACGTCCGAGTGCAATACCCCAGGCAGTTGCGCCAAAAGCACGTCCCGTACCGTCCCGCCCCCTGCTCCTGTCACAGCACCCATCATGATCGCCAGCAGCGGGGTGATCCCATACTCCAGCGCCTTACCTACGCCCGCCACTGCAAACAGGGCCAATCCAGCAGCATCGAGCGTAATCATCAAATGCGTTGGCACCCGCTGAAACAGCGGATCAAAGAAAAACACCGCACCCCCACCGGCAAACGCCGTCGCCCCATACCGCCAGTCCCGAATACTATTCGGCGGAATCGCCCCAATCAGCAGATCGCGAATCGTCCCTCCTCCCAACGCAGTCACAAACGAAAGCACCAGCAGCCCAAACACGTCCAACCCCGCGTCAATCCCTGCCAGCGCTCCTTCCACCGCAAAAACAAAGGTCCCGATCAGGTCGACCACCAGGAGCAGGCGGTCCTGGCTGAACTTTGGAAATCGCGCAGCCAGCCACTCTCGCATCAGCGAACCACCGCCTTCACCGCAACAACGTTCTCATAACGGTCATACACCCGCACCGCCAGCACATGTTCCTTCGCGTCCTGCGCAGAGCCAGCCAGTT
>DATHQG010000271.1:0-6000 GCA_035483075.1 Edaphobacter sp. | reverse complement strand
GGAGGCGACGTCCTCATGTCCTCCTCCCTCAGCCACAACACCCTGGTCCACTTCCGCTTCAACCCCGAATGGAAGGCCGAGCGCGGCGGACACGGCGAAGGCTCCAACTGCTCCGGAACCTCCGGCAAGCCCACCACCCTCAAAGTACCTGTAGGCACCCTCCTCTACGACGACGCCACCGGCGAGCTCATCCACGACTTCGCCCGCCCCAACGAAACCATCGTCATCGCAAAGGGCGGTCGCGGCGGACGCGGCAACCAGCACTTCGCCACCAGCACCCACCAGGCCCCGCGCGAACACGAACTCGGCCGCGCCGGCGAAGAGCGCGCCTATCGCCTCGAACTCCGTCTCCTGGCCGACGCAGGCCTCGTCGGCTACCCCAATGTCGGCAAGTCGACACTCATCTCGCGCCTCTCCGCCGCCAAACCCAAGATCGCCAACTACGCCTTCACCACCCTCGAACCCAACCTCGGCGTAGTCCAGGTCGGCGACTACCCTCACACCGAGTCCTACACCGTCGCCGATCTCCCCGGCCTCATCGAAGGCGCGCACCTCGGCGCCGGCCTCGGCATCCAGTTCCTCAAGCACATTGAGCGCACCAGCGTCATCGTCCACCTGGTCGACGTCTCCGACTCCAGTGCCGCCGCCTCGGGAAGTGCACGGCCCGATCCTGTCAACGACTACAAGGTCATCACTGAAGAGTTGAAGAGCTTCGACCCCGCGCTGGCCGCCAAACCAACCATCCTCGTAGCCGCAAAGGCCGACGTAGCCAACCCTGAAAAGTTAAAAAAGCTCGCCGCAATGGCCAAGCGCCGCAAGCTCCCCTTCTACAAGATCTCCTCCGTCACCGGCGAAGGCGTCGAGGCCCTCAAATACGCCATCGCCGAGATGGTCGCCGCCCACCGCCCCATCGACCTCGAACCCGAATCTCCCACACCCGCAAAGATCAAACCTAAGTACCCTCCACCGCCAAGCTTCGCGAAAGGCCGCGCCTGATCGGAAGTTCTTGACTCGCATTTGGCCGTTGGTTCGTAGTTGAGTCTGGTCTTCGCTTGCAGAAAATCGCGCAAAAAGTTGGAGAAACCGTGATGGGCCAGAGAGACGTTCAGGCACTCTCTGGACCCATTGCTACCCTAACTCGCCTTGACGAACTCCTCGGAAGAAGCGTCGAACGTCTGCTTATCCTCCTGATTGCAGAAATAGTACGCCTTCCCTTTGTAGACCGATGAGATCGACCGAAGGGCCGCCATCCCGCACACCGGGCAGATCGGCTGTCCTTGAACTGGCTTCATTTCGCTGACGAACTTCGCATAGACCTGGTTCGAATTAGCATCCATCCAGCCCTTGCCCTGGTATTCGAGCGCGAAAGCTAGTTTCTCGGCTGTCTCACGGTCCGAGTAGCGCTCCACCACGCGAATCGCCAGATCGATCCCTGACGACAGACCGCCCGACGTGGCAAGATTCCCGTTCTCCACGAACCTTGCTCCGCGGATGACCTTCACATCCGGAAACGCAGCCTCGAAACTGTCGAACGCTTCATGAAATGTCGTCGCGGATTTGCCCGACAACAAGCCGGTTCTTGCCAGCACAAACGCACCCGTGCAAACCGACATGGTTACGTCTGTGTTCTTGCTCGAGGTGCGGATCCAATCTGTCATGGCCTTGGTTGCCCCATTCTGCGCCGGGATCACAATCACCTTCGGTGCAGGGGCCGTTTCAAACGTGTAGTTCGGAATGATCTGCATTCCGCCGCTCGCCCGGACAGGTTTCAAGCTCTCTCCCACGGTATAGACCTGAAACCCGGCAGCTTGAAATACCTCCCACGGTCCACAGAAGTCGATGATCACCGCGCCATTGGAGATCGGAAATGCAACCGGAATTTTTCCATCGGCAGGAGGCGTAAGCCGGCTGGCCGCGGGCATCGGTTGAATCTTCTCGTTCTTGGTTTGTCCTGCGGCTGGACCGGCAAATAACTTAGCCGCTGTCAGAGCGGGAATTGCGGAGGCAAAACCGAGTGTCGCCGAACTCTTGAGCAAATTTCTTCGATTCATCGTGTTCCTTTCAATGCTGTGCTGTGCCATTGCCCTTGCTTGGGCAGTGATGTCTCTCCCTTGGAAAGCATCGTGCACCTAGTCTTCCTCCAACCTCCCTTACGCGATAGACCGGCCACTGCACAGCTACGGCGATTCGCTGCATTTTTGCTGATTCGGCCGTAGACCTGGACTACGATCCTCCATATGAATAGTCACAACATCCGCTCCGGACCGCCCCGATGGCTATGGATGGCCGCGATCTGGTTTGGCCTCGGCTTGTTCGAAGGCTTGCAGACGGTCTTTGTCATGCGTTCCGAGGGCATGCACCACGCCTGGATGGTTCTCTTCGCCATTACCCTGGTCTCCTGGCTGCCGTGGGCGCTGGCGACGAATCTCGTCATGCACTTAGGGCGCAGGTTCTCACCCGCGAAGCCAATCCGTGTACTGACCTGGCTGGTGCATCTCACCGCCTGCGCCACCATAGGGCTGATCTTCTCCGCCTGGACGTCGTGGCTGGACCTGCTCTTCAACCCCTATCTCCTCAACCCCCCTCCAACCCTGTTTCTGCCGCTCTGGTTCGACAAGTTTTACAACGGGGTGCTCTCCTTCGTGATCCTCTACGCAGCCATCCTCGCGGTGAACTATGTGCTGGACTCACGAGAACGGCTCGCTATCCAGCAGACCGAAACCGCACGGCTCAACGAGCTGCTCTTGAAGACACAGCTCCACGCCCTCCGGCAGCAGCTCGAGCCGCACTTTCTCTTCAACACCCTCAACTCCGTCTCCGGCCTGGTCCGCGAAGGAAGGGATGACGACGCAGTAAGCATGATCGCTGGGCTAAGCGACTTTCTGCGCCGCATGCTCGAAGAGTCCACCCGCCAGCAGGTGCCTTTGCAGCAGGAAATGGAGTTTGCTCAAAGATATCTCGAGATCCAGAAGGTTCGTTTCGCCGATCGTCTCCAACTTAGCGTCGACGTACCCGGCGAACTCTACTCCGCTCAGGTTCCAAGCCTCATCCTGCAACCCATGGTCGAGAACGCAATCAAGCACGGCATCGCAAAGCGGGCCCAGGGAGGCGCCGTTCGGATCGCCGCTTCGCGCCACGACGGGGTGCTCACCCTCAGCGTCCGTAACGACGGCCCAAGCCTGTCCCCCGACTGGCAGACGGCTCGGTCCGGCATCGGCATCTCCAACGTGCGCAACCGCCTGCAGGGTCTCTACGGCGACGCCTTCCAACTAACTCTGCGGAACCAGCATGCAGGCGGAGTGGAAGTCTCCGTCTCTCTTCCCTTTGTCCTTGTGGCTCCCGCCACCGAGGCATAATTCGTGTCCGCGGAAGCAGATTCTCAAAAAATTCGCGCCATGGTGGTCGACGACGAACCCCTTGCTCGCAGCAGCCTCCTCGTGCTCATGCGCCGCCATCCAGAGATCGAAATCATCGCCGAATGTACCTCCGGCACAGAGGCCCTTACAAAGATTCGCGCCACCAGCCCGGATCTGCTCTTCCTCGACGTCGAGATGCCGGAGTGCGACGGCTTTGACGTGCTCGAGATGCTGGGCAGCGACCTGCCTCCCGCCATCGTCTTCGTCACCGCCTACGACAAGTACGCTCTGCGTGCCTTTGAGGCCGGCGCACTCGACTACCTCATGAAACCCTTCGACACCGCTCGCTTCGAGCGCTCGCTCGATCGCGCCAAACAGAGAATCACGCAGAACAAAACCTCTCCGCCGACCCCTGAACACTTGACCGTAAAGAGCGCCGGCCAGGTCTGCTTTCTCAAACTCACCGAGATTGATTGGATTGAAGCCGCAGACTACTACTCCTGTCTGCACGTCGGCACGAAATCACACCTCCTTCGTCGCAGCATGGCCGAGCTCGAAAAGGAGTTGGACAAATCCATCTTCTGCCGGATTCACCGCTCGACCATCGTCAAGCTCGACCGGGTTCGCGGTCTCAAGCTCAACGAGAACGGCGAATACGACGTCCTGCTGAATAACGGAGTTCGACTTCGGTTGAGCAGGCGCTACCGCAGGGAGCTGCAATCCCGCCTGAAAATCGACGGATAGGACCCCCCAATCCGATTGCGATCTGGCCCATATCTTATCCCCAAGATTTTCTTTTGCCGTTTTCTGCTCAAAAATCGCATGTCAAGCCACTAGACCACCTAACCCTTTACCATCCAACAACATCCGCCTGGCATTTTAGTTGCACCCTTCTCTTAGTTGAAGATAGCTCCCACGGTGTCGTCGCTCGTCAACGTGACCTTGCAATAATTCGGCCCGTTCTGAATCGGAGGACCTGAGTACAGTGTCGATCCAGTAGCGTCCGTAACTGGTTGGCAGCTGACGGACCATCCACCGAAGGCGCCCCCTGTTGCCGTCAACACAACGGTCGCACCCACAGGGTAGGTCGCCGTGCAGACCGAACCTCCGGATCCGGTATAGCCCGGCCCGCAATGGAGCACGTTCGGCGTGGGTGGGTTCGAAACAGACGGTGCGGTAACTTGCCAATTCATGGTTGTGTTGGTGTTCAAGCCTTCGTTGTACACAGTCAGTGTCGATAGGAGTGCCGAGGCTTGTGAACCCGGAAAGCATGAACCTGGGACTGCTGGGGTTCCCGGGGATGTTCCGGTTGGCGGGACTGCGGCACTAGGTTCAACCAGGGGGCAGTTGAATGTGGCTGTAGCCGTCTGTATGGTTCCATCGGTGCCCATTGCCTCAGCGATGATGACGGCGCCCCCGGTTCCGTAAGCGCTTGCAACCCCACCATTTTGTGAGCCCGAGGTCGGCGCCGCGCTGTTGTTCGTTGTTACGGGAAAGACATTCGGGGCAGATGTGATCCACTGGGCGGAGTTTGTAAGGTCCCGTATGTAGGGAGCTGTCGCAAACGTCCCGATCGCGAGGAACTGCCCCGTAGCCTGCAGATTCCCTACAGTGATCGAACTAGGAATAATTGCGAGCGAAAGCAGGTCCTGCGGCGCGGCCGTGAGGGTGGTTGCCAAGGTCGCCGTATTCGATACGACTGATCCATCACTATTAGTCAGCACCGCCGTGATGGTGCTGTTGGCCGCGGCTAAGTTCTTGGCGAGTCCGGTTGCGCTGATCGAACCAGCCGAGGGCACGCTGGAGCTCCACGTCAGTTGTGGGGAGCTGGTCACATCCTGTTGCAGACCAGTTGTTCCCGAGGTGGCGAGAGCTATGAACTGAGCGGTTTCGTTTAGAGTAGAAAGCGTCTGAGAGTTGGGCACGATCGTGACAGCCGTGAACTGCTGGGTCGTTCCACCCACCACGATGAAGGTCGCCGTTCCCGCCACCACGGTTCCTCCCGCGGAGTTATTGTAGAGCGCAGTGATTGTGGCGGTTCCTTGACCTACCGCCGTGGCAAGCCCGGTGGTGCCGCCGATTGTGGCGATCTGTGGGCTGCTCGAACTCCAGGCCACCTGGCCGCCAAGGTTCACCGTGGCCCCTGACGAGGTCGTTCCGATGGCGAGGAATTGGGTAGTTTGGGTCGGCGATGAAACTGACTGAGAACCTGGAATGACTGAAATCGAGACGATATTCCCCCCGGCTACGCCTCCGCCTGCAGCCGTAACTGTAACGGTTGCGCTGGAACCAGCAGGACCATTGAACGCCGTCGCGCTAGCCGTGATCGTTGTTGTTCCCGCACCCATGGCCGTTACGATCCCGGAAGCATTGACTGTTGCCACCGCCGGAGCGCTGGAGATCCAGGTCACTCCGCTCGTTACATCCTTCGTAGAGGTGTGGTTCGCATTGCCGTATGTCCCGACGGCGATAAACTGCGCAGTCTGACCAACCGTCAGGGCCTGAGTTGTCGGGGTAACCTGAATGGAATCCAGCCCTTGGGTAGCACACCCAACAACTGAGGTAGCAAGAAAGAGGAGCAAGAGTCCCCGAACACAGCAACGAGCGAACATAAAGGTCTCCAGGCACTTTGCTTTTGCAAGCG
>DATHQG010000270.1:0-25233 GCA_035483075.1 Edaphobacter sp. | reverse complement strand
AATTTTTCTTTCAGTCTGGGTGCGATGCTGTCGGCGTTGCTTGCGGCGTGGTTGCTGCCACGGTTTGCGTTGCGGGGGTTGCTGGAGTGTTTTGCGGGGGCGTTTCTGCTCGGTGGGATTGGCTTGATGTTGCAGATGCGTGGGGACCGTCCGGATGCGGAGAGTTTAAATGCGACAGCTGTGGAGGTTGGGCCGCAGATGGGGTTGAGTGGGCGTGTGTATCTCTACTTTGCGGCGCTGCTGGTGCTTTATGGAGGGCTGGAGACTTGTCTGAGCGGCTGGCTTACGACCTTTGCGCTGCGATATGGCGATAAGACGCTCGTTGTGAGTGAGTACACTACGCTGCTGCTGTGGATGTCGCTGACCGTGGGGCGGGCGGGGGCTTCGGCGGTGATGCTGCGGGTGGGTGAGAGGACCGTGCAGCGTTGGGGGCTGGGGTTGGCGGCGGTGTTTACGGCAGCGCTAGCGATGGCACATTCCGCAGTGACGATTGCGGCGTTTGCGGTGCTGTTGGGGCTGAGCCTGGCGCCGTTCTTTCCGGCTACGTGGGCCTTGTTGATGACGGAGCGGCCGACGGCGCGGCAGGCGGGGATTGTGCTGGCAGTCTCCGGGCTGGGGGCGGCGGCGCTGCCGTGGATGATGGGGGTCGTGTCCACGCAGACAGGGTCGCTGCAAGTGGCGCTGGCGCTCCCATTCGCTGCAGCGGTAGGACTGCTGGGGATGAGTTGGTTTACTCCGATGCGTCGTGCCGCTACAGACTGATTTTCCAGTGATCGCAAGCGTATAACCGAGGGATGGACGGTGTGGAGTTGTTGCCGGCAGAAGTTGCTGATGCGCTGGAGCGGGGCGCGACCGTGGTTACGGGAAATCAGCGGGCGGCACGGGCCTTGCGGCGAGGGTGGGACCAACGAAACCGGGAGCTGGGGCGCGCAAGCTGGGCGCCGGCGGCAGTGCTGGCGTGGGACGCATGGATGGCTGCGTTGTGGCGTGGGCTGGTGGTCGAAGGACATGCTGCGCAGTTGCTGCTGAACCGGACACAGGAGCACGTGGTGTGGCGAACAGTTCTGGAGGCCGATGAAGAGCTCGCGAGTCTGCGAACGGTGGATTCGCTGGCCGAGATGGCGGCGGATGCGTGGCGGCTGGTTTCGAGCTACGAGGCCCGGGGGCGGATGCGTGGAAGTGGAGGGAGCACGGACACTCGTGCATTTCAGCGATGGGCGCGAACGTTTGAACGGGTGTGCAAGGCGGAGGGTTTTCTGGCTCCAGCGCAGTTGGAGGAGACGCTGTGCGGGGCACTGGAGAAGCGGACGCTTAAGCCTCCGCTGGGCGACGTCGCGCTGGTGGGGTTCGATGCGATGACCCCGGCCCAGGTGAGGTTGGTGGAGACGCTGCGCTCTGCCGGTGTGGGTGTGGAGGAGTTGCAGCCTGCGGTTGGAGTTGTCCGGCGGATGTTGGTAGAGGCGGACGATGAGGGGAACGAGTTGTCAGTCGCGGCGCGCTGGGTGCGGAGGGCCCTGGAGGAACAGCCGACGGCAAAGGTCGCGGTGATCGTGCCGGGGCTGGAGACTCAGCGACGCGAGATCGATCGGGTATTTCGCGAGGTACTGGCTCCCGAGTTGCAGGACATTCGGGCCGCGAGTGAGACCGGGCCCTATGAGTTTTCTCTTGGAGTCTCGCTGGCGGATACGCCGATGGTGGCGACTGCGCTTGATTTGCTGGAGTGGGTGGGGAAGGCGCTGCCGCTTGAGCGGGTAAGCGGATTGTTGCTCTCACCTTACTTTGCGATGACGAGCGAAGAGCGCAACGGGCGTGCGGAGTTTGATGCCTTTGAACTTCGTAAGACGCGGTTGCTCCAGCCGGAGATTTCGTTGGACGGTCTGATCAGGGTTGTGGAGGGTTCGAAACGGAAGGGCAGGCTTGGACGATTGCTCGGAGTGCTGCGCTCGATGCGGGCGATCGCGAACCGTTTGCAAGGTATGGACGCGCGGACGCATGCCGAGTGGGCGGAGAGAATACAGGAGTTCCTGGAGGCCGCGGCGTGGAGTTCGGGTCCGCGCGAGAGCAGCGTTGAGTTTCAGACGCGACGCAAGTGGGAGAGCGCGCTCGACGAGCTGGCTACGCTGGACTTCGACGGCGTGCAGATCGAGTTTGTAGAAGCCCTGGAGGCGCTGAGACGGATCGCGCGGCAGACGACATTTGCGCCGGAGTCGCGTGAGGCGCCGGTGCAGGTGATGGGGCCGCTCGAGGCAGCGGGCGGGACCTTCGACGCGGTGTGGTTTTTGCGTGGCGGCGAGCTGAGCTGGCCGATGAAGACGCAAAGCAGTTCCCTGCTGCCGTGGCCGTTGCAGCGAGACCTGAGGATGCCGGGGACCGACGTTATGCGGGACAGCGACTACGCGCGGACGATAACGAATCGGATTGCAGACAGCGCGAGGACGGTGGTGTTCAGTTATGCGAGGGAGTCTGCGGAGGGCAAGCAGAAATCATCGCCCGTCTTGGCTGACCTGGAGTTTGAGGAGGTCGGCGCTGCCGAGTTCGTTGGCGCTCCCTATGAGCGCGCGGTGGTTGAGTTGGAACAGATCGAGGACGTCGCGCGCATACAGGCGCTTCCGGACCGCGTGATCCGAGGCGGCGCGAGGGTCCTTGAGTTGCAGGCGGCCTGCGGGTTTCGTGCGTTTGCCGAGCAACGCCTGTGGGCCACGGAGATCGAGTCGATTGTGCCGGGCCTGGATGCGCGGGAGAGCGGCACAGTGGTGCATGAGGCGCTAAAGCTGTTCTGGGACGGGGTGGTGACGCAGGACGCATTGCGGAAGATGACGAGTGAAGAGCGCGATGGGGTACTGGATTGGAGCATTGACGAAGCGCTGAAGAGGACGGAGGAGTCGAGTGCGACGGTGTGGGACGTAGCTTACCTGCAGGTGCAGCGGCTGAGACTGCGCAGGCTGCTGTCCGGGTGGCTGGAGCTGGAGTTGGAACGTGTGCCCTTTACGGTGAGGCTGAGCGAAAAAGAGTTCAAGGACATGCAGGTGGGCCCGCTGCGGCTGAGCGTCCGGATGGACCGAGTCGATGAGGTGGAGGGCGGTGAGGTCCTGATTGATTACAAGACGGGCGATGCGTCGCCGAACGATTGGCTGACGGAGAGACCGGACGCCCCGCAGCTTCCGCTGTATGCGATTTTGTCGGATGCCGACCGGCTGCGAGGCGTGGCATTTGGGCTGGTGCGCGCAGGCGAGGGCCGTGGGTTGAAAGGATATGCAGTGGGCGAAGGGGTGTTGCGTGGCAAGCCCACGAACTTGAAGGAGGCAGCGACGTTCGGTGCGCAGGTGGAGCGGTGGAGGGACGTGCTGGTGGCGCTGGCAGAGGAGTTTGCCGCGGGCGACGCGCGGGTGCAGCCGAAGCAATATCCGAGGACCTGTAAGTACTGCAAGCAAAGGACCCTGTGCCGTCTGGATGTGTCGTCGCTTGAAGTCGACGAGGACAACGAAGCTGGCGCGGCCGAAGAGGTGGACCGTGGCTGATCTTTTTGTCGTCGGTGCAAGTGATAATCGGCCACCTGACCAACTGGAGCGAGAGCGGGCCCTGGATGTCCGGCAATCGTGGATCGTGGAGGCACCGGCAGGGTCGGGCAAGACGGGCCTGCTGATTCAACGTTATCTGAAGCTGCTGGCCGACGAGAGTGTGGAGCAGCCGGAGCAGGTGCTGGCCATCACGTTTACGGTGAAGGCGACCAACGAGATGAGGGAGCGCGTGGTGGCGCAGCTTGAAGGTGCTGCGCGGGGTGACGCGTTGAAGGACGGTTCCGACTTCGCGCGTGAAACACGGAGGTTGGCCGAGGCCGTGGTGCGGCGGGACGCGTTGTTGGGATGGGGGCTGCTGGAACGCCCGCGCAGGTTGAGGGTCCGCACGATCGATTCGGTGTGTGGAGAGATTGCGTTTTCGCTGCCGGTGCTCTCGGGAAGTGGGGGGCGGCAGAGACCGGTGGAGGACCCGACGCCGATGTATCGCGAAGCGGCGCGACAGACACTGATGCAACTCGGCGGCAACGACGCAGAGTTGGATGCGGCGCTCCAAACCGTGTTGCTGCATCGCGACGGAAGCCTGGCGGATTGCGAGAGGCTGCTGATGGAGATGTTGCCCCTGAGGAACCAGTGGGGGGAGTTGGTGCCGTTGCTGGGACAGGAGCTGGACGATGCTTACCTCGATGGCACGGTGCTGCCGCGAATTGAGCGGGCGCTGGAAGAGGCGATTGGAGCGGGACTGACTCGACTGTCGCAAAGTCTGCCACCGGACATCACACGGGAGCTGGCGCTACTTGCTGGTGAGATGGGACATGCCGACGGATACAGGGGCAATCCTTCGCCGATTGCCGTGCTCGCAGGTGCACGCGATGTGCCGGAGGAGATTGCCGCGCATCTTGAGCGTTGGCAGGCACTGATCCATCTGGTTACAACCAGTGAGGGTAAGTGGCGGGTCGCTTTTCGCAGCAACTATCTGAAATTCGATCTGGAAAAGACCTACGCCGTCCGTTTGAAAGACCTTGTGGGAGAGCTGCAGGAGCACCCGAATGCGCTCGAGGCCATTCAACAGGTGAAATGTCTTCCGCCGGCGGTGTATCCCCCGGAGCAATGGTGGGTGGCGAAGGCGTTGTTTCGCGTGTTGAGCAGGGCGCTGGCGGAGTTGCAACTGGTGTTTGCGCGACGCAGTGAGTGCGATTTCGCGGAGTGGGGGCTGCTGGCACAGTCTGCGTTACGACAAGAGGGTGCGGTGGGTGACCTGAATGCGGCGCTCGGAATGACGCTGCAGCATCTGCTAGTCGATGAGATGCAGGACACCTCGACAAGTCAGTATGAGTTGATTGAGTTGCTGACGCAGGGATGGGACGGGCAAAGTCAGACGGTGTTTCTAGTGGGCGATCCGAAGCAGTCGATCTATCTGTTTCGTCAGGCCCGGGTCGAGCGGTTTGTTCGCATGATGCGGACGCAACGGCTGGGCGATCTGTCGTTGGGAAGTCTGCGGTTAACGGCCAATTTCCGTTCGCAGAGTGAGCTGGTGGACGCGTTCAACGAGGACTTTTCTCTGCTGTTTCCACGAGAGACGAGCGAGGCGGACCCCGAGGAGGTGCCGTACGTGGAGGCCCAGGCGGTAAGGGGAAGACCGAAGAGCGGGGCGCGAAGTGTGGTGTGGCACGCGCACGTGTTGGACCCTGACGAAGACGCGAAGCTGGAGCGACAGAGGCAAGCACGCGCGGAAGCCGAGCAGGTGAGGGCGATTATTGAGGATTGGCGTGCGCGTCCTCTACCTGAGGGACGCAGTGCGCCGTGGAAGATCGCGGTGCTGGTGCGGAGCCGTAATTTGCTGGGCGATATTGTTACGGAGCTGAAGGACGAGACGAAGGGCGCGATTGCCTTTCGCGCCGTGGATATCGAACCGTTAGGGGAACGGCAGGAGGTGCTCGATCTTTTTGCGCTGACACGCGCTCTAATGCATCCGGCAGACCGCGTGGCGTGGTTTGCAGTGCTGCATGCACCGTGGTGTGGGCTGGGGCTCGCGGACCTGCATGTGCTCGCAGGAGCGGACGACCCGGCGTGGGCGGAGCGGTGCGTGGAGGACGCGATTACAGAGCGTGGCGATCTGCTGAGTGAAGAGAGCTGCGCGCGGTTGATGCGTGCCTGGCCGGTATTACAGGCCGCGGGTGAGCATCGGGTTGGATTGACAACGTCGCAGTGGGTGGAGCGGACGTGGCGTTCGCTGGGTGGTGATGCTTATTTGAGGTCAGCAGAGATGGCGAACGCGCGACGGTATCTGCAACTGCTGGATGAGGTGGAGGAACAAGCGGGGACGATGGATCTGGGCCTGCTTACGCGGCGGCTGAACAAATTGTTTGCCGAGTCTGCGGCGGGGCCCGGGGCTGTAGACCTGATGACGATCCATGGAGCGAAGGGTCTGGAATGGGACGTCGTGATCGTCCCCGGGTTGGAGAGGAAACCGCAGGCAGATCGCGAGAGACTGCTCAACTGGCGTGAGATCGATTCGAGCGATGCGCGGGCGGCGCATATCGTGCTGGCCCCAATTGCGGAGCGCGGGGAAGGATCGAAGGAGTTGAATGCGTGGTTGAAGGACATCGGACGGGCGCGCGAGGCGGCGGAGAGGAAGCGGCTGTTCTATGTGGCGTGTACGCGGGCGCAGGAGGAGTTGCATCTGTTTGCGTCTCCCAAGGCTAACGCAAAGGGAGAGGTCGCCCCGACCGCTGGGAGCCTGCTGGCTGCTGCGTGGCCGGCCGCTGAGAGACATTTTGTTGCCGCCATAGGGGCGCCGAAGAGTGTGGCTGAAGTGATTGCTCTACCGCCAGTTTCGAAGGTCGATGAGGAGAGTTTCATTGGAGACCTTGCGGCAGGCTTCGAGGCAACGCGAGCCGCGATGTTGCAAAGGCTGCCGTTGAGCTTTGAACCTGACACGCGATTTGCGGTGGCGTCAAAGCTTTCGTATGAAGAGGCGTCGGTCGCTCCGGCGCGCTTTGAGCGGCCCGAGGGATCGTTTGAGGCGCGGGCGTTTGGCAATGCCGTGCATGCGTTTGCAGAGGCGCTCACGAAGCGGCTTGCGGATGGTGCGGGTGTGGATGCGCTGCTGCGCGAAGTTGCAGGATGGACGCCACGGATCGCGGCGGTGCTTCGTGGGGACGGGCTGGCCCCGGCGGTGGTTGATCGGCTGGTAGGTCGGGTAAAGACAGGGCTCAGTAATATGCTGAGCGACCGTGAGGGGTCGTGGGTGCTTCGGGCGCATGAGGGAGCGACCAGCGAATTTGCGTTGACCTCATGGGACGAGAGGCGAAGCAGCGTGAGGATGGACCGTGTGTTTTTTGCTGGGGCAATGCCGCTGGATGCCGGAAATGATTTTCTCTGGATCATAGACTACAAGACAGCAACTCACGGACGCGAAGGTCTGGATGAGTTCCTGGCGGAAGAGCGCACGAAATACGAGGCGCAGATGTCGGCCTATGCGCGAATGATGAGCGATCGCGTGGAGGCGGGAATGTTGCGCGCAGGGTTGTACTATCCGATGCTGGCGCGGCTGGTCTGGTGGGCGCCGTCGACGGCTGAAGTGCACGCTGCGGACTAAGCCGCTGGACCGTGGTGGCGGACGTCGGCGCCGCGGACCCAGAAGATGACGTCTTCAGCGATATTGGTAGCGTGATCGCCTACTCGTTCCAGATTGCGGGCGATGATCAGAGCGTTGAGAGATTGCGGAGTGAGTTCGGGTTTTTCTTTGATCAAGCTGCTGAGTGCATAGAAGGCGGCGTCGTTCATCTCATCGACCTGGTCGTCAAGGAGAAGGACAGAGTTAGCGAGGTCGGCGTCGGCTTCGATGAAGGCCTGGAGCGCCTTGCGTACCATCGCTGATGCTAGAGACGCGAGCTTGGGGATGTCGACGGGCAGGTCGATGTTGGCGAAGGCGCCCATCTCACGGACGCGGACGGCGATGTTGACGGCCTGGTCGCCGACGCGCTCGAGGTCGGCGTTGATGCGGATGACCGAGAGGATGAAGCGGAGGTCGATGGCCATGGGTTGCTCCATGGCGAGAAGGTCGAGGGCCATCTGGTCGATCTCGCGCTCAAGACGGTTGATGGATGGCTCAGCGCGGAAGACGAGCTCGCAGATGGAGAGGTCGCGGGTGCGGTAGGCCTCGATGGAGCGCTGAATTGCCTGCTCGGCCATCCCAGCCATGACGAGCAATTTCTCCTTGAGGTCGTCGAGGTTTTGGTGGAATTTTACGCGCATCAGCCAAACCTCCCGGTGATATAGTCTTCCGTCCGCTTGTCCTTGGGGTTGGTGAAGATCTTGTGGGTGGAGTCGAACTCGACCATCTTGCCGTTTAGGAAAAAGCCGGTGTTTTCGGCGACACGCGCGGCCTGCTGCATATTGTGCGTCACGATGACGATGGTGTACTGGCTCTTGAGCTGAAAGATGAGGTCTTCGATCTTCGAGGTGGAGACCGGATCGAGCGCAGAGGCCGGCTCGTCCATCAAAAGGACCTCAGGGTCGACGGCGAGCGCTCGGGCGATGCACATGCGCTGCTGCTGGCCGCCGGAGAGGCTGGCGCCCGATTTCTTCTTCAGGTCGTCCTTGACCTCTTCCCAGAGCGCGGCCTGCTTGAGCGAGCGCTCTACGGTCTCGTCCAGGATGCGGCGATTGCGAAAGCCGTTGAGCTTGAGGCCGCTGACAACGTTATCGTAGATCGACATCGTAGGAAACGGGTTTGGACGCTGGAAGACCATGCCGACGCGGCGGCGGATCTCGACGGGCGAAGCGTCCTTGTAGATATCGATTTCGCCCATCTTGACTACGCCGGTGGCGCGGGCGATGGGGTTGGTCTCGTGCATGCGGTTGAGGCAGCGGACGAAGGTGGATTTGCCGCAGCCCGAGGGGCCGATGAGCGCGGTGGCATGGTTCGCGGGGATATGCAGGTTGATGTCCTGCAGGGTGTGGTTGGTGCCGTACCACGCGTTCAGGTCCTCGACTAGAATGCCGACTCCCACTAGCTTCCTCCCTTGAGTACGCCGCGGTTGGCAAAGATGCGAACGAGCGTGACGGACACCATGATCATAACGATTAAAACGAGAGCGCCGGCCCAGGCCAGGCGATGCCACTCGTCGTAGGGCGAGATGGCGTAGACGTAAATTTGCAGCGGCAACGCGGCGATGGGTTCGTTGAGCTTAAAACTCCAGAACTGGTTGCCCAACGCAGTGAAGAGCAGCGGCGCTGTCTCGCCGGCGACGCGAGCGAAGGCCAGCATGCAGCCTGTGATGATGCCAGGAGAGGCCGTGCGTAGACTGACCGAGATCGCCGTCCGCCACTTTGGGACGCCGAGGCCAAGCGCTGCTTCGCGGATGGCGTGAGGCACCGTCGCGAGCATCTCCTCGGTAGTCCGAGTGATGGTGGGGACCATCATGATTGCGAGGGCGACGCCGCCTGCTAACGCGGAGAAGTGTTTCTGCTGGACCACGATGAGCGAGTAGATGGAGATGCCCATCACGATAGAGGGGACGCCGTTGAGCACGTCGGCGGTGAAGCGGATGGCGGTAGCGAGCGCCCTGCCGCGGCCGAACTCTGCAAGGTAGACACCGGCAGCGATGCCGATTGGAACGCCCATGAGGCTGGCGACGAGGAGAATGATGCCCGAGCCGACGATGGAGTTCGCCATGCCTCCGCCCTCCTGGCCGACCGGAGCGGGGATGTGGGTAAAGAAGGCGAGGTTGAGCGAGCTTGCGCCCTTGTAGATGAGGTAAAAGAGGATCGCGATCAACGGAAGAATGACAATAACGGTCGCGAGAATCGACAAGCCGCTGATGAAGTAGTTGGTCGCAGTGCGACGGGCATTGTTCATACGCATCGACTTCGACTGGAAGTCCATGGGACGCGGCTGGTTGTTGAAGGGTTGGGTAGCCATGTCAGTGCACCCGCGCCGGAGCATTGCGTGTGACGGCCCAGACCATGAGACGCGCGATGGCGTTGACGACGATGGTCACGAGGAAGAGCGCGAGGCCGATCTCGATGAGCGCGCTCAGGTAAAGGTCGCCTGTGGCTTCGGAGAACTCTCCGGCGATGACGCTGGCGAGTGTGTTGGCCGGAGCGAAGAGGGACTTGCTGATATTGGGGTGATTGCCGATGACCATGGTGACGGCCATCGTTTCACCTAGAGCGCGACCGAGGCCGAGCATGATGGCGCCGACGATCCCGATCCGCGAGTTGCGCAGGACGCCAATCCGGATCATCTCCCAGCGGGTAGCACCAAGCGCAAGGACGGCTTCGCGTTGGCTGTTGGGGACCGCAGTCATAATGTCGCGGGTGAGCGAGGAGATGATGGGAAGGACCATGATAGCGAGAATGATGCTCGCCGTGAGCAGGCCGACACCAAAGTTTGGGCCATCAAATAATCCAGTCCAGCCCAATGTCTTCACGAGAAACGGCCCGAGGACGTCGCGCATGATCGGCACAAGAACGAAGACCGCCCAGAGGCCGTAGACGACGCTGGGGATGGCGGCGAGCAGCTCGGTAAGGAAAGAGATAGGGGCGCGAAGCGGACGAGGGCAAAGCTCGGTGAGGAAGACCGCCACGCCCAGGGCCAGCGGAACCGCCATGCACAGGGCAAGCAGCGAGGTGGCCAGAGTGCCGAAGATGAAAGGCAGCGCGCCGAAGTCACCCGAGACTGGGTCCCACGCCTGACGCGTGAAGAACTTCCAACCAAACTGGACCAGGCTGGGACGGGAGTGAATGACCAGGATGCCAAAGATGAATAGGACGATCGCGAAGATGCTGCACGCACACAGCAACATGACCGTGGCGAAGCTGTTGTCAGCGAGGCTTCCGCTTCCCCGCTTCCTGAGAAAGTCGCGGATAGCAGACGGAGCTGCATCGGCTGCAGGCGGTCCCGGATCCGGCACATAGGCGGCCGACGGATTGGGCACGATCTGTGGCACAGGTTGCGACGACCTGGAATCGCGTTCGTCAGTCATACGGGTAGAGGACACAATCCTAATTTTCCTGTCGGTTCGTTCTAGGGGACGATTGTATCGGGCATAAGGTCCTTGGTCGGGGACGAAAAGTGCCGTACGGACCTGAAAGGCTGCAAATCCGTACGGCAGTAAAACTACTTGATGTTTACGATGCTCTTACGGACCATGTCCTGGACCTGCTTCGGCAGCGGGGCATAGGTGAGTACAGCAGCTTCAGCCTCGCCGTGATCGAGCATCCAGCCGATGAAATCGGCGAGGGCCTTTGCCTTGGCGGGGTCGGTGGAATGGGTGGGAATCAGCAGCCACGTGAAACTGGAGATCGGGTAGGCGTCCGCACCGGGAGCGTTAGTGATAGAGACGCGATAATCGGCAGGCATGGACTTCGCTGCGCCGGCGGCGGCAGCGGTAACTCCGTCGGTGCTCGCCTTCATAAACTTGCCGGATGAGTTCCGGACCAGGCCGTACGACATCTTGTTCTGTACCGCGTAGATCAGCTCAACGTATCCGAAGGAATAGGGCGACTGACGAACCATCCCGGCTATGCCCTCATTTCCCTTTTGACCGATTCCGACTGGCCAGTTGATCGCCGCACCCTTTCCAGGCCCAGAATTCCACGCTGGAGAGACCTTGGAGAGAAAGTCGGTGAAGATGAACGACGTTCCGCTTCCATCCGAGCGATAGACCGGCAGGATCGCCTTGTCAGGCAGGTTGACGCCGGGGTTGTCCTTTGCAATGCGGCCATCGTTCCACTTGGAGATCTTGCCGAGATAGATGTCAGCGATCACATCTCCGGAGAAGTTGAGCTCTTTGTTGACTCCCGGAATGTTGTACACAGGGACGACCGCACCGAGGACCGTAGGAATGGCCATGACTTTGACCTTGGCCCCATTGATCTGCGCATCGGTCATGGTCACGTCACTGGCGCCAAAGTCGACGGTACCGTCAGTGACTTGACGGATTCCACCGCCCGAGCCGATCGACTGGTAGTTGATCTTTACATTCGGATGCAGCTGGTTATATTCACTAAACCACTTGGAATAGATCGGGTTCGGAAAGGTGGCCCCGGCTCCATTAAGGTTCTGTGCGCTGGCCCCTGCGGCAACGAGTGCCAGGACGCCTGCTGCGATGACTTTCAAATTCACTTTTCCCCCTCGGAAAATGCATCGATATCTGCAATCGGTCAATACATCACCTATTGAGTTTGAGGCGCAATTGTTACGGGGAGGTTACATGTGAGTGAAAACGGCATTATTCCGTAGAGGATAGGGCCCTTGGGAGTGTGAATAAGAAGGTACTTCCGGCGTTGAGCTCGCTTTCGGCCCGGATGGAGCCGCCGTGGGTTTGCACCATATGGCGTGCAATGGCGAGGCCCAGGCCGGTGCCACCGGACTCCCGAGAGCGGGCCTTGTCGACCCGGTAGAAACGCTCGAAGATGCGGTTGAGGTGCTCGGAGGCGATGCCGGAGCCGAAATCGCGAACACTGAACTCGACGGCTTCGATCGGGTCCGAGACCTCGCGGGCGCTGACGAGGATCCTGCTGTATGGCTCGTTGCGTGCCTGGCCGTACTTGATCCCGTTTTCGATGAGGTTGCTGAGGACCTGGAGGATGGCGTCGGTGTCGGCGATGACCTCGGCGGTGGTGATCTCGCCGATCTCGAGGACGGCGTCAGTGTCCTGGACGAGACCGCTCATCGCCTGGACGGCGTCACGCACAAGGACGTCGGCGGGAATCGGCGCGGGGTGCAGTTCCTGTTCGGAGGACTCAACTCGCGCCATAACCAGCAGGTCTTCGGTAAGACGATTCATGCGCGTGGCATTTTTCAGAATGGTGGAGAGAAACTCGCGGGCCTGTTGGCTCAGGGAGGCCTCGTGGTCGAGTAGCGTCTCGACGTAGCCGCTAATAGAGGTAAGCGGCGTGCGTAGCTCATGGGAGACATTGGCCACGAAGTCACGCTGGGCGCGCTCGACCTGCTCGATGCGGGTGATGTCGTGAAGCACGGCGACCGCGCCGCCACCAGGCATGGGCGAAACATTGACCTCGAAGATGCGACCGGGTACAAGCGAGGTCGAGCGGCCTTCGCTGACGATGCGCTGATCGAGCGACGTGCGGACGCACTCGAGGACGCCGGGGTCGCGGATGGTCTGGACCAGAGCGTGGCCGATGCGCACGGCGCTGCTGAACGTGGTCTCGGGAATCAGCCGTTGCATGCGCTGATTGGTCCACTGGATGCGTGCGGCAGCATCGACCGCGACGACGGCGTCCTGCATGCTGTCGATCATCGCTTCCAGCTGACGGCGGCTCTCGGAGGCAGCGTTCAAAGCGCGCTCGACATGGTCGGAGGTAACGGAGATGGCCCGCGCAAGAGCGTCGAAGTCGCTGTAGGAGGGATCGATGACGCCGACGTGTCGTTCGGCAATTGCTGCGGTCGAGGCCTCGAGCCGCGTGATGTTCTGCCGCACGGAACGCGCCAGGAAAAACGCATTGATGGCGGCCCAGCCAATGACCAGCACGGTCCCGAACACCCACCCGCGTGGGGTAAACCACACCCGCATCAGAACAACGAAGGCCAGCGCGATTGCGATGCGGATAAAGAACGAAAGAAAGAGACCACGCTTCACAGACTGCCCCTGCGCCTAGGCCGGTACGGCCTTCGGAATCTCGAAGCGATAGCCGGCGCCCCGCATGGTCTTAAGATAGCGCGGCGTCTCAGCATCGGCCTCGATCTTTTCGCGAATTCGCCGCACGTAGACATCGACCGAACGGGGGGTGACGAAGCGGGCGTCGCCCCAGACGGCATCGAGCAGGTGGTCGCGGCTGAAGACGCGGCCGGGATGGCGGGCGAGGTAGTCGAGGAGGCGGAACTCTGTGGCAGTAGTCGTGACCAGCTCACCGCCGACTCGAAGCTGCATGGCGCCGGCGTCGATCTCAACGTTTTCGAACTTCAGGATAGAGGGCGAGCTTGGCCGCTCGAAGCGGCGCAGGACGGCCTTGACTCGGGCGACGAGTTCGCGCGTGCCGAAGGGCTTGGTGATGTAGTCATCAGCACCCATCTCAAGGCCGTGGACACGGTCGTTCTCCGCTGCGCGCGCAGTCAGGAAGATGATGGGAACGACGCTGAGAGTGGGGTTCTGACGGAGCCTGCGGCAGAGGTCGAGGCCATCACCTCCAGGCACCATAATGTCCAGGAGAAAGAGCGCGGGTGGTTGCCGCTCGGCATCGGCAAGTATTTGATTGATGGCCAGATACGGGCGGACGGTAAAACCGGCGCTTTCGAGATGGTACTGCACCAGGCGGGAGATATCCGCGTCATCTTCCAGCACAAAGATCGTCTGACTCAATTCTTAAACCTCAGTGGAACTCTCGACTCGATTAACGTCAGGTTAGCGCACAGCACCCGGGAAGATTGCGAACGTACGATGAATCGTGAGGTGGAAACCAGTAAATAGGTACGCTCGTATACTCTAGAGTAATTCTACGCGTTCCCCGCGTGGCTGAACTCGATGAAAGCAAACTCCAATCTCGTGCTTTGCGTGGATGACGAACTCGTTGGGCTCCAGGTGAGAAAGATCCTGCTGGAGCGTGCTGGATACCGGGTCCTGACGGCGCAGGATGGGCCGTCCGGGCTTGAGATCTTCTCGGCGGAGCCGGTTGAGGCCGTGGTGCTCGACTACTCCATGCCGGGAATGCATGGCGGCGAGGTCGCAGCCAGGATGCGCCTGGCTAAGCCGCGTGTCCCTATTCTTCTGCTGTCTGCTTACATGGGTCTGTCGGTCGAGGTGACCTCCGTGGTCGACCTTTACATGACCAAGGGAGAGGGTGCCCCTGTCCTCCTCGAAAAATTAGGCAGCCTGCTTCACCCAGTAATTACATCCTAAGAGTGAGCAGGGGACGAGAGGGCCGTGAATCTAAGTCAGTTCAACAATATTCTCAGGCAGGTCTTCCTTCTGCCCGTAGTGGCGCTGCTGGTAGTGGCGGGAGCGCTCTACGTCCAGATCCGCAATGCCAACGCGACGGTCGATCTGATTCAGGACTCCGATGCTCGCATCTCCCAGGCGACCCTGGTGGCGAAGCTCGTCGTGGACGAGGAGTCCGGCCTGCGCGGTTACGAGACGACCGGCGATCTGCGGTTTCTACAGCCGTTCACCGATGCGGAGTCGCATGTGCAGGAGGAGATCCAGAACCTCGACAAGATGGCAGGGTCCGACGTCGACCAGAAGAACGACATCGTGGACCTGCGGGAGGAGCACCACACGTGGAGGGACGCCTTCGCCCTGCCTGTGATAGCCCAGGTCCGCGGAGGGGGTAAGGTCAACGACGTCGAGCTGAACCAGCACGGCAAGGTGCTGATGGATGAGGTCCGTCATGACCTCAACGACATCATCCACAAGGCCGAGGAGAATCGCGCACGGCGCATTGCGACGTGGCACCAGCAGGTCCACACCATGTTATTGGGACTGCTGTTTCTGGCACTTGGCATGGGCGTCTTGATTGGTCTGTTCACACGCAACCGCCTGCACTCCGTCTCGGCCGCGTACCGGACGTCGCTCGAGATCCTGGGGCGAAGGGCCGAGGAACTCTTTCAGTCGGAGCAGCAGCTGCGCACCACGCTCGACTCCATCGGCGATGGCGTGATCACCTGCGATGCTGACGGGCGCGTTCAGATGATGAATCCCGTCGCGAGAGAGCTGACAGGCTGGAGCCAGGCCGAGGCAGGGGGGCAGCCGCTGGAGAAGGTCTTCCACATCGTCAACGAGACGAGCCGCGAGACGGTGGAGACCCCGGTCTCCAAAGTCAAACGACTGAAGCGCATCATCGGCATGGCAAACCATACTGTGCTCATCCGGAAAGACGGGACGGAACTGAATATCTCCGACAGCGGCGCGCCGATACGAGACCAGCGGGGAGAGACCATCGGTATTGTGCTGGTGTTTCGTGACATCACCATGGAGCGCAAGACCCAGGACGCCCTGATGGCAAACGAAAAACTCGCCGTTGCGGGACGGCTGGCGGCGACAATCGCGCATGAGATCCATAATCCGCTCGACTCCGTCTCGAACCTTCTGTACCTCATGCGGAACGGCGCTTCGAAGGAAGAGTCCATCCAGTTTATGGACATGGCCGAACAGGAGCTGGCGCGCGTCACGCAGATCAGCCGCGCCATGCTTGGGCTCTATCGCGAATCGAAGGCGCCTGTCGCTGTTGACCTGAAAGAGATGCTGCAGGAGATCCTTCTGCTGATGGAACGCCGATTGTCCGACCTGGGCGTCGCTATCTCGACCGATATGCCGAAGCCTGTTTCGGTAGCGGCATTCCCCGCCGAGCTGCGGCAGGTCTTTACTAACCTCATCACGAATGCTGCCGAGGCCGCAGACCCCGGCGGCGAGGTGAAGATTAGAATCACTCCGCAGACTGCGGGCGTCGATGCGGCCGGGCAGAAGTTGCAGGCCGGGGCGACGGTGACGATCACAGACAACGGCGCGGGAGTACCGGAGGACGTTCGGCCACACCTGTTCCAGCCGTTCTTCACCACCAAAGGCGAGCGTGGGACCGGGCTTGGGCTTTGGGTCAGCCGTGGAATCGTCAACAAGCACGGAGGCACAATCTCACTTAAGAGCGACACCAGCGAGACGGCACACGGCACGGTGGTGAGCGTCTTCCTGGCGACGAACCCGGCGATAAACGCTGGTGGCGACTAGGACACCCCAAAGACGTCGACCACGGATCGCACGGAATAAAACGGATAAGAAAGGCAATTCTTATCTGATTCGTAGGTTCGGAGTAAAGTTTCCGGAGTCGATCCGTTTTTATCAGTGCGATCCGTGGTCGATATTTTATGGAGCTAGGGCGACTGCAACTGTTCGGACACGATCGCTGCGGCCTTCTGGCACGCGTCACGGTCAACATCGTAGTGAGTGACCAGGCGAACCAGGTGCGGACCGGTGACGCTAACCAGCACACCCTTGTTCTTCAACTCTCCGGCAAAGGCCGCAGCATCGCCGCCTTTGTCGTCTCTGCCACGCAGCTTGAAAATAACGATATTCGTCTGCACGGATTCAAGGTCGATCTCCGTAGCTTTGGTGTGTGCCGCGACGGCCTCTGCCAGCAGGCGTGCATTTGCGTGGTCTTCCTGCAACCGCTTCGGCATCTCGTGCAGCGCAATGAGCCCAGCGGCCGCAAGAACGCCGGCCTGACGCATTCCGCCGCCGAGCGCCTTGCGATGGACGCGCGCCTGCTCAATCGCCTTCTTGCTGCCGACGAGCATCGACCCAACAGGAGCGCCGAGCCCCTTCGACAGGCAGAACATGACCGTATCGAAGCCACTCGTCAGCTTCGCCACGCTTATGCCGAGCGCGGTTGCGGCATTGAAGACACGGGCGCCATCGAGATGCACTGGCAGTCCCGCCTCGCGGGCCCCAGCCCATACCCCTTCAAGCACCGGCAGCGGCGTTACCGTACCACCCGCCATGTTGTGTGAGTTCTCCAGGCAAACCAACGCAGTCTGTGCACGGTAGTAGATCTTCGAGCCGATGGCCGGCTTGATGTGGTCCCAGGTGAGCATGCCACGCTCGGCAGCGACTGTGCGGGCCAGGCAACCGGAGAAGGCCGCCATCATCGCCATCTCCCAGTCCAGCACGTGCGAACGCGCCTCGCAGATGACCTCCTGCCCATGCTGCGTGTGCAGGCGGATCGCGATCTGGTTCCCCATCGTGCCGGTGGGTACAAAGATCGAGGCCTCACGACCAAACACCTCGGCAGCTTCTTTTTCGAGGCGGTTGACTGTGGGGTCTTCACTGTAGACATCGTCGCCGACCTCAGCGGAGGCCATCGCCTCTCGCATTGCCGGAGTTGGACGGGTGACGGTGTCGCTGCGCAGATCGATCATGATGTTGGTTCTCTCCTTAAGCTATTGATTTGATTTTTTACGCCGCGGACGGGACCAACAGGCGGCTGAAGACTTCGTTCGATGCGAGACGTCCGTGCGGGGTCAGACGGATGCAGTCGGAGCTTACTTCCAACAGGCCGGCATCGCGGACCTCGAGCAACGCAGGCATCGCGTCGCGCAGTATGGCATCGCCAAACTGCCCTCGCAACGTGTCGAGATCGACGCCATCGTTCAAACGCAGGCCAAGAAACAGAGACTCCTCAAAGGCCTCCTCGTGTCCGATAACATCTACGGGGGGCGCGATGCTGGGCGCGGATTCGAGAAGACGGAAAGGAGTGATTTCAGCAGCGTTGCCGAGGTATTCGTCCAGATCGCTGGTGTTGGCAAACCGCACCGCCTCTTCACCGCTCCTCAACATTGAGTGAGCATCAAGGCCGAAGCCAATATAGGGCTCTCGCTGCCAATATTTGAGGTTGTGGCGCGATCGATACCCGGGCCTCGCGAAGTTCGAAATTTCATACTGGTGAACGCCAGCAGCATGAAACGAAGCGCACGCTTCCTGATACCAATCGGCCGTCTCATCCTCGTTTGGCACCGCCGAGGCGCCATAGCGAGTTCCCTGCTCCAGCATCTCGCGGCCGAGTCGCGACTCGTCATCCACCTCAAGCATGTATACGCTGATGTGCGGCGCGCCACTTCCGATGGCCTGCTCCACCGAATACCGCCAGCTCTGCGCGGTCTGGTGAGGAAGCCCTGCGATCAGGTCGATGTTGATCTTGTCGATGCCAGCCACACGCACACGCGCAAACTCCGCCTCACACTGCTGCTGCGTATGGAGACGGCCGACGGCCGCCGTCTCGCGGTCCACGAACGACTGCACCCCGAAGCTGATGCGATCCATCCCCTGCCGCTGCAATTCATACAGCGTCTCATCGGACAGTTGCCCCGGCGCGCACTCCAGCGTGATCTCCGCGTCACCGGCAACTTCGAACTCTCCCCGAAGGTGTTGAAATATCTCCTGAAACTGCTGTGCCGACAACAGACTTGGAGTCCCGCCGCCGAAGTAGATCGTGTCCAGGGCGCGCGGCAAAGAAGCAGAAATCTTCTGGGCGGCAACATGGGACGAACGAATCTCGCCACAAAGGCGGTCCACATACTGCTGCATCCGCTCCGCGCCGAAGACCCCCGAGGCGAAGTTGCAGAAGGTGCACTTTGCCTTGCAGAAAGGAACCGAGATGTAGATGCCAACTGGTCCAGCCATTCGAACGGACGCCTCACCTCAATTGTTTCACGGAGGCCCTGTTATCGGGGTGTAACCTAAATGTGCCCAGCAGGTCTAATGATCCAGAGGTCATGTTCCATGTCGCAGCTTCGGTCTTTCGCCATCGTCGTCGCACTGTCGGGAACCTTCGCCGTTACACCGAATATTAGCGTCGCGCAAACCACGCAAGCGAACAGAACGCCAGTACTGGTAGAGCTGTTCACCTCGGAGGGCTGCTCGAGCTGCCCTCCAGCGGACGCTCTGCTGGCAAAGCTTGAGCAGGAACAGCCCGTCAATGGCGCCGAGATCATCGTGCTGGGCGAGCACGTGGACTACTGGGACAAAGAAGGCTGGCTCGACCGGTTTTCGTCTCATGAGTACACCTTCCGACAGACGGAATACGGTGAGCGCCTGAAGGTGGAGGACGTCTACACCCCACAGATGATCGTCGACGGAACCACCCAATTCACCGGCAACGACGCGTCTCACGCGCTGAAGGCCATTCAGCATGCAGCACTGGATCCAAAGATCCAGCTGACGGTCTCGCGGCCCGTGGTGGACGGCCACAAAGTCTCGGCCTCCGTCTCCGCTCCGGCCGCACCAACCACTAAAACGCAGGCAGACATCTATGTCGCGCTGGTTGATCCGAAGGACACGACCGACGTCCGTAGCGGCGAAAACGGGGGACGCCATCTGCAACACGTGGCTGTTGTGCGCAGCCTGCGCCGCGTCGGGGACCTCAAGCACCTGGACGCGGGCCCGGTCTCTTTCACCATCAATGCGCCGGGAGACGCGAAGCCGAGCGAGATGCGGTTAGTGGTCTTCGCCCAGCAAAAGGGCCCGGGAGCAGTAGTTGGCGCAGTCTCCACCCCAGTAACACCTTAGGTCATCGCGAACGGAATCCCGCACCTGCCGTAAACGTCTAAAATGGTATAGCGCATGGCAGACGAACGGAAACCGAAGGACCCGAAGCAAGGGGCCGTGAAAAAATCCGCGCAGGACGACGATGTCGTCGGTAAGGTCTACGACAGGCATCTGATGCGCCGCCTGCTGACGTATCTTCGTCCGTACAAAGTACAAACCACGCTGGCAGCACTCTCCATCATCTTCAAGGCCGGCAGCGACGTCATGGGACCGTACCTGGTCAAGGTCGCCGTCGACACCTACATGTCTGACACGCCCCCCGCGAAGCTCTCGTGGCTTGCCCGCCACCTCAGCCCGCAGCCAATGACCGGCATCACGCAGATCGGTCTCCTCTACCTTGGCGCGCTGCTCGTTACCTATTTGCTGGAGTTCCTGCAGACCTACACCATGCAGTGGACCGGACAGAAGATCATGTTCGACATGCGCAGCCAGATCTTCCGGCATCTGCAGCGCATGTCGCCCTCCTTCTTCGACCACCACCCCGTCGGCAGGCTGGTTACGCGCGTCACCTCCGATGTCGACGCGCTCAACGAGATGTTCACCTCGGGCGTGCTCGCCATCTTCGAGGACGTCTTCGTCCTCGCCTTCATCGTCATCATCATGTTGCGGATGAGCTGGCCGCTGGCGCTGCTTGCGATCTCGGTCATCCCTGCGATCCTCTACGTCACCCGAATCTTCCGCCGTCACGTTCGGGACAGCTACCGCCGTCAGCGCCACGCCACGGCCCGCATCAACTCCTTCACGCAGGAGTACGTCTCCGGCATGTCCATCGTGCAGCTCTTTAATCGCGAGCGCCGCGCCTTCAACGACTACTCAGCCGTCAACGCAGAGAACAAAAAAGCGTGGTCGGACGCCATCTTTGCCTACGCCCTCTACTACCCCATCGTCGAGTTCCTGAGCTCGACCGCCATCGCGCTGGTCATCTGGTTTGGCGGCGACGCGGTCCTTCGCAACGCCGGCTTTACCAACGGGGGCCTGCGCCACTCGATCTTTGGTACGGTCACGCTCGGCGTGCTGATCGCCTTCATCCAGTATGCGCAGCGCTTCTTCCGCCCGATCCAGGACCTCAGCGACAAGTACAACATCCTGCAAGCCGCGATGGCTGCCAGCGAGCGCGTCTTTAAACTGCTCGACACCGAACCGACCATTGTCTCGCCCGTTCATCCAATAGCAGGAGACGGCTCGGGCAGGGTCGAGTTCCGCAACGTCTGGTTCACCTACCAGAAACTCGACGAGGCACAGCTCACCCGCATCGCCCACGCGACCGACGAAGACCTCCGCACCTACGCCGACATCGAGTGGATCCTAAGCGGCGTCAGTTTCGTCGTCGAGCCCGACGAGACCGCCGCCATCGTCGGCCACACCGGCGCAGGCAAGACTACCATCACCAGCCTGATGATGCGCTTCTACGACATCCAGCGCGGCACTATTCTGGTCGACGGCGTAGACGTTCGCGAGCAAGATCTAAAGAAGTTACGGCAGCGCTTCGGCGTTGTCTTGCAGGACCCCTTCCTGTTCAGCGGAACGATCTCCGACAACATAAGGCTCGGCTCCTCGTGGATCACCGACGAACGCCTCGAGCGCGCAGCCGACGAGGTCAACGTCGGTGACTTCATCCGCACCTTGCCGCTCAAGTTCGCCGAGCCTGTACGGGAACGCGGCGCCACACTCTCCACCGGGCAAAAGCAACTCATCAGCTTCGCCCGCGCGCTCGCTCATGACCCCGGCATTCTGGTCCTCGACGAAGCCACCTCCTCAGTCGATACCGACACGGAGCTCCGCGTGCGCCTCGCCCTGTCGCGCATGATCACCGGCCGCACCTCCATCCTCATCGCGCACCGGCTCTCCACCATCCAGCGCGCTGACACCATCCTCGTCATGCACAAGGGGCAGCTTCGCGAGCGCGGCACCCACCAGCAGCTCCTCGCCCAGCGAGGTCTTTACTGGAAGCTCTATCAATTGCAGTATCGCGACCAGGAGCTCGGCACCGGCAGCGACGCCACCACCCCGCTCGAGCCGCTCAGTGCAGACTAGCTGCGCACCGCCGCCACTCTTTCCCTGACAGCTTCCGAAGACCTTTGCCTGACCCACTCTGCAATTGGCCGCCAGTACGTCTCCGTCGGCGCGAAGATCGGCGCATTGTGTAACAAGCCGTTGATCACAATCAGCTGCCCGCGCTTCCCACAGGCCTCCACGACGCGTTCCGCCATGGAAAACGGCAATAGATCATCTGTGTCGCTGTGAACGATCAGCACTGGTATCTCCAGTTCTCCCACTCGATGGATCGTGTCCCAGACATTGGGCACAATGCGGGTCAGCCATCGCGGAAAGCCCATCGCGCTCCCCGCCTCGCGAAACGATGAAAATCCTTCGCACAAGACCAACCCATCCAAATCGACGCGTGAAGCGACCGCACAACCGATTCCGCTCCCAAGAGAAAACCCAAGCAGAACAATCGATTGGCAGCCGCGTTCGACAAGCTCTTTATATGCCGCCATCGCATCTTCTTCGCAGTGCGCGGCGCTTACCGTGCCAGAACTCGTCCCGAAGCCGGAGTAATTGAACACCAGCGACGAGATACCCATCCCTCTCAGCAAACCCTGGACCTTTCCCCAGTATTCGACCAGCTCGCCGATGCCATGGCAGATCAGGACCACCGGAGTGTCCTCCCCTGCCGAGACATAGACGGCGGACAATCTTCTCCCGCCGCTGGGAATGATCAGCCGCTCCTGATCGAGAGAAAATGCGCTTAGCACCTGCCCCATTCTTCCGCTCAACCGGTCGCTGCGAAGCAACAAGCGGCTTACGGCCGTCAGCAGAAAGGAAAGAACTCCGGCCCTCACTTACTCGCCACCCTCACACAATCCTCCACCACCTTCTTCACTCGCTTCTCGCGTGCCTCTGGGCTCTGATAATAGAAGACCGCCATCAGATTCGATCGCCGCTGAACCTTGGTCATCAACTCCCACCCCTTGCGCGCCGCAGGGACCCGCCGAAACGCCACCTCGAGCACTGGCGGCAGCTCCCTCTCACCCTCCATCGTCAACATCAGCCGCTCGGCGATCTGCTCCGCTCGCCGCTGCCGGGCCTCCACGCTCTTCACTCCATCGATCCACTTAGCGATCTCCCACCGTATCGGCTCGCTCAAATCCTCATACCACTTCGCTAACTTCTTTTCTGTCTTGAGCAGTTTCGCCAACTCCGGAGGAAGAGTCGGCTTCCGTTCTTCAAGGTCCGGCGTGATCGTAAAGTCCACCATCGCCCCCAGCCCGGCGCCGGCGGCCTTCTGCATCTTCCTGTTCACCAGGACGAAGTGTCCTCCGCGCTGCGCACCCGGAAACAGCGACGTCCGGAAGACCTCTCCCCCGACCTCGACCTTTACCCGGAGCCTCACCATCTTCTTCTTCCAGGCCGATTCGACATCGAACGGAAGCCACGCCACGACCCAGCCAAGCCCTCCCTGCAAAGGCTCCAGCACCGCCCGGAATCTTTTCGCTGCATTTTGTGCCATACAATTCCCTCCAGAAAATCTACACTGGTTCCATCGATATCCCACCCAATCCGTGTGTCTTCCTCTCAGCCGGCGAAGCCAGCGGCGACCACTACGGCGCACTAATCATCGCAGAACTTCGCGCGCGTCACCCCCACCTCGCCTGCTTCGGCCTCGGCGGCAAGGAGATGGAAGACGCAGGCCTCGACCGTGTCGTCCGCGCCGAAGACGTCGCCCACATGGGCATCACCGAGGTCATCCGCCACGCGCCTCGCGTCTATAACTCCTACCGCCGCCTCGTCGCCTCCATCAAAAAACGGCACCCCGACGTCGCCATCCTGATCGACTTCCCCGATGTAAATTTTCGCCTCGCCCGTGAGCTCAAAAAGCTGAACGTCCCGGTCATCTATTTCGTCAGCCCGCAGCTCTGGGCATGGAAGCGCAGCCGCCTGCGCTGGGTACAACAACGCGTGAACCGCATGATGGTTATCTTCCCATTTGAAGCCCGTTTCTACCGCGCCCGCGGCGTCGACGCCAGGTTCGTCGGTCACCCACTGGCAGAGCTGCCGATGCCGGCCATCTCACGCGAAGACTATGCCGCTCTGCACGGTCTCGACCCGGCGAAGCAGTGGATCGCCCTGCTGCCCGGCAGCCGGTGGAAAGAGGTCACCGTGAACCTCGGTACGATGGTGGAGTTGACCTACCGCTTCCCTGAAGGGTGCAACTACATTCTGCCGGTGGCCTCCACCATTGACCGCGAAAAGCTGGCAAAGGAGATCACTGGTCATGACGAATGGTTGCCAACGGACGTTGCCCTGAAGCAGCTAAACATCCACCTCGTCCCTGATGCCCGCGAGGCCCTCCACCACGCCCGCGCCAGCGTTGTTGCCAGCGGCACGGCGACCGTCCAGGCCGCCGCAATAGGAAACCCCTTCGTGGTCGTCTACCGCGTCTCCCCGCTCACCTTCTGGCTGGCCAAGCGCCTCGTCCGCTACCCGCCTGATATCTGGGACCCCGCCCAGGTCGATGCCAGCGGCAACCTTCCCATCGCCATGGTGAACCTCGTCGCCGGCCGCCGGGTCGTCCCCGAGCTGCTGCAGGACCGTTTCACAGCCGAAAACATAGCCGTCGCCCTGGGCCCCTTGATGGCCGACGGCCCCGAGCGCGAACGAATGGTCGCCAACCTGGCCGAGGTACGCCGCGCCCTCCAACCACCCCCGGGCACAAGCTCCATCCAGCAGGTTTGCGACGCAGTCGAGGCGCTTTTGACTGAAAACGAGTCCATGAGTGGCCGAACATCGACGGCAGGCGTCTAATAGGCTAATGGACTGTACCATGATGTTTTGAGGAACTTTAGCTGCATGTCCGCTCTTTTCCGCATTCTCCGTATCCCCGCCGCGACGCTGCTTCCCTTGTGCCTCCTCGCAACGACCACCTGGGCCGCGCCCGTAAGACCCCAGATGCAGGTCACTGGCTACGTCATCAGCGCCGATCTCGATCCCGCCGTGAACCGGCTGACCGCGACCTGCGACGTGACCTTTACCACACTCGAAGAGCTTTCGACCCCCACCTTTGAGTTGAACAACGGCCTGCAGATCACAAAGGCAACCGACGCAAAGGGCCAGCCGCTGGAGTCAGAGCGCCTGACCAACAACAGCACGGTGCGCTTTACCCTGGTCACGCCGCTGCCCAAAGGCACAACCACTACCTGGCACATCGAGTACTCCGGCACCCTGAAGGACGCCGACACCAGCCCGGTCGAGGGCATCAAGCTGGCCGCCGTCGCCGACCCCATCAGCATCCTGCTCTACCCCGGCCGCTGGTTCCCCATGACCGGCCTCTTCACCAACCGCTTCACCGCCGAGATGCGCATCCGCGTGCCCGGCGATGAGCGCGTTGTCGGCTCCGGTAGCGGTGTCGCGGCGCAAAAGAGCGTCCCCGGCAACCGCACCGAGTTCACCTTCAAATGGACGAAACCCGGCTTCCCCGGGACCATTATCGCCGGCAAGTTTCTCGAGCCCATCACCGCCGGCAACATGCGCGTCTACGTAACCGAGAAGCGCAAGGAGGCCGCCCACGACTTTGCCAGCGCCGCCGAGCGCGAATTTCTCTACATGTCGGGCACCTTCGGCCAGCCCGAATCCGCGCACCTCAATCTAGTCGA
>DATHQG010000269.1:0-10531 GCA_035483075.1 Edaphobacter sp. | reverse complement strand
AGGGCCGCCGACGCGAAACCGGCTGGGCCATCCCTTATTAGAACATCCGCCGCCCCTTACGGCGGCCAAACCACCTACGGAGTAGCTCTATATGGCGAAAAAAAGCAGCGGCGGCGGCTTCGGCAAGGTCTTCCTCGGCATCCTCATCGGCATCGCCGCAGTCGCAATTGGACTCTTTGCTTACCTCAAGTTCGGCCCTTTGCCTGTTGCGGTTGCCGATGCTCCACTTCCTTTTGAGAAGCAGATCGTCAAGCTACCGTTGAATGCCCGAATCGACCGCGAGACCAAGACCGCTCCGTTCGGCATCAGCGAGGACGTTTTCGAGACTGGCGCCCATGTTTATCGCGCTCAGTGCGCGAGTTGTCACGGTACACCGGGTCACGAAGTGAGCTATGCGAAGTACATGTTTCCGTCGGCTCCGCAACTTTGGAAGGCCCACGGCAGCCATGGGGTCATCGGTGTGAGTGACGATGAAGCGGGTGAGACCTACTGGAAGGTGGCGAATGGAATCCGCCTGTCTGGCATGCCTTCTTACTCGCATGTGCTGTCTGACGCGCAGATGTGGCAGGTCAGCCTGCTGTTGAAGAACGCTGATAAGGAACTGCCGCAGCCGGTGATGCAGATACTTAGCTCGTCAACGCCTTAGCGGCTGTCGGAAGACAACAGCAGATCCCTTCGGGATGACAACAAAAAAGCGGGAGCAAAGCAGCCTTCCCGGTCATTGCAGGATGGGTATGCCTGCGATGCGGCGTGACCACTCCTCGGGGCCGGTGGTGTGGACGCTGGTCCCCTTGCTGTCGACCGCTACGGTGACGGGCATGTCCTTTACGTCGAATTCGTAAATGGCTTCCATGCCGAGGTCGGCGAATGCGAGGACGCGTGAGCTCTTGATGGCCTTCGAGACGAGGTAGGCGGCACCGCCGATGGCGATGAGGTATACGGCCTCGAAGTCGCGGATTGCATCGATCCCGGCGGGGCCGCGCTCGGCTTTGCCGATCATGCCGATGAGACCAGTTTCGGCGAGCATCTGGCGGGTGAACTTGTCCATGCGCGTTGCGGTGGTGGGGCCGGCTGGGCCTACGGCTTCATCACGGACCGCTTCGACCGGGCCGACGTAGTAGATGAAGCGGCCCTTGAGATCGACGGGCAATTTTTCACCACGAGTGAGCATGTCTGTCATGCGCTTGTGCGCAGCGTCGCGGCCGGTGATCAGCTTGCCGGAGAGGAGAAGGACCTCGCCGGGCTTCCAGGTCTTCACATCTTTGTGGGTGACGGTGTTGAGGTCGACCTTCTTCGCGGTGTGGACGTCGTACTCGAGCTTCGGCCATGCGTCGAGAGACGGCGGGTCAACCATTACTGGACCGGAGCCGTCGAGATGGAAGTGGAGGTGGCGAGTGGCTGCGCAGTTGGGAATCATTGCGACCGGCAGGTTCGCGGCATGAGTGGGGAAGTCCATGATTTTTACGTCGAGGACAGTGGTGAGGCCGCCGAGGCCCTGTGCGCCTATGCCGAGGCGATTGACCTTGTTGTAGATTTCAATGCGCAGCTCTTCGATTTTAGTTTTGGGGCCGCGGGCGATGAGCTCCTGCATGTCGATGGGATCCATGAGGGACTCCTTCGCCATGACCATTGCCTTTTCTGCGGTGCCTCCGATGCCGATGCCAAGCATTCCGGGAGGGCACCAGCCTGCGCCCATGCCAGGTATTGTCTTCAAGACCCACTCGACGACTGAGTCCGAGGGGTTGAGCATGGCGAAGCGGCTCTTGGCCTCGGATCCGCCACCCTTTGAGGCCACGGTTACGTCAACTTCGCCGCCTTCGACCAGTTCGACGACTACCATGGCGGGGGTGTTGTCACCGGTATTGCGGCGGGTAAAGGCAGGGTCTTCGAGGATGCTGGGGCGGAGGACGTTGTCGGCGTTGCGCCAAGCCTCGCGGACGCCCTCGTCGACCATCTGCTGCATGGTCATCATGCCGGCGATGCCGGGCTGCCATTTAACTTCCATGCCGACCTTGACGAAGGCGGTGACGATGCCTGTGTCCTGGCAGATGGGGCGGTGGCCTTCGGCGCACATGCGGGAGTTGATGAGGATTTGCGCGATGGCGTCTTTGGCGGCGTGGGACTGCTCCATCTCGTAGGCGCGGGCGAGGTTGGTGATGTAGTCGACCGGGTGGTAGAAGCTGATGTACTGAAGCGCGTCCGCTACGCTGCGGATGAAGTCGTCCTGCTTGATCGTTGCCATGTGTCTCCCGTGATCGTGCCGGATGAGAATTTTACTTTGGTCGTGGCGGGCCTTGCCGGTTGCCTGCTGGTGTCCGGGGTGGGGATACCCCCTCCTCTCTTCATCAGCAAATCCTTTTCGATTCATTTGTTTACAGCATGCCACACCGTGCAAAATCGTCATGGCAAAAGGGTTACAGCCAAATTCGTCTAACCAAACGAGTTAGCCCCGGCGGCCTCCCGGGTTTGCTTGTTTTGTCTCTTATTCAAGTATAGCGGTTTGTATGGAACTAAAATGTCACGCGGATGTTGTTCGTGTATAAAGGGTTAGGTGGTTTTTGGCTTGACATGCGATTTTTGGGCGGAAATTGAAGAAAAATTTCGATTGAAGCGTAGGACGGGGCGGAACTCTCGGGAGGACGAGTTGCTTCTAGTTGCGCGAGATGATGGCAATTCTGGATAAGTTGTGTTCGGGCTTTGCTTTAAGAGCATGATCGAGGAAGTTAGGGCATTAGATGAACTTACGCAGATTCTTCGCGGGCATTGCGATGTCGCTTTCCTGCGCGATTTCCACATCGAGTGCACAGCAAAGCCCAGCTGCCGATCCAGCGTCCCAAGAGCTGATTGGAAGGCAGGCAGTGGCATTAGTCCTAAAACGGTACAAGATTGATCCAAATAATTCGGTACCGAAGACTGGTAAGCCGCTTCGCGCTGATGGCCAATGGGCCGTCGGTAAAGCGCTCCCCCAATCCTGTCCGAAGACCGACGATCCTTGTATACGCGTTCTGTATCGCGTTCCAGACTTAGATATCACTTGCGAATGGACGGTGTTATTGCGTGGGAGCGACGATTCGAACATTGTCCTCAATTTGAACGAGGACGCCGCACGATATCTTGTCGTCCAGTCCGCCGACGATCAAGTCAAGCTCAAAAAGCTCTCCGGGGAGATTCCGGTATATCCATTTATCGCTCGCAGTGCGCATGTACGTGGTTCGGTCAAGATGTTGGCGCACATCGATACGACAGGACACGTGGATAGGACCACGGTAATCAGCGGGCCCGAGACGTTGCGAGATGCTGCGATGACAGCAGTGCGTAGCTGGGTCTATGAGCCGTTGGTGGTGGGCAACAGTGCCGTTCCGCTGGTGGCCCTCATTACGATAAATTTCGCGGGCTAGTTTCCAGCTAGGAGATGTGCGACGGGCGTTCGGCGGGGGGCGCGGGCTTGGGCTTGCGGCTTAGGACGAAGCTGCGGCGCTTGCGGCGTTTGTCGGAGGCGTGGTCGATCTTCTTCCAGAATCCGATGAAGTAGTCGATGGCGGAGATGATGGAGACGATGGTCATCCAGTAGATAGCAGTGACGGCGATGAAGTGGACGCCGACGATGTAGCCGCCCCAGTTCCAGTAGTCCCAGCGGTGGGCGAGGATGGCGGCGACTACGGAGACGATCTGGATGACGGTCTTGAGCTTGCCGATCTCGCTGGCTTCGATCGTGAAGCCTTCGGTGGCGGCGATGCTGCGGAGTCCGGAGACGAGGAATTCGCGACCGATGACGAGGACAGCGATCCAGGGCTTGACGATGTTCGGGTTGTAGCCGACGAGGATGATGTAGGCGGCGGTGACCAGGAGCTTGTCGGCCAGTGGGTCGAGGAGCATGCCCATGGTGGTGATCTGGTGGCGACGGCGGGCGAGGTAGCCGTCGAGGCCATCGGTGATGCTGGCTAGGATGAAGACGATGCTGGCGATGATCTCCTGCTCGCCGCCGCGGAGACCGGTGGCGCCGTGGCCGCCGGTAAAGGGGAATGCGGGCGAGAGTATCCAGATGAGCAGAGGAATGCAGGCAATGCGGCTCATCGTGATGGAGTTGGGCAGGTTCATCGACGGTTTCTAACTGGCAGCGACGTGGCTGGATGTACACGGTGCCGACACTAGCATTCTGCCATAGTGAGACGGGTCGAGATGTAAAAGAGAAGTTGCTGAATTTGCCGCGGTGCGGGGTCATCGGTTGTGGAACATCAGTTGTCGCCGAAGATGACGCCGTGGAATAGAGTTGCGCGGCCGCTCGTCTGTGGCTGCGTGCATTTAAAGCAATTGAATTAAAGCAATTGAATCGTAAGGCAAAAGGCCGTGTCCCGAAACGGAACTTAGCGCGGTGTTTGTGGGCCTTTTGTCGGCCTCAATGACCCCTTAGTGGAATGCCGTTTTTCGCGGGTGGAAGTTAGTTTGGGTTACAACGTGCTTCCGGGCCCTGAATTACTCGATAAACCTACTGTTTTCATTGCTTCTTCTCCCTTTTGCCAGGAACGCCGATAGAGGGAGAGACGGGTATTGCGTGGACCCTTCTGAGCGTTCGACATGCTGATTCGCAGAGTCATTAAGACGGTCGCCTTCTGCTCGCTGGGCCTGTTTGCTATGGTCGCGGCGGCGCAGCAGTTTAAGCAGCCGTTGGTGGTCCCTACAGGCAACTGGCCGGCTGGAATCGCTGCGGCAGACCTGAATGGAGACGGCAAAGCGGACCTGATCTATACGGACTATGGTGCGACGGCCACGGCTTCGACGACGCATGTTCTGCTGAACAACGGCGATGGAACGTATAGGGCAGGGCAGACGATTACTACTGCTGGCGCGGTGATTGCTGCGGCGGACTTTGACCATGATGGGCATGTGGACCTTGCCTGGGTTTGGGGAGCCGTAGGATTGGGCAAGGCCTTTCTGGCGCGTGGAAACGGCGATGGGACGTTTGCTGCGGCGCAGCAGTTGGGGACGTTCGCCATTGTGGGGACGAACGCTCCGGTGTTCAGTTACGTGATGGGTGCGCAGTTGCACGATACCGGGTATCTGGACCTGCTGGTTGAGGACGTGGCAAACCCTTCGCTGTTGACGCTGACGACCGATAGCAGCGGCGTGCTGGTGCGGATTATTGGGACGAAGCTCGAGAGTGGAACTGGGCCGATGGTCGCGGCGGACCTGAATGGGGACGGGCATACGGACCTGGTGATTCAGTCGGTGTTGGGTGGGGCGGTGAACGTTTTTCTTGGCTCGGCGGATGGGTTGTTGACGGCCGCGGGATCGTATGTGGGCTCGAGCGCCGTGCAGAGCATGCTGCTGCATGATGTGGATGGGGACGGGCATCCGGACCTTGTGCTTGAAGTAGCGAATGGACAGATTGAGATTCTGCATGGGAATACGGATGGGAGCTTTGTTAGTACTTCTGAAGGTGGGAGTGGGAGCGCGGATGGGACGACGGGGACGGGTGGGCATCTTGTCGCGATAACCGACGCTGGGGGGCGGCATAATTTTTATACGACGACTCCGGCTGGCATGAGTGTGCTGCTGGAACAGAGCAACCTGAGCTTGACGCTGCAAGGGGTTTATAACGCCGGGCCTGGGCGCACGAGTTTTGCGGTAGCCGACTTCAATGGAGATGGACTGACGGACGTTGCGGTGGACTCGCCGGAGGGGATTGCGATTTTGATTGGAAGTGCGGAAGGAAGTCTTGGGAGTTCGCGGGCGTTTGCTGCGGGCAAGCCAGCGTTGAGTGGGACGCTGGGTAATTTCAGCGGGTCGGAGAACCTTGATGAGGTAGTGAGCGTCGCGACGTCGCAGGCGCTGTTGCTGCATGGGAACGGAGATGGGACGTTTGCTGCTTTGGCGACGCCGACGACGGAGCAGGTGAGTGTTTCGCCCGCTGCCGTGCAGGTGGGAGCCTTACCCGGAGCGTCGGAGGTCCAGGGGATGGTGCAAGGGACGGTGGTGATGGCGGACCTCGATGGCGATGGGAATGCCGACGTGATTTTGGCGTATGACAATGCGAGCGCGGACCATGCTCATCCGACGGCAGCCGCGGCGAACGCGATCTACATCTGGTATGGCAAGAGCGATGGGACGTTTGATCCGCCGGTGGTGATGACGCCTTCGCGAAACTTCTACCAGGTGGCAGCTGTGGATTTCAACGGCGACGGGCGACCCGATCTGGTGATGAGCGATGGGTATGTGGTGGGTGTGCAGAACAATCTGGGTGGGCGGGCGTTTGGGGCCGAGACGCACTTTCTAGCGGGGATGGGGATCAATTCGATCTCGGCCGGGGACGTGAACAAGGACGGATTTACGGACCTGGTGATTGCGAACGGCGGGACGGTGCTTTCGAACCCTCTGATTAACCAGAAGACGACTTCGGTGGAACCGGATGTGAATACCGGCGGTATAACGGTGCTGCTGAACACGGACACGACAAAGATGGTCCTGACGACGACGGTGCTGACGATTACGTCACCGTTGACGATTTACTTTGGGCAGGAGGTTGACGGGACGGCACAGGTGACCGCGAGCGATGGGAGCCTCGCGACGGGGACGATTACTTTTTATGATAGGGCGACGAATATCTGCACGATTGCAGTGGCTCCGTCGGCCAGCTGTCCGGCGAGTGCAGGGGCTGCTTTTGCAGTGGGGACGCATGTTCTGACGGCGGTTTATTCGGGCGATGCGACGCACTTGGGTTCGACTTCGGCGGCCGTGACGGTGGTGGTGCTGCCGGTCGCAACAACTAAGGTGCAGACAGTGACGATGTTGACCTCGAGCGTGGATCCCGCGACGAGTGGGCAGAGTGTAACCTTTACTGCCAATGTCGTCGCGAGCGGGGCTTCGATTGCGTCGCCGACGGGGGTTGTAACGTTTTTGGATGGAAGCACGGTGTTAGGGACGAAGACGCTAGTCGGGTCTGGCGTGGCGAGCTTTAGCACTTCGACGCTTAGCGTGGGGGGGCATGCGATTACTGCGAGTTATGCCGGTGACGCTAACTCTGTTGCGAGTATTTCGACGGTGTTGACAGAGACGGTGACCGGTACGACGACCGTGGTGAATGGATTCAGCGTTTCGGTGACTGGTACCGCGACGGTCGGTGTGGGTGGCGTCGCGAGTTTGCAGGTGGCGGTGGCACCACAGGCCGGATATATGCAGCCGGTGCAGCTGTCGTGCGCGGACCTGCCGTCGGAGGCGGCTTGTACGTTTGAGGCTAAGACGATTCCGGCGGGCGGTGGGTCCACCATAATGCAGTTGAGCACTGCGGCGCCTCAGGCATGCCAAGTCGCTGGTTCAGGATCGACGACGGCCAGTCTGCAGTTTGCGGGGACGACGGTTGCGGCGTTGCTTGTGATGTTTATTCCGAGTAAGCGGCGGCGGGCGATTAAGGGTTTGCTGGTGGCGTTGATTGCTCTTTGTGGAATAGCTACGCTGAGTGGGTGCGGGGTTTGTACTGATCTGGGGACGAAGCCGGGGAGTTATACGATTCGGGTGATCGGGACCTCGGGATCTGGTGCGGCTGCGAATGTGGTGACTACTAAGGTGCAGGTTACTGTGACGGTGGAGTAGTGCGAGCTGAAGGCGCGGACCCGAGCAGTTTCATCAAGAGTTTAGGTTGTGTGCGTATACTGGCGCGTAGCCCTTGAACGACAGGAGCTTCCAACATGCTTTCGAACAACTTTTGGTGGGGATTTCTCTTTGGTGCCGGATTAGTCTTCCTTATATTCTTCGTGTCGAATTTGTTGGCGCGCGCCCGTGCAAAGAGCGGCGCAGGCCCAAGCTAAACGCCGACGATAGCGATAGGGCTTCGTCTATGCCAAATTGCTGGAGAGAAAAGCAAAGAGGCGACCCAAGGGCCGCCTCTTTGCTTTTGTGCTCGTGGTCTTAGGCGTAGATGCCGCGCTGCTTGGTGGTGTAGGCTACGCGGTCGATGGCGAGCATGTAGGCGGCGATGCGGTTGTTTACGCCGTGGTTCTTGGCGTAGGCGATGACGTCGTTGAAGCTTTCGGTCATGATGTTGTCGAGGCGCTGGTTGACCTCGGCCTCGGTCCAGAAGTAGCCCATGCGATCCTGGACCCACTCGAAGTAGCTGGTGGTAACACCGCCGGCGTTGGCGAGGATGTCGGGGATGATGAAGACGCGTTTGTCGCCGAGAATCTCGTCGGCGATCGTGGTTGTCGGTCCGTTGGCGCCTTCGCAGAGAATTTTGCAGCGGATGCGATCGGCGTTGCGGCTGGTGATGACGTTTTCGGTCGCTGCGGGGATGAGGATCTCGCAGTTGTAGGTGAGGAGTTCGTGCTTGTCGGCCGGTTCGGCCTCGGTGAAGCCGTTGATGGTGCCGGCGCGCTTGCGGTGTTCGATGAGGGCAGGAATGTTGATGCCGTTCTTGTTGTAGAGGCCGCCGTCGTACTCGGCGATGCCGATGACGGTGTAGCCCTTTTCGTGAAGGAGCTTGGCGGAGTTGGAGCCTACGTTGCCGAAGCCCTGGACGATGACGCGGCAGCCTTCGATGGACATGCCGAGGAACTTCATTGCTTCGTCGCAGACGACGGAGACGCCGCGGCCAGTGGCCTCCTTGCGTCCGCGCGAGCCGCCGAGGTTGACGGGTTTGCCGGTGACGACGGCGTTGACGGTCTGGCGCATGTGCATGGAGTAGGTGTCCATGATCCAGGCCATGGTCTGTTCGTCGGTGCCCACGTCGGGGGCGGGGACATCTTTTTCCGGTCCGATGAATTCGATGAGTTCGGCGGTGTAGCGGCGGGTCATGCGCTCGAGTTCGCCCTGGGACATTTTTTTGGGGTCGCAGATGATGCCACCCTTGGCTCCGCCGAAGGGGATGTTGACGACGGCGCACTTCCAGGTCATCCAGGAGGCGAGGGCGCGGACTTCGTCGAGGGATACGTCGGGGGCGTAGCGGATGCCGCCTTTAGCGGGGCCGCGGGCGATGGAGTGCTGGACGCGGTAGCCGGTGAAGACTTCGATGGAGCCATCGTCCATGCCGACGGGGATGTGCACGATGAGTTCGCGGGTGGGTTGGCGGAGGACCCTCCAAATACCTTGATCGAGGTTGAGTTTTTTTGCTGCGAAGTCGAATCGAGCTGCCTGGGCTTCCCAGGGGTTAGTTTCCTGCTCGAGGGTGAGAGTCTCCATTGTTATTACCCTTTTTTCTGTTGCTGGTATCAGCGATTCTCCGGCCATCGTTTGCCTCCCTCTGGAAGCAGAATACGCTTGGACCAGGCCGGTCTGTGGCCAAACTCCCGGAGTATAGGCTGGCCGAACGACGATGCGCAATGAGACGAATGGGTTAGGTTAACCATTTTTCTGACCGTTCGGTCAAGGAGGCAAAAGCGTTCCATTAGAGGGAGTTATGATGGATATAGCCATGCCTTCTCTTGATACCAGTTCCCTGCCCTCGGCGCGTGAATTTTTGGCGTTAAGTCGGAAACATTCGCTGGTGCCCGTTTATCGCACAGTGACGGCGGACCTGGAGACTCCGGTGTCGGCGTTTCTGCGAATTGCGGCGGAGGAGCCAGAGGCGTTTCTGCTGGAGTCGGTGGAAGGCGGCGAGCATGTGGGGCGGTATACGTTCATCGGCGTGCAACCTTATAAGAAGATGGTGGCGCGTGGGACCCGGATTACTGTTCGCGAGGGACGGCGGGAGAGTTCGTTCGATGGGGACATTTTTGCCGAGTTGAAGAAGGCGTTGGGTGGGCATACTCCGGCACGGTTGCCGGGGCTGCCTCCGTTTACGGCGGGCGCGGTGGGTTTTTTTGCTTATGACGTGGTGCGGCAGATTGAGAGGCTGCCTTCGCTGGCGAAGGACGAGCTGGGAGTGCCGGACGCTTGCCTGATGTTCTTTGATCAGGTGCTGGCGTTTGACCATGTGAAGAAAGAGATCCACCTGATGGTCACGGCGGACCTGAAGCGCGAGGCGCGCGAGGGTGCGTATGAGCGGTCGGTGCGGCGGCTGAACCAGATGGAGAAGCAGCTCGCGAGTGCGCTGCCGGTGCGGCGGAAGAAGAAGGCGCTCGGGAGGCTGAAGGTTTCGGCGCGGACTTCTAAGGCGGCGTTTTTGAAGGGCGTGGAGAAGACGAAGGAGTACATCGCTTCGGGAGATGTGTTTCAGTGTGTGTTGTCGCAGCGGTTCGATTGCGTGCCGGGGGTGGATGCGTTTGAGGTCTATCGGGCGCTGCGGATTGTGAACCCTTCGCCTTATATGTATTTTTTGCGGTTTGGGTTGGAGGATGCGGTTGGGGAAAAACCCACGTCTGCAAAAGCCAGACCCTTCGACAGGCTCAGGGCAGGCAATGGGGCACCCGGTTCTACGCGGCCACGATCGTCGACGGCACATATTGGGGGGTCTTCGCCGGAGTTGCTGGTGCGGGTGCACGGGAGGGCGGTAGAGTATCGGCCGATTGCGGGGACGCGGCCGAGGAGTGCGGATGAGGTGGAGGACCGCGCTCTGGAGGCTGATATGCGGGGCGATGAAAAAGAGGTCGCCGAGCACATTATG
>DATHQG010000268.1:0-2281 GCA_035483075.1 Edaphobacter sp. | reverse complement strand
GGGAGCTGTTGGCCCTGCCAACATGTGGGGAATGGCCGATGAACCAAAGTGGAAGCTGATGCGCGTCGATCGCGTGGAGTATGGTCCACTCTTCTTGACAGACGTTCCCGTGGCTGATTTTCCCGCCGATCGGTTCGTCTTCTTCGAAAAACGAGCCGGAGTCCCCACGTCCGGACTGCTCGGCGCCGATGCGCTCCTCAACTATCGCGTCGGCATCGACTACGCTCATTCCACCGTCTATTTCGACATCGGCCGATTGTTCAACTTTCCTGACTTCGACGTCATCGGCCTGATTTTGCGTCCCGAAGACGACGGACGCTTCACAATTCTCGGCGTCGCCGATTACGACGGCAAGCCTTCAGTACCACAAGATAGTGGTGGCGTTCAGGCGGGCGACCATCTCATCGCCGTCGATGGCATCCCCGTCCCCGGCTCCACTCTGGGGCAGGTCTGGTCAATGCTCGGGGGCTCGCCCGGCCAAGAACGTGTGCTTACCGTTGAGCGCGCCGGCCAGAAATTCACGGTCGTCGCCAAAGTGCAGCATTTTTTGGGGGATGTGAGACAGCAAAATGAAACTAAGAAGAAGTCTGTCAATAAAAAGTGAGATCGCTGCCATTCGAGCTTACTTGCCAAACACTTCCTTCTCCAGCGTCGCTGTCGTGGCCGGATCCAAACTCTCGCTCACTAGCACGGTGTCGCCCTGCTCCTCAATCACCACGATGCCTTCTTCGGTGGTCCATGCGTGCCGGCCTGTCAGAACTTCGACGTTGGACTCTAGATTCCGCGACGCCGCCTGGCTGGCGGAAACCACCCCTATCTCTTCCGCTTTCTTGTACCGCTGCCCGAGAGACCGCGCATAGATCTCGGCAAACTCCGCCGCCTTCTCCGAGTTCGACCATCGCGACACATACAGCAGTCCGAGCGGAGCCGCCATGTCATTCTTCGGACGCGCCGCATAGTAGTAGCCGCCCCGCCACTCCGGATACATCCGCTTCGACACTTCCTTCCCAGCGTATTGCTCAATCAGCACCGCAACATCAAACTCACCCATCGCTCCGATATCAAACTTAATGTAATCCTTGAAGTCACGCTTAAACTCCGGCAAGCGCATGGGCTCGATTTTCTCGCCCGAGAGGTAAGTCTCAGGCTGCATAATCTGCCGCGTCGTATGCGGTGGATTCGCAAGTACGGCGGCAAACGCCTTCTCCTTGCCGCCGTTCGCCATCAGTTTCACCACAAAGTCCATCCCGTAGCTGTAGGGAAAGGTCAGCGACTCCTTCATGAAAATTGGAGCATCGTTGAACACCTTGGTGTTCGGTGTTCCAGTCAATGTTTCCTGCTCCATCCCTTCCACCAGGTCTGGAGAATCGGCAATCGAACGTCCTACCGGAGCCAGGGCATATTGAAACATCATGGCTTGCGCCTGCCCTTCGATCACTGCCTCGCGGGTGTCGTCAATCTCGTCGTTCTCAATGTCTTCGGGTGTGGGGTCTTTTTTGATCTCACCCAGATCCTTCTCGCCTTTCTTCATCCACTTGTCGAGGCCGATGGTCTGATCTTGTAGCGCGTGCGTGAGTTCGTGCGCCAGCACCGGCTCCTGCTCTTCCAGAGGAACCCAATCCAGCAGGTTCACGGTTTTGGTCTTGGGATCGTAGTACCCCGCTACTTCTTCGCGCAGCAAATCGACCAGCAGTTTTTCCATGTTAAATTCGCGCGGCAGGAGGCCGAACTTCTTCAGCACCAGCTCGGAGCGTTGCAGCCTCTTCACGTCTTCGTCCTTCATGTGCTTGGTCAGATAGGCCACGACCTCGTCGCGGCTGGTCAGCCGGCGTTTGACCTGCTTCTTGATGGGCAGTCCAGTCTTCTTGCTGTCGAATGCGAGGATCTCATCGACGGAATGAAACAGTTCCTCCGCCTCGTGCGGCGTGATCTTGACTTCCGGCTTTTCTAGCGCCTGTGTAGGGCGGTGGCCCTCGTCCGCCTGCTTTTGGCTTTGACTTTGACTCTGCCCTTGCCCCTGGTCCTGCCCCAGCGTCACCGCTGTAAGCCCGAGGCACAGCACAGCTACCACCAACAGCCACTTCTTCGCCATCCCACTCGCCCAGTTCATTTCCCCGAGTCTATACTTTTGCCCGCTCCCGTGTACGGCCGGCAGTGATAAAATTACTGCGCGCTTAGAGCAGCCCGCCTTCGTCGACATCCCGCAGCGAGGTCAGACATGCCGTATCTAAATTTCCTCTATCGCATCGGCCGGTTAGCTTTCTTGATCACAACGGCTCTC
>DATHQG010000267.1:0-6502 GCA_035483075.1 Edaphobacter sp. | reverse complement strand
CCGCATCTCCGCGCTGTCTTCTCTGGATGTCCGGGGGCCACGGATGCCGTGATTCTGCGTGATTCCTCCAAGGCTTTCATCGCCTGCTCCGGGGGTCATCAGGTAATGGCTATCAGCCTTGCGGCGGAGCCAGGATCGGTGCCTGCGAAACAGAATCCTGCGCTCATGACGGACCATATGCTTGCGCTGCTTGATGTGGGTAAGACGCCTGTTGATCTGGCGTTGAAGCCTGATGACGGGGAGATCTTTGTCTCGAATTTCGGCTCCGATAGCATCTCGGAGATATCTACTCCGACCAATGAGGTTGGTGGAACTTACACAATTGGCAACAGGCCTGTTCACGGGATCGTGAGTGGCGACAACAGCACGCTGTGGGTCGCGAACTTCGGCGCGGACTCGATCGCGCTTTATAGCATCGACGACGGACGGGTGCTGCCTATTGGAATTCGTACCGGTTCCGCGCCAGATGCGCTTGCGTTTTCAGAAGACGAGCACCTTTTGCTGGCTGCTGACGCTCATTCCGGGGACGTTGCGGTCATCCGGACGGCTGGCAGGTCCTTACCTGAGCTCTTCACCATGCTTCCGGCTGGCAGTTCCCCCAATTCGATCGCCGTAAAGGCGATTCAGAAAAAGCCGTAATTTGCAGAAAAAAGTTGGAGGGACGGTGGCGGTCCCTTTTTGCTGTTTTGCTGGGCTTTTTGAAGGGGGTCCTGGGAAAACGTGTGCTTAAACGTGGTTTCTTGATGGTAAAAACGTGGTGAAATGCGTGGTAAATCGTGGTGAGTTAACAGCACTTAAACGGCCTCGAAAAACATGCCACTTTTTTGAACTTTATTTTTGCACAGGCGGTGGTGTTCAGGACTGGCGCGCGAGGACAAGGGTGATGTCGTCGGGCTGCTCGTCGGCACCGATCCAGGCGTCGAGGGCGAGCATTACCTGGGTTGAGATCACATGCAGCGGTTGGTCGCGGTAGCGGCCCACGACCTCCATCATGCGCTCTTCGCCGAACTCGCCGAAGTCGTTCTCCGGCTCGGTCACGCCGTCAGAATACGCCACGAGGATATCGCCGGGCTGCATGTGGAAGCTGTCTTCGTCGTAGTGCATGCCGTCCATCAGACCTACGACGGTCCCTCCCTGGTCCAGCCTGCGAATACTGCCGTCCTGTCCAAGCACCAGCGGCGGCAACTGCCCGGCGTTCGAGTAGGTCAGCTTCGCCGAGGCCGCATCGTAGTGGGCCAGGAACAACGTTGCGTACTTCTCGGGCTGCGTGCTGCGGAAGAGATGCCGGTTGAGCAGCGAGAGAATACGGCCCGGCGATTGAAAGAGCTCATCGCAGTCGCCGCCGCGCTCTTCGCGGTTGGCGAGCAGTCCTGCCACCGTGGACTCGCTGTAGACGAGCTCCTCGCTAGCGAAGCGGTAGGCGCGCACGGCCGAGTGCAGCGTCGCCATCAGCAATGCCGCTGAGATCCCTTTGCCGCTGATGTCTCCGATGGCAATGCCGACGCCGGTCTCCTTACGGCCCACCATCCCGTCGTGGGCCTGCTCGTGGAAGACGAGGAAGTCGTAGTAGTCGCCGCTGACTGAACGCGCCGGACGGCAGACGCCGTGCAGATCGAGATTGGCGATACCGTGGGCAGAGAGCGGAAACAGGTTCGCCTGGACCTCCTGGGCGATGGAGATCTCGTTCTGCAGGCGTTCCTTTTCTTTTTGCTCCACGAGAAGACGCTTCAGCGATCCCGCCATCTTGTTGAACGACCGGCTCAACTCGGCGAGCTGGTCGTTGCGTTTGACGCCGATACGGTAGTCCAGATCGCCGCTGTCAATATGCTTCGTCGCCCTATACAGGTCGGTCACCGATGTCGTAATCGTCCGGCTCAAACGGATCGCCATCCACAGGGCCAGCAGCTCGATGAGAGCAAAGAGCAGGCACAGGATAATAATGGCGATGCGCAGGACGCTGGTGACGATTCCTCCGAGGGAGGAGCCAAAGAGCTGGTTGTAAAGGAGAGAGGGGCGCGATTCGACGGCGATGAGACAGTTGTCTCGTTCGCCTGTGTCCCAGATGTAGATGGGTTCGGTGGAGGTAAAGCTGACAGGAACATCGACCACGTTGATGGGCAGAGGTTGAGATCCGCCTCCGATCCATGGTCTGCCTGTAACTCCTGATGGGCCGATGGCAACCGGCGCCTCTTGACGTTCGCGATGAGGTGCGGTTGGACGGACCGGGCGTATCTGGCTTCCTTCGGGCGATACGGGGCGGAGTTCCGATTCGCTTGAGGTATTTCCGGCGCGTTCCGGCAGCAGACGCGCGCGACCGAGGCCTTCGGCGACGATGGTCATCAGGGCGGCATCGACAGAGTGGCTGCTCATGAGAGTAAAGATTCGTCCGTCGTTCCACCGCTTTTGATGGACGGAAACGAGGTATAGTTCACCGCCGTCGAGAACCAGCCCGGAGAACTCGCCGCCGGAAAGCTCGGTCGCCCAGGGTGGCAGGCCTAAGGGGGCCTTGCCCCGGAAGTTTGCCCCAAGGTCGACGGGGGCGCCATTAATAAAGACCCGCGTTTCGCGCCGAAGCCGGTTACCGACTCGATCGACCTTGCCAAACTCTCCGCCTCTCTCAAGATTCTGAATGGCGGTGGCCAACTGTTCGGGCGAGTCGTTTGGCCGCTCGTTGAGCACCTGCGTGACCAGGTCTGTGCGATGCGCTGTTTCATTGGTCATCTGATTCAGCTCGGTCTGAATGCGGGAGTCGACCAGATGGATGGCGAACTGACCGGCGGCCACGTAGGCAAGAACAGAGACGAGCGTGACAAAGAGGACGACGGGGGCAAGACCGATCAAAAGATAGGTGAGGACGAGCTTGTTGCGCAGGCTCCAGAGCATGTGGGTGCGAACAAGCTTCCAGAGGAAGGGCACGGCCACGGCCACAAGAGTAATGCCGGCGAATATCTGCAAAAGAGTGAAGAAGGTCCCATGTGCTCCGAGGAAGCGGCGAACAAACAAAAGCCAGCCGAACCAGACGGTCACCCAGAGCGTGGCACCGGCCAGTCCCGTCGGCAGATGCGCCTTCAGCCACGCCAAGATCCTTGTCGCGCTACTCATCGTTCATTGCCTTTTTCTGCTCTGACTCGCGCGCCAACCGCAGCGTATGGCGCGTTGCCGAAAAATGCGCTCCCGCCAGCAGCAAAAGGCCAGAGAGAAACGCCCACATCATCAACCCTACCGAAATATAAAACGGGCCGTAAACGGACTGAAAGTCCAGCCACGGCAACGCCCTGATATAGAGGACCTTTGCGAGTTGCCAAAGCAGACCGATCACGACCGCCGTGGGCAACACCGCCCGGGCGGGGACCTTTCTATAGGGCAGCACCCAGTAGATCAGGAAGAACATCAAGATGCTCGCAAGACCGGCACATAGCCGCAAGAAGCCGTATGAGATGAAGCGAAACACGACGTTGTCGGTGTGGCCGATGAAGATCCACGAGAGAATCGTCTGCTGGCTCGCCGTCGACGCTACCGACGCCATTGCCAATACACCTACTGCAAATGCCAGCCCCAAGGAGATTGCCTGATTATGGAGATAACTGCGGTTCTGCCGGACGCCCCAGACGCCGTTCAGCGCCACCTCCAACGGCAGAAACACGCCGGTAGAAGTAATGAGCAGCATGACCACCGAGAAGAACTGCGTGCCTTTGTGCGGATGGGTGAGGAGTTGCATGTTGCGCATGACGAAGTCCTGCCCCACGGGCAGAAGGTTCTTCATCATGTCGCTGACGACCCCCTCCATCTCACGTGAATGGAAGACGTTGCGGCTGATCGTCAGTAACAGCACTATGAAAGGAAAGAGCGATAGGATGGTATTGGCCGCAACACTGAACGCGTAGGTATGGACATCTGTCCGCGCCATGTACGTTGCGAGCGCGGCGATCTGGGCCCCGAGACCGTACTCCTGGACGACGGGTTTGACGTCCTCCATTGGCTTCGGCGACAGCTCCGGCTCGTTGGACTTTGGCTCTTCGGCTTGATCGGGAACGATGGAAGACATAGGGGGAATGGGCACGGCGCGCAGGACTGTGGTTGCTTACTCCGATGCTAGCAGAGCGGCCCGCGTCTTCGGCGGACACTAAGTCTTAGAGCTGGCTTCTCTGTCTACCCCGATTGCGGCCTCCCTGGCCCCCTCTTCGAGGCTTTTGATTCGTGTGGTCGCCCACTTAGCGGTCTCTGCCAGCACGGGGTCTTCCGCTTCAGCCCAGACATCCAGTTGTGCGGCAAACCTCCGTTCGCCACTGTTCCCCATGGCAATGGCGACGTTGCGTTGAAGGCGTTTGCGCCGGGTGCGTTCGACCGGCGAGCCTGCAAACCATCGCTTGAACTCCGCCGCATCCATGCCGGCAAGCCAGTCCAGGGCCGGATTCACCATCTGCGGCCGCGCGAGCATGTCCTCGTTCGCCGAAACCGGAGCGCGCCGGTTCCAAGGACAGACGTCCTGGCAGATGTCGCAACCGAAGACCTGACGGCCCATGGGTCCGCGGAGTTCCTCGGGGACCGCGCCTTTTTTCTCGATCGTCAGATAGGCGATGCAACGCGACGCGTCCATCTCGTGCGGGGCGACCAGAGCGTCGGTCGGGCAGGCGTCGATGCAGCGTGTACAGCTTCCGCAACGATCCGCTGCGATTGGCAACTCGACGCCCACCGCTACAGGCAGCGACGTGACAATGACGCCGAGCAATAGCCAGGACCCCAGCTCCTGATTGATGACACAGGTATTTTTTCCGATCCAGCCAATGCCGGCCTTTACGGCGATGGCACGCTCGACAAGGGGACCGGTGTCGACGTAGCAGCGTGTTTCGCAGGCGAAGCGTTCGTGCAATGCGGACTCAATCCGGCGCAGACGGCCAAGAAGCTGATCATGATAGTCCGTGGGGACGAGTTCGTCCGGTTCCTCGGCCGCGTTGGTCTCTGTTCTCGCAGCGCTGCCGCTCCATGCGTATCGGGCGATCCATCCAGTGTCCGGGGGCGCACTGTCGATCGAGAGTGGGCCAGATGCGTTGTAGTTCAGCGCACAGACGATGACGGACCGCGCCCATGGCATCGCCACCTGCACCGCACTTCGCAGGAGAACGCCCTGTTCGTCGCGGCGTTTTAGATAGTCCATCTCCCCTGCTCTGCCGGCCGCGACCCAAGCGGCAAACCGCTCGGCATCGACCTGGTCGCCGGCGTCGGATTCTGCGACATCGACCGCCGCTACTCCTGCGGAATCGAAGCCGGCATGCAGGGCCTGCTGATGCAGCCAAAATGCAAGCTCGGGAGTCCATGCTCCGGTCGCCACGAAGTTTCACCCCATTGCCAAGAGATTTGCGCAGACGTCTGCAAGGATAAATCGACAAGCCGAGCAGGGGGCGAAAGCGGCGTTGCCTGTCGAGGGAAGAAGCCGTAACTCGAAGACCTGAGATAAAATAGAAGAGCGCGGAGAGTTGGCAGAGCCCGGTTGAATGCACCTGACTCGAAATCAGACATAGGCGTAAGTCTATCGGGGGTTCGAATCCCTCACTCTCCGCCATTCAGTCTGCCATATGGCCCTTTATCTAGGGAAAAGAGCAGATATTGGCCGAAATCCCCCACAAATGCAGCTTATTCTGCGAGGTTGTTCCACTTGGAGAAGCGCCTTAGCGGGGTCTTCTCGCGAATGGAACCCATATTCTCCAGCGCCCATCTAGAGTGGACAAATCTCCACTAAGGGCTTGGACTGATCAAAAAATGGGCCGATGCCTTCCACGCCGCCAAATGGATCGCCTCCTTCGCCGAGCTAGTCCAGTTCCTCAATTACGTAGCCGGGGCCCCCGGCATCCCCGCGCTCTTCAAGCCCGACACCATAAAAAATGATGACTCCTCCAGTCCCCGCCTACTCACTCGGCGACGCCCGCTACGCCCGTGGCTGGATGGTCCCCAACAACGGCGCGCCGGCACCTGGTGGCACAACGGTAGCCTCCCCGGAACCACCTCCATCACTGTCCGCACTCTAACCGGCATGTGGTGTACCGCCCTACACGCACCATCCGCTCGGGGACTCCCAGGAGCGAAGCTATATCGTTCGGCATCTCTACCCATCCATATCTCGAAAATGGAAATGGTGTCTAAAACTTGCCGTCGCTAGTGAGTTATCGCGGTCGCGCGTCACCCGCAAACCGACCGGTCGGGGAAGTACCTCGGAGCTATCTGAGCGATACTGACTCACATCCAAGTTAATAAATTACGTGGCTAACCCAAAGAGTTTCAATGGGACAGCTTGGTTTTGTGTGGCCGCCAATAAAGGAATCCGTAGACGACCAAATAAGCGAACGTCCAACTCCCAAATGTCACCGCGACAGTTCGCCAATCTGGAAAACGGTTATGGACGATCCATTTTGCGACGATCTGTAGGATGGCAGCCAAGAAGATTGCCGGAGCACCCGCCTGCAACCATAAAGGCCGCTTTATGGTGTCTTTTTGGTCCATGCGCAGA
>DATHQG010000266.1:0-8441 GCA_035483075.1 Edaphobacter sp. | reverse complement strand
GCCCATCGATCCGCACAAACGCCTCCACCGGCAGATCAGGATGCCCCGCCCTCACACCCTCAAACGCGCCCGTAATTCTGCTCTGCACCAACTGCCCCGCCTCCGGTAGATCGAGCCCGATCACCCAATCCACCTTCCCTTCCCAGTTCGCCGTCGCATGCGCCGCGAGCGTGTTTCCCGCTTCAATCCCAACCCTGTAGTTGTCCACTCCAAAATAAGTCGCATGCGGATGCGGAATATCGATCGCGATCAATGGAATTCCCGCCCCAGCGATCTTGTCGCCGATCATCGGCGCGACCCCATGCTCCACCTGAAACTCGATCACCAGGTCCACCTTGCTCCGGACAAACTCCTCCGCGTTCTTCAGCGCCGTCGCCGAGTCGTAGCAGTTATCCAGAATCAGCAGGTCCACCCCCACCGACGCCGCCGCGTCCTTCAGGCTCTCCGTCACCTCCACCGAGAACGGCATGTCCGCGCTCTGCCCGCCAAAGCCGAACCGCAGCTTCTTCGGCCGCGTCACCTGCCGGTAAAGCCCATCCGGCGACTGCGACAGATACCCGCGATGCACAAACGTCTTCAGCACCCGGTACACCGTCGTCTTCGAAATCCGCGTCTGCCGATGGATCGCCTCCAGCGTCAACGGCTGGTTCTCCGCCTGCAGCAGTTCAAGAATGTCCAGCGCCTTCGAAAGCACAGGAATCAGATACAGTCTCTTCGTCGTTTTACGAACGGCCATAATCTCCTACACTCACCCAACCGCTCCATTATGAGGCAAATGCGACATGTTTCGTTAATGAAATAGCGGTGCCGTCGAGGAACGGCCCAAAAATTCCGCTCCAAACTCACCCATCAAATCAAAAACAACTCCTCTTGACAATCTAGATGAAGACAATGTACCTCTAGACCATCAAGAGGAGAGCACCATGCCCGACAAGCCCAGCGACCTCATTCAAGGAACCCTCGAAATGCTGGTCCTCAAAACCCTCGCCCTCGAGCCAATGCACGGCTACGGCATCGCACTGCGTATCGAGCAGACCAGCAACGGCGTCTTCCGCGTAAACCCCGGCTCCCTCTTCCCCGCGCTCACCCGCCTCGAACGCACCGGCCGCATCAAGGCCGAGTGGCGAGCCAGCGAAAACAATCGCCGCGCCAAGTACTACCTCCTCACCGAACGCGGCCGCAAGGCCCTCAAGGAAGAGACCCAGCAATGGGGCCGCCAACTCGCCGCCATCACCAGCATCCTCGAAGCCTGAGCATCTCGAAGACAACGGAGCCGTCATGCCCCTCCTGCAAAATCTCATCAGCGGAACCAAAGCGCTCTTCAACAAAGAACAGCGAAGCCGCGACATGGACGAAGAGCTCCGCTCCTTCCAGGAAGCCTCTGCCGAAGAAAAAGTCCGCCAGGGCCTCAGCCTTCACGAAGCCCAACGCGCCGCCCGCATCGAGATGGGCAGCATCGAGTCCGTAAAAGAAAAGGTCCGCTCCTCCACCTGGGAGTCAACCGCCGAAGGCATCTGGCAAGACGTCCGCTACAGCTTCCGTTCGCTTGCCAAGAGTCCCGGCTTCACCACCGTCGCCATCCTCTCACTCGCCCTCGGCATCGGCGCCAACACCGCCATCTTCACCCTCATCAACAGCCTTATGCTCAAATCGCTCCCCGTAACCGACCCGCAGGAGCTCGTCGCCTTCGGCCAGGAGTTCGGCGGCGGCCGCGTCGCCGGCGTTCCCGCCGGCCCGTGGGACATCTTCCCCTACGACTTCTACCAACAACTCGAGCAGCACCAGAGCTTCTTCCAGGGCATCGCCGCCTACGCCAGCTTCCCCACACAAATCAGTGTGCGCTCCAACGCCTCGTCCAGCGCTGCAGCCACGCAGGCCATTGGCCACCTCGTCTCCGGAAACTTCTTCGCCGTCCTCGGCGCCGAACCCCTACTCGGTCGCTCCATCCAGCCCTCCGACGCTGAAGCCCCCGGTCGCAATCCCGTCGCGGTCGTCAGCTACCGCTACTGGCAGCAGTCCTTGTCAGCCGACCCGTCCGTAGTCGGCAGCGCCCTCACCATTAACGGAACGCCCTTCACCGTCATCGGCGTGATGCCGCCAAGGTTCTACGGTGTGGACCTCAACGCCGAGTCGCCCGACATGTGGCTTCCCGTCACCATGCAACCGGAGGTCAGCCTCCAACCCACTCTCATTGCCCCCAACGGCCTCCAGTGGCTTCATCTCATGGGCCGCCGCAAACCCGGCACCGACATCAAGCAGGCCCAGGCATGGGTCACCACACAGGCCCAGCAATACCTCAGCGACCACGAAGCCCATCCGCTCAGCGCCGAATCGATCCAGGACATCCAAAAGTCCTTCGTCGAACTGTTGCCCGGCGAAAGCGGTGTCTCCAACCTGCGGATCTACTACCAACAGCCGCTGCACATCCTCATGGGCGTCGTCATGCTCGTCCTGCTCATCGCCTGCGCCAACCTCGCCAACTTCCTCCTCGCCAAGGCCGCCTCGCGTGAACGCGAGTTCTCCACCCGCCTCGCGCTCGGTTCCAGCCGCGCCCGCATCGTTCGCCAGATACTCACTGAAACCCTGCTCCTTTCCTTCATCGGCGCCGCGCTCGGCCTGCTGCTCGCCTTTTTGGGGACCCGTCTCCTCATCGGCTTTGTCATCGGCGGAGAAAACCACACTGCGCTCTCCGCCACACCCGACATGCACGTCCTGGCCTTCACCTTCGGCCTCTCCATCATCACGGCCCTACTCTTCGGCATCGCTCCTGCTCTCCGCATCTCAACCATCAGTGTGGCCCCTGCGCTCACATCGAACGTGCGCACCGCCGCAAGCTCCAGCGGACGCTCCAGTCGCCTGCTCCCCAACCTCCTCGTTACCGCTCAGGTCATGCTCTCCGTTGTCCTGCTCGCAGGCGCAGGCCTCTTCCTCCGCACACTCCACAACCTGCAGAACCAGGACTACGGCTTCAACCGCACCAACGTCCTCCTCGTCCAGTTCAACGCCAAGTTCGCCGGCTATAAGCCCGAACAGCTAAACGACCTTTACGACAGAATTCTCACTCGCCTCGACGCCCTCCCCGGCATCAAGTCCGCGACCCTCTCAGGAACGCCCGCCATCAACGCCGGCAACTGGAACTCGCCCATCGACATCAAGGGCTACACCCCGGCTCCCGGCGAAGATGTCAGCACCCTCCTCAACCGCGTCAGCACCGACTACTTCAAAACGCTCGACATCCCCGTCATGCAAGGCCGCCCCATCGAGTCACGCGACACCGCGACCTCGCCCAAAATCGTCATCGTCAATCAGGCCCTCGCCAATCACTTCTTTCCCCACGGCGACGCTATCGGCCATCGCTTCACCGTCGCCGACCCCAGCGTAAAAGGCGAGTGGGAGATAGCTGGCGTCGTCGGCAACACCAAATACGCCAGCCCGCGCGACGACGCCCGCCGCATGGTCTACCTCCCTGTCACCCAACTCACCGGCGACGACAGCTACGCCTACTGGATCCAACTCCGCACCACCGGCGAACCAACCAAAGCGGCCACCGCAGTCCGCGCAGCACTCGCCGAGGTCGACCCCAACCTCCCGGTCCTAGGAGTAAGAACGATCGCAACTCAGATAGACCATCTCATGGCCCGCGAGACACTCATCTCTCAGCTGTCGGCCTTCTTTTCACTCCTCGCCCTCTCGCTGGCCTGCATCGGCCTCTACGGCGTCATGACCTACAACGTAGTCCGCCGCACCAACGAAATCGGTATCCGCATCGCCCTCGGCGCCCAATCGAACTCAGTCCTCTGGATGGTCCTCAAAGAATCGCTTCTCCTGCTCGCCATCGGCATCGCAATCGCCGTTCCGGCCACGCTGATCGCCACCCGCGCCATCCGGTCGCAACTCTTCGGCCTCAGCCCCACAGACCCACTGACCTTCATCGCAGCCATCCTCACGATCACCCTCGTCACTCTGATCGCCGCCTGGTTCCCCGCCCACCGCGCCACCAAAGTCGACCCCATCATCGCCCTCCGCTACGAGTAGGCCCGCAGCATCTCATAACCGCCGTCTGTGACTCTGCACCGTCTTCGCCCTTCTGGCTGTCCGTGTCTTTCTGGGTTTGTCATTCTCGAGGGGGGATCTGCTTTTCCTTTTGCCGCTTTCCCCTTGCCATCCTTAGAAACCACGGTCATCCTGAGCGTAATAGCGAAGGATCCCCGCATTTTGCTTTTGCTCTAGCCTTTGCGCACCCGCACAGCCGTTGCAGTAGTCCTAAAACCGGAAGGGCACGGCTTCAGCGTGCCAAAAACAGGCCGGGCCGTAGGCCCTCCCGCTCTGCCGAAGGCTGGAGCGCAGCCCGAAGGGCGAAGCGACTGAATCTAATGCCTTTGCCGTTGCTTATTTTATTTTTTGCCATTTTCGGCCCAAAAATCGCACGTCAAGCCCCAAAACCACTTAACCCATTACACAACAACAACATCCGCGTGGCATGTTAGTTAGGGTCCATTCATTACAATTAAAACAGTGAGATAAAAAGCCCCGGTCACCGACAGGGGCTTCCTATTTACAGGACCTTTCAACCCATAACCCCTTTATTTGGAAGAATTTGGCTGTAAAGCCTCTGGAATGAAGATTTTGCCGATCACCACTGCCTGTAAATGACTGAAAAGGTTAGATTAATACGCACTTAGGGGGGAGGGGGGTACCCCAGAAAAGGAAGCGCAGAATGCACTACCTACGCATAGCTCGAAACGCTGCGGGCGTTCTTACTTCCACGCTCCCGCGTAATCTTCTCCACATACCCACTCTCCGCCAGCGCCTTCAAAGGCTCCGCTGGCAGCCCGCGAGCCACCCGCCACTCCCGCACCACCGGCCGAACGTCCTGCCAGAACGCCCCACGGAAGCACTCCTCCGCCTCCACCAGCCGGCATTCCTGCTGCAACTCCGCAAGCCGCGCGTGGTCGACCAGCGCCGCCTTCGCAAAAAGCTCCTGCGCCGCCACCACGGTCTGCACCATCGCCTCCATCTTGCCCTTCAGGTTATGGCTCTGGTCGATCATGAACGCGACCCCCGCACGCTCCTCGTCACTCACACTCAAAATCTCATGGAAGATCCGAAACACCTGATAAGGATCGATCGACCCCAGCGTCAGGTCGTCATCCGCATACTTCCGGTCATTGAAATGAAATCCACCCAGCTGCCCCAAACGCAGCAGCCACGCCACAATCTGTTCAATATTGGTTCCCAGGTAATGGTGCCCCGTATCCACCAGCACCTTCGCCTTCGGCCCAGCACGCCGCGCCAACTCCAGCGCCATTCCCCAGTCCGCAATGTCCGTATGATAAAAAGCCGGCTCAAACGGCTTATACTCCACCAGCATCCGCTGGTCATCTCCCAGCGCGGCGTGCGTCGCAGCCAGCACCTCCTCCATAAATCCGATCCGCTTGCGAATACTCTGCGTCCCCGGGTAGTTCGAGCCATCCGCAATCCACAGCGAAACGTCCTTCGATCCCAGCTCCCGTCCAATCTCCACTGAGTCCAACAGATGCGCCAGCGCATTCCCGCGGACCTCCGCACTAGGGTTCGCAATCGACCCGTACTTATACTCCGCGTCCTGAAACAGGTTCGGATTGATCGACCCCGCCTTCACTCCATACTTCTTCTCCAGCCCCTGGATCGCCGGAACATCTGCCTTCCCCCCCGGCAGGTCCCACAAAACATGCAGCGCGACCGTAGGACTGGCTCCGGTCAAGGCGTTCACCTGCGAGGCGTCGCTGAACTTCTCCTCGATCGTCGTCGCCGCCCCGCCCTGCACGAACTTCCCGAACCGCGTGCCGGTATTGGCGAAGCCCCACGACGGGACCTCAATCCGGAAACCGTCCAGAGCACTCCAGACCTTCTGTGCCTCACGCTCCGCCGCACCTGCACCATTGGCAGCCATCGCTCACCCCTTTGTTGGGTCAATTCTACAAATAGAAATATACTCCCTATTGAAACATTCAGCAGAATCTACCTTTCCCGCCGAATTGTCAAAGATATTCTCTTTATCCAACCAGGACCACATCCAGAAACCGTGGCCCATGCACTCCCTTGATCCGTGTCATCTCAATGTCTGCCGTCGCAGAAGGCCCCGAAACAAACGTAGTCGCCAATCCGGACGTGGCCTGCAGCCGGCCGAACGCCTCCGGCACAGTCTCCACCACGTCCTCGACCCGCACCACGCAAAGATGATAGTCCGGAACCAGAGTCGCCGCGCGCCGTCCCTGTCCCGCAACATTCTGCAGAACCACGGTACCCGTCTCCGCGATCGCCAAAGTCGCTCCCGTAATCACGCCGTCAACTCGATCCAACTCCGCAGCGGGCAATCCATCATCAACAACAAACTCAAACCCATCCGGCAACCACTCCGCCGGCAACCCTCGTGGCACAACCATCCGCTTCGCACCGCGCTCCGTTAGCATTCTCAACGCAGCCGAACTCACGTCGACATGCATCACCCGCACCACCCGCGCATCATAGTCCTGCAGACGGTCCACGAGCACCTCCAGAATCGCCTCGCGCGACCGTGTCGCCTCCCGCTTATATCTCCGCTCCACTGCATTCCACCCGGCCAGCGCGACCTCAGGGTTCGCAACCCCACCCTTCGCCGCGCGAATCCTCCGCAGCACCTCCTCGCGGGCCGAATTTGTAACCATATCAGTTGCCATTCTTCCCCCGATTCTCCCACCAGTCGCGAAACGTCTCCTTGGGCATCTCCTGCAGGTCCCTGGCCTGCGTCCAGCCGCCAAGTAATCCTGGCAGCCATCCAATCCAGCCATCTTTCCCCGCCAACGGTGACTCCGCCACACGCCCTAACCGCTGCGCGGCGCGAAATCTCCGCTCACTTCGAAAGATCAGACCCATCGTTCGCATCGCCAGCGCCTCGGCACTCAGGCCCTTCTGCTTCACCACCTTATTTCGCAGATGGATCAGCACCTCCGGAATATTGATCTTCACCGGACAGACCTCATAGCAAGCCCCACACAGCGACGAAGCATAAGGCAGCGACTGCGCATGATGCATCTCCTGCAACTGCGGCGTCAGAATCGCCCCGATCGGCCCTGCATACACCGATCCATACGCATGCCCACCCGTCTGCCTGTAAACCGGACAGGCATTCTGGCAAGCCGCGCAACGTATGCAGTTCAGGGTCTGCCGTGCCTCTTCATCCGCTAGAATCTCGGTCCGCGCATTGTCCATCAACACCACATGGAACACCCGCGGCCCATCAGCGGTATCAACACCAGTCCACACAGAGGTGTAAGGATTCATCCGCTCCCCAGTCGCGGACCGCGGCAACAATTGCAGCAACACCTCAAGGTCCTGATACCGCGGGATGACCTTATCAATCCCGGCCACCGCAATCAGAGTCTCGGGCAGAGTCAAACACATCCGTCCGTTGCCCTCACTCTCGACGATGCAAACCCCACCTGTCTCCGCGATCAAGAAATTCGCCCCGCTCACCCCCGTCTTCACGCGAAGAAACTTCTCCCGCAAAAACACCCGCGCGGCGTCCGCAAGATCGTGCGGCTTGTCTCCCAACTCCGGAAGATTCATCGTCCGCTGAAAGATCTCCCGAATCTGCTGCCGGTTTTTATGCAGCGCCGGCACCACAATATGAGACGGCCGATCTTCTCCTAATTGAATAATCAACTCCGCCAGGTCCGTCTCAATCGGATGAACTCCTGCCGCTTCCAGCGCAGAGTTCAGCTGGATCTCTTCCGTCGTCATCGACTTGATTTTGATGACCTCATCCGACCCGCTCGCCTTCACCAGCGAGACAATAGTCCGCCGCGCCTCCTCCGCATCGCGGGCCCAATGCACTACGCCACCTGCCCGCGTACAGTTCGCCTCAAACTCCTCCAGATAGAAATCCAGGTTCTCCATCGTGTGCTGGCGAATCTGCTTCCCGGCTTCGCGCAGGTCCTGCCAGTCCGGCATCTCCGCCACCACGCGGGCCCGCTTCGCCTGAATCACGTCCGTCGCATGGCGAACGTTCTTCCGCAACTGCGCATCGCCCATCGCCGCCTTCGCCGCCATCGGAAAAGTCGGGGCCGTCTTCGGATCTAACGCGACCGCGCTCACTGTGCGACTCCCTCGTCCCCGGCCAGAATCTCCGCCAGGTGCACCGTCCGCACTCCAGTTTTCTGCCGGTGCAGCCCACCCTGTATATGCATCAGACAGCTGTTATCGCACGCTGTACAGGCCTCGGCCTTCGTCTCAAGGACCGCCGCCATCTTGTCCGCCAGCATCGCAGCCGATACGTCCGCATTCTTCACCGCAAACGTCCCACCAAACCCGCAACACTGCTCCAGCCCCTGTAACTCCACCAGGTCGATCCCCCGCACCGCCTTCAGCAATCGGACCGGTCCGTCCCCCAACTCCAGGTTCCGCAACCCATGACAGCTCGC
>DATHQG010000265.1:0-17246 GCA_035483075.1 Edaphobacter sp. | reverse complement strand
GAGGTACTTGCCCATGGCCTGGATGAACTCGCGGGAGCTGTAGGGGCGGGGATCGAGGGAGTTCGTGATCTGGTGGGTGGTCTCGTCGCAGATGCGGAGCTCTTCCTCGTCGATGAAGGTGTCGTAGATGCGATCGATCATTAGCTCGCGGAGGTCGGCGTCGCCTGCGCCGTACTTGTACTCGTCGCCGGCGATGTAGTGGTTGAAGCCGAGGGCCTCGAAGAAGTCCTGGTCGACGATGTTGGCGCCGGTGGAGACGACGGCGTCGACCATGTTGTTGCGGATGAGGTCGACGAAGATTTTTTGCAGGCCGGCTGAGATGAGAGATCCGGCAAGGCAGAGGATGACGCCGCAGTCGGTGTCGCGGAGCATCATGTCGTAGATGTTGGCGGCGCGGGCGGTGTCACGCGCGGAGTAGGCCATGTTGTGCATGGCGTCGACCAAGGGGACTACGTTGTGCTGCTTAATGTCGAGGTGCTGGATGGGCGATTTGAGGAGTTCTTTTTTTGTGGGCATAGCTTTACTAGGATATCAACGTTTAGGGCTGGATTTATGCGGGTTTAATGTGAATTTAATAGGGCGGTACGGAGGTACTTGCGGACCGCCGATTATTCAGAAAGATCCACGACTTCCCATAAGCCGACTCGCCAGGACCCATCCGCCGAAAGATGAACTCCGCCCGCCTTTGCTGCCCAGGTTCCAGTATGAGTTCCAGGAGTTATTGTGCATCGGACCAACCGACCCTCTGTAACTAGCTCTCAGGTCTCGCGCGCGGCGGCTTCTAGCGCAGACAGGTCCATCTTGATCATTCCCATCATGGCTTGCATAGCTTTGGGATGGCTGATCAAATCACCGATATTGCGTGGCACAATCTGCCAGCATAAGCCGAAGCGGTCTGTGAGCCAGCCGCAGGCCATGGGCTTGCCGCCATCGATCAATTTGTCCCAGTAGCTGTCGATCTCTTCCTGGGAGTCGCAGCGGACGAAGAACGAGAAGGCGGGGTTGAGCTGATACGCAGGGCCGCCGTTGAGGAAGACCATCTCCTGGCCCTCAAGCTCGATGGTGATAGTGGCAATCTTGCCCACGGGCCAGGGACCGACACCTTTGGAACGCAGCTCATCGAGCTTGCGTGCATGCGGAAAGACGCTCAGGTAAAACTGAGCGGCTTCTTCGGCGTTGTCATTGAACCAGAGGAATGGCGCAAGTTTGTTCATGGCTGGCATCGTAGCAGACAGGAGGTCACTGACGACAAGCCTACTTATCGTTACCCATCTCTGATCTCTGAGCGTCGATGGAGCACCCTTGCGATTTGTCGACAAGCGAAAGAGCTAAGGTGCTGATGCCGGCTAGGTACTCGGCGAACCAAAGGAAGAGATACCTCTGACTCGCCGAGCAATTTGCGTTTACGACTTTATGAATTCGAGAAGATCGGCATTGATCAGGTCAGCATGCGTGGTCGGCATCCCATGCGGCAGGCCTTGGTAAACCTTCAACGTGCCGTTCTTCAGGAGCTTGGCAGCCAGCGGGCCTGCGTCGGCGAACGGCACGATCTGGTCGTCCTCGCTATGCATCACCAGTACCGGAACGGTGATCTTTTTGAGGTCTTCGGTGAGGTCGGTCTCCGACAAGGCCTTGATGCAGTCATATTGGGCCTTGGTTCCACCCATCATTCCTTGCCGCCACCAGTTATCGATCACTCCTTGCGAAACCTTCGCGCCGGGACGGTTGAAACCGTAAAAGGGGCCCTCGGGTACGTCGCGGTAGAACTGGGCTCGGTTGGCCATGCCGGCGCGAAAGCCGTCGAAGAACTCGATCGGCAAGCCGCCCGGATTCGACACCGACTTTACCATCACGGGAGTGATAGAGCTGATCAACACCGCCTTGGCGACGCGGCCGCCGCCTCCATACTGGGCGACATAGCGGGCCACCTCGCCGCCTCCGGTCGAGTGGCCGATATGAATTGCATCTTTCAGGTCGAGATGCTCCACCAGGGCGGCGCTATCCGCCGCATAGGTGTCCATGTCGTTGCCGAGATCGGTCTGGGTTGACCGGCCATGGCCGCGGCGGTCATGGGCGATGACTCGGTAACCGCGCAGCAGGAAGAACAGCATCTGGCTGTCCCAATCGTCCGCGCTGAGCGGCCAACCGTGGTGGAACATGATCGGCTGACCTGTTCCCCAATCCTTGTAGTAGATCTCTGTACCGTCCTTCACTGTGATGCTGCTCATGAGTCAATCTCCTGTCGGGTTGTGTGCTCTTGTTAGTTGAAGCCGGATACATGACTCTTTACCGTCGCTAGGGTCAACGCGGGTGAGTTGACGATAACAGGGGCTGATGAAACCTGGGTTAGGATCCGATCTTCGGTCCAGTCCTCGGAAAACGCGCTTGTAGTGACTAATGCCCCAAAATGGTCGGCTCTTCAGAGATTGTCAGTCTTCATTGCTTGCTTTGGTTAGGGACGCATCTCGCAACGATTAGTGTGATGTCATCGTGCTGCTCGGATGGGCTGAAGCTTTGGATTTGTTCGACGACGGATGTAAGGGTCTGCTTTGCAGGCAGTGATCTGCTTTGTCGTAAGGCCTCGATGAGGCGTTGCTCGCCGAACTCTTCTCCTGACGGGTCAAAGGATTCGGTTACACCGTCGGTGTAGAGCGCCAGCGTGTCGCCTGGGGACAGCTGGCATTCGTTGATTGGCGAATCCCATTCCTCGAAGAGACCAAGGACGGTGCCGGTGGAGTGTAACCAGTCGACCTTGCCGTTATGCCTGAGAACGATGGCGGACAGGTGACCGCAGTTGACGTAACGGAGACGGCGGGCGGTGTCATCGTAGTCGGCGAAGAAGACCGTGGCGTAGGCAGAGTCGGTGGTGTTCTGGAAGAAGAGTCGGTTGACGGACTGGAGGAAGAGTTGTGGTTCGTCGCGAGCGAGGGCGAACTGGCTGCGGAGGTTGGCCTGGAGGTTGGCCATGAGCAGAGCGGCGGCGATGCCTTTGCCGGCGATGTCGCCGATGACAAGGCCGAGCCGCTGGTTGCCGAGGGCGAGGAAGTCATAGTAGTCGCCGCCGACGTGGCGGGCCTGGATGCAGACGCCAGCGTAGTCGAGGGTCTTGAGCGGAGGGAGGGTCTGAGGGAAGAGGCGGGCCTGGACCTGACGGGCGATTTCGAGCTCTTGTGCGGTGCGACGATCGGACTCGACTTTGGCTGCGGCGAGCTGGCGTTCCTGCTCTATCTCGCGGGTGAACTGGTCGGTGCCAATGAGTTCGAAGCCGTTGCCGTCGATGTCTTGAAAGCGGGCAAACGTGATTCCGAAGATCGTCTGCTGGGGTGGCTGGTGAAAGCGCACGCCGTGCCTCTGCCAGAGCTCGTAGGTGGCGTTAATGTCCTCGGAGATGAAGCCGATTTGGGTGTCGCGGCCGATGAAGCGGTGTTTGTCGGTGCCGGGTTTCGGGGCTACGAGGGCGATGATGGCTTGGCCGTCCGGCGGGGCGATCGCGACCCAACGGCCGTCGTAGGTGAGACTGACGTCGGCAACGACGCTGAAGCCGAGACGGTTGACATAGAAGTCGAGGCTTCGCTCGTGGTTGCTGACGTAGACGGTAGATTTGAAGACGCGCAGATAAGGGCGCTCAGGGCACTCCGGGCAATCGGGGCGGAATGGTTGCACGCTGGGCGTGGAGGTTGGTTCGAGGGTTCCGGAGGTGGACATCAGGACGGATCTCCCTTCGCGGAGGCGGTGTGCAGACTAAAGAGACTGGGGTTGAAGTGATTCGATGCAAATGGCCGGATTCTTTATCGCTTCGATGTTTAATTCGATGCGGGGGCGACTTGCGGGACTCGATTAATTGACTGTGGGTTATGAACAGATGGCTCGCAGCTGCCGGCGCGGAAAGCCCCATCCTACCGTGGTAAAACTGCGAAAGGGGGCTTCCGGATTGGTGGCAAGGCGATGTTTTCAGGGCTTGAGGAAGGTCTGGACGGCTTTGTCGAAGGCGGCCGGCTGGTCGTACATGATGAAGTGGCGGGAGTCGTCGATGCGGACGAAGCGAATGTTGGGCATGGCGGCGTAGGCGTTGGTGTAGAGCGCGGTGACGCCTGCGATTGACCCTTGCGTAGTCTCGTAGGGATAAAGCAGGGTAGTTGGGGTCTTGATGCCGGCGAGTTGCGGGCGGACGTCGGTTTCGAGGTCTTCGAGCATGGCGTTGGCGAAGACGGTGCGGTCGGAGGAGATCGAGGCGGCGGAGACGAGGCGTTGCCCTTCGGGGTCTTTGACGAGTCGGTCGGTGTAGAAAGGGGCCGTTGCAGCAAATTGGTCGGCAGGCATGGCGATGAGTTGGTCATGCATTACCTTCGCCTGGGCCGCAACGTTTTCTACCGTGGCTGCGGGGTCAGAGACGAGGCCGTAGAACGGAAGCGTGTCGACGATGAGGAGTTTGCTGACGTCTCCGGGGTGGGCCTGGGCGAGCATGAGAGCGAGAAGGCCTCCGAGGGAGTGACCGATGACGGGGACCGGCTGGAGCTTGTTGGTGACGATGTACTCGTGGAGCTGCTCGACGATGGGCGCGAGGATGGGGCCGGTGGCGTTAGGGCCGGCGGGGTCTCCGGCGAAGCCGGCGATCTGGACGAGATGCAGCCGATGGGTGGGGACGAGAAGCTTTGCTTCAGCTGCGTAGACGTCGCGAGAGCTGGAGAGGCCGGGGACAAGGATGACGTCGGGGCCATTGCCTGGCGCGACGCCTTCGATGACGACGGAGAAGCGTGTGGGCGCGGCGGTGATGGCCTGGCCGAAGACTGGTTTTCGCAGCAGCAGGATTCCAGCGAGGAAGAGAAGAAGGGCGACGAGGCGGAGGATCGTGCGGGTGGCGGTGGCCATGGCTTAGCTCCTTGGATCTATTTCAGTGTGCAGGGTGCAATGCGCTGCCGGTAGTGGCTTGAGTCATTGAAGCGGGATGACAGTTGTCATGGTATTGATGACTGTTCGAGAAGGCCTACTCCTCATCTGTGAAGATGGTTTCGATGGGGCTGTTGAAGAGGCGAGCGAGTTTGAAAGCGAGTGGAAGGCTGGGATCGAACTTGCCGGTCTCGATGGCGTTGACTGACTGGCGAGAGACCTCGAGTCGCTCGGCGAGGTCGGCCTGGCTCCAATTGCGTTCTGCGCGAAGGATGCGGAGTCGGTTTTTCATCGGTACCTCAGACGAATGAGTGGCTGAGAGATTCCCATGAAGATCCAGAAGAAGATGTAGACGTAAAAGGAGGAGATATGCGGGGCCTTGGCGAAGTCTTCGAGAAAGCCCCAGATGGTGCTGACTGAAAGAGCTCCGCCGAGGCCCCAGAGCATGGACTGGACGATGATGGAGCGCTCGAACTCGTCAGACTCCTCTGCGATGTAGAGGCCGACGATGGCGAGGGTCCCAACGAGGGGCAATGCAGGCAGTACGGCAAGAAGGTAAACGGCGAGACCGGTGGGATGATGATGGTGGAAGGTCCATTGTGCGATGTATAGAAAGGCAATATAGAGAACCATCGTGGGGAAAAGGCGGTAGATGTAGCGGCGTCCGGCTTTTGTTACGGGGTAACATTGCATGACAAGAATCCTTTCCATAAAGACAACTAAGCTTTACATAGAGAGCTGCCTTTGTCAAGCATGCTTGTCTATTTATTTTTCAAGGCGTTCCGAAAGGAGCTTTCGTCAGCCCATAAAGGCGGCGGTTGGTAGGCTTTAGCATGAGGGACCCCAAGTGAATGTGAACTTTGCCGAGCGCGCGCACAACCATAACTGGAAGCTGGATCCGATTGTGCGGTCGCTGCTGGATACGGACTTTTACAAGCTGCTCATGCTGCAGTTTATCTGGAAGAACTTTCCAAAGATCCATGTAACGTCCGAGGTTACAAATCGGACTGTCTCGGTGCGGCTGGCGGAGCAGGTTCCTATGGCGATGCTGGTGGACCAGATGGAGCATGTGAGAGGGCTGAAATTTCGTCGGTCGGAGATCATTTGGCTGGCAGGCAACACGTTTTATGGGACGCGAAGTATTTTTGAGCCGGCGTTTCTGGATTGGCTGGAGAATGAGTTTCGGTTGTCGGACTATGTGGTGACTGAGCAGGACGGGCAGTTGGTGGTGCGATTCGAAGGCCTGTGGACCGAGGTGACGATGTGGGAGGTGTACGGTCTGGCTCTGATGAGTGAGATGAAGACTCGCGTCGCGCTGAGCACTCTGAACGAGCTGGAACTGGATGTGTTGTATGCGAGGGCCAAGACGAAGCTGTGGGAGAAGATCGAACGGCTGCGTGGGGTCCCGGAGGTGAGGATCTCGGAGTTCGGGACCCGGCGGCGGCATAGTTTTTTGTGGCAGGAGTATGTGGTACAGGTGATGCGGGTGGCCCTGGGGGCGAGTTTGTCGGGGACGTCGAATACTTTCCTTGCCTATAAGCATGACCTGGAAGCGATGGGTACGAACGCTCACGAGTTGCCGATGGCGATGGCGGCCCTGGCTGACGGAGATGGGGCCCTGCATCAGTCGCAGTATCGTGTGCTGGAGCTTTGGCAGAGGAGCTATGGCGGAGAGCTCTTGATCATGTTGCCGGATACGTTTGGGACCACGCAGTTTCTGGAAGGGGCCCCGGATTGGGTGGCGGATTGGACGGGGCAGCGATGCGATAGTAAAGACCCGTTTGTTGCGGGCGATGAGTATGTCGCGTGGCTGCAGCGAAGAGGGCGGGACGCACGGAAGAAGCGGTTGATTGCTTCGGATGGGCTCGATGTCGACGATATCCTGCGCTTGCATGAGTACTTTCATGGGCGGATACGGTTCAGTGCGGGCTGGGGCACGCTGCTGACAAATGATTTTCGCGGTTGCCATCCACGAGGAGAGACAGGACTCGATCCGATCAGTCTGGTGTGCAAGCTGATGACAGTGGAAGGCCGACCGGCGGTGAAGCTGTCGGACAATGCACGAAAGGCGACTGGACCAGAGGAGGAGATCGATCGATATCGCAGAGTGTTTGGGAGTGTGGCGGTCGAGGGTGCGCTTGTAACGGTGTGACCGTCTGGGGTGGTTATACTTTTTGCATGAAGAGATTGATTGGTATGGTACGTGTCGCGGCGGCGGTGACCTTGCTGCCGGTAATGTTGGTCCAGCAGAGTTTTGCATGGGGTGCTGATGGACACAGGATGATTAATCGGCTGGCGGCGGCGGCATTGCCGACAGACGTTCCGGCGTTCCTGAGAAATGGGGAGGCGCTAGATACCATGGAGTACCTGGGGCCGGAGCCGGACCGATGGAAGAACCGCGCGGAGAACGAGCTGTTGGTGACGCAATCTCCGGACCACTTTATCGATATGGAGTGGGCGGACTATGCTGATGTATCGTGCGCAGCTGGCCAGAACGGTTGCCCGGCGAGCGGGAAGGACCTGCCGCGGCTGCGGTATGACTTCTTCAGGGCAGTCGAGAAGGCAGCGGCTGCGCATCCGGAGCTAAATCTTACGCCGGAGAAGATCGGATTTCAGCCGTGGGAGGTGCAGGAGATCTACGAACGGCTGAAGGTTGGGTTGCGCGAGTATCGGAAGCTGGTGGCTGCGAACCAGGACACGAAGCCTGTTGAGACAGCGATCCTGTTCTATGCCGGTTGGCTTGGACATTATGTGGGAGACGGATCGCAGCCGTTGCATGACACGATCCAATACAACGGCTGGACGGGGCCGAACCCGAACGGATATACGACGGAACACAAAATCCACGCACAGTTCGAGACGATGTTCGTGATGGCGGCGGCGAAGCCTGCGGATGTCGCCCCGCTGGTGGCGGCGACGAAGCCTAAGGTGTTGAACGACGAATGGGCCGACTACATGGAGTATCTGCGGCACTCGAACTCGCTTGTGGAGAAGACGTATCAGCTGGAGAAGGCGGGCGGCTTCAATGGGACCGGGACACCGGAGAGCGTTGCGTTTCTGGATGAGCGACTGGCTGCCGGAGCAATCGAGTTGCGGGACTTGATCTACACGGCGTGGGTCAAGAGCGGCGACCCTGTGCAGGAATATCACGGGCCACAGTAGAGAAGTTAGATATCGTGAAGGACGGGATACTGGTGAGCGCGGACACGGTCGAGTAGGCGGCGCAGTATTGGTGTGAATGCTAGCGCTATAGAAGGGACGGCTATAGCAGCGAGGATGGCCCAGAGCAGGAAGGCGTGCCACTCCCAGAGCCAGAGTTGGCGAGAGAGGGCGAGGGGACGTTCTCGGGCGGCGTGGAGGAGTTCGCTCGCAGAGAGAGGCATGGGCTCGGTGTGGAAGATGCGGCTGGCGACGCGGATAAACGGGACGACGAGGACGAGCTCGAGCGGATAAACGATGTGGTTGCCGATCTGCGATGCGGCTACGTTGAGGCGAAAGACAAATGCCAGAGCGAGGCAGAGGACGGTGGTGCTGCCGAGGATAGGGTTGATGCCGATGAGGAGGCCGGCAGCGATGCTCCAGGCCAGCTTTTCCGGAGATGCTCCCATGCGCAGGAGCGCGAGGATGGGAAGGGCGACACGGCGGTAGACCCAGTTGTGGTGGATGGGAGCGGGGTTTTGGATGGAGTCGTTGTGATTTGATTTACTGGGTCGCACTTCTTACAGGATAGACTGCGCTAGTGAGAACTGCGTCTTTGTTGAGAGATGAGGATCCGATCCGGTGAACTTCTTTCGGGCCGCCTGGCGTAGCGTTCGGCTGGCGGGGATGTTTGTCGTGGCGGGGACGGAGCTGGCTGTCAAGCGGCCAGCGACGCGGGAGCAGCGGGCGGATTGGCTGCATCGGTTCTGTGCGCGGGCGATGCGGGGGTTCGGGATTGATATCAGCGTGGTGGGTGAGTTTCCGGAGCGCGGAGCGGTGATATCGAACCATCTTAGTTATGTGGACATCGTGGTGTTCGCAGCGGTCCATCCTTGTGTGTTCGTATCCAAGGCGGAGATCGCGCGGTGGCCTGTTGTGGGGTGGATGACTACGATGTCGGGGACGGTTTATGTGGAGCGCGGACATGGCGGTTCGGCGATGCGGGCGCGGAAGGGGATGCAGGCGGCGCTCAATGCGGGTTTGCCAGTGGTGTTCTTTCCTGAAGGGACGACATCGGATGGGAGTCATCTGCTGAAGTTCCACAGTGGGTTGCTGGCGCAGGTGATTGATGGTGGTTCGCCCGTGACAGCGGCCCATTTGCGATACAGCTTTGCGGTCCCGAATGGACCGGACGTTAGTGTGGCCGACGACGTTTGTTATTGGGGAAACCGAAATATGCTGGCGCATATTTTTAAGTTTCTTGGACTGCGGGGGGTAAAGGTGGAGGTGCGATTTGCCGAGGCGCCGATTGCTTTTTCGAGCGACGGGCTGCACAGGAAGATGGCGGCGGTGGAGGCCCGGTCGGCGGTGGCGACGCTCGCAGCTCAGGGCTGAACGACGATTCGCGGGACAATGGCGGTTAGAAGGTTGGTGAACTGCTTTTCCGCGCGGCGGCCGACCTCCATGACATCTTCGTGGTGGATGGTTTCGTTAAGGACACCGGCGGCCATGTTGGTGACGAGGGAGATGCCGAGGACCTCGAGGCCCATGTGGCGGGCGACGATGGTTTCGTGGACGGTGGACATCCCGACGAGGTCGGCGCCGAGGGTGCGGAAGGCGCGGATCTCTGCGGGGGTCTCGAATGAGGGTCCGAGGACGGCGAGGTAGACGCCTGCGGCGAGTTGGAAGCCCTGGCGGGCGGCTTCCTCGACGGCGAGGCTGCGGAGGCGCGACGAGTAGGCGGCGGACATGTCGAAGAACCGCTGACCGGCGCCGGGAACCATGCTGAAGCGGGGTTCGTTGGGGCCGAGGGCGGCGTTTAATCCGGTGAGGTTGATGTGGTCGGAGAGTGCTACGAGGTCGCCTTGCTTGTAGTCGATGTTGATTCCGCCGGCGGCGTTGGTGAGGACGAGCGTCTTGCAGCCGAGGAGGCCGAGGACACGGGTGGGGAAGGTGACCTCTGAAAGGGGATAGCCCTCATAGGCGTGGACACGGCCCTGCATGACGGCGACGGGAACCCCTTCGATGGTGCCGAGGACAAGGTTGCCGGAGTGGCCCTGGACGGTGGACCGGGGGAAGTGGGGGACGTCCGCGTAGGGGACACGGACGGCGCCCTTGACCTGGGTGGCAAAGTTGCCGAGGCCGGAGCCGAGGACGATGCCAATGACGGGAGTGATGTCTGTTCTGGCGTGGATGTAGTCGACGGCGGATTGGGCGTTGCAGAAGAGGTCAGTCATCAATGGTCCTGCGGTCTGTCGTTTCGTTCGTGTGGGTGGGGTACCCCCCTTGCCCGCGGCTAAAACAGCCAGAATCAGTCACTTATGGAGTAACTTCGTCTGTAAAATATTCATTCCAGATGAGTTGCGTCCAAAATATTGCAAATAAAAGCTTTGTGCTCCTTTGCTGTCTCCAAAAGAGAAATCCCGGTGTGATTGCCGGGACTTTTTTTCTATCTTTTTAAGGATAGCAGATTGGACATAACTAACATGCCACGCGGATGTTGTTGTGTGGTAAGGGGTTGAGTGGTTTCGGGGCTTGACACACGAAAATGCTGAGGTTTTTTGCGGTGTTCGGGCGAAATATTTTTCAGATACGCGATTCCTTGGAGTCCGGGCTTCCTTGAAGCTCAGGGGCGGGCACCGAGGGTGTTGTTTCTCACGCCGAGCGAGAGTGGTGTGACGACCGGCGTCGCTGCGCCGACCATCTCTACGATGTTGCTGCTTGACATGGCGACCCAGACGTTACCGGAGCTGTCGACAGCGTCGTAGACGGGATAGGCAAGCGATGAAGTTGAAACGACAGACAGGCCAGTGGTTCCCGAGAGCAGGCTTCCGTTGTTGCCCAGCTCGACCATGCTGCTGGTGACGACGGGCGATCCTGTTGCAAAGCTTGTTGTATCGCTGGTGGCCCAGACATTGCCTGCGCCGTCGATGGCAATACTGAGTGGGTTGGAGACTCCGCCAGCTGTAAAGCCGTTTGAGCCTGAGAGGTTTGTCCCATCGCTGCCGAGCTTGAATATGCTGGGAATGAAGCCGTTGTTAGCGACCCAGGTGTTTCCACTTGAGTCGTTGGCGGTGCGCCAGGCCCCAGTCAGACCAGTGAAGGTGTAGCCGGTGGTGCCTGAGAGTGGAACTCCGGCGTTGGTGAACTTTGCAATGCTGCTGGTGGAGCTTCCAGTACTACTCGCAATCCATGCGTTATTGCCGGCGTCGATAGACATGCCTCTGACTTGACCGATACCCCCGCCGGTGTAGCCGCCGCCAGAGAGCAGATTTCCGTTGTTGTCGAACTTTGCGAGTGCTCCGCACCATACGTCTCCAAATCCGTCGATGGCCAACCCTGGAGATGTCCCGAGGATGGAGTTGGTCGTATTGAAGAGCGGGGTCCCAGTGCTGCTCAGTTTGGTCAGGGTCGTAGAGAGACTGCTGGTGAGCCAGGCGTTTCCTGACGGGTCGATGGCGATGCTGATTGGTTCATCGAGTCCGCCACCGGTGAAGCCGGTCGGGCCTGACAGGATGGCGCCGTTGTTGCTGAGCTCGGTCACGCTGCCCGCAGTGATTCCCGGGGTGACTTGATTTGCGACCCAAACGTTGCCGACTGCGTCGATCGCAAGCGCGCTCTGGAGCGCTCCATAAGCGGCGTAGTTGACTTGTATGGTCCAGTCGTTGGGGGCGGACGGCAGTGCGGGCTGGAAGGGCGAGGTCGCTGAGAACAGAGCGTAGAGCGCACCGACCTGCGATACGGGGTGCGTGGCGATGTTGAAGATGGCCTGGAGCGTATTGGTGGGCGCGGTGCCATTTACGGGGGTGGCTGCGGTAAAGAGGGAGGTACATGCCGGTCCGCTGCCGGTGGAGTTCACGCAGGCGGCGATAATGTCTGCGAGCGTGTTGATCTCGGCCTGGGGAACGGTACCGTTGCCGGCTGGGGTGGTTGTCAGGGCCTGCCCAGTGGAGATGTCAACGAGATTGGGAACGGTCTGGAAGGCATTGGCGATGCCAATCGAGTTGGAGAAGCTGGCGCCAATCTGAGTGGTGGCCGCATCCATGAAGCCGGCGAGGGCGTAGACGGAGGCGACGGTGGTGACCTCGTCGATATTGATGAAGGCAGTGGGGCTAAGGGTATAGTGACCGCCATTGAGGACGCATGGGCCGATGGCGGCCATTAGAGCGAGCGCCGTGTTGTTGGTTGAGGGGTCAAGGCCTGGATTGCCACCGGTAGCGACGATATAGAGCTGGCTAATGGAGGTCGGGCAGGGCGACGCGCTGGTGATGGTGAAGTTCCCATTTGCGTCCGTGGTGATGGGTGCGGAGAGGAGGGAGGTCGCTCCGGTGCCGTAGCCGCTTGTTCCAGCAGCGTAGAGTTGGATGGAAGCGCCTGAGACCGGTTGCTGGCCTCCATGGATGTGGCCCTGGAGTAGCGGGGCCGCTATAGGAGCGTTGGACGGGGCGCCGGCGCCGCAACCGAAGGTGAAGAGGCAAATCGAGAGAAGAGAGAGGTTGAACAGGTGAGTGGGGGAAGACTTGAAGATTCTCTGCAAAGTCAATGGTGCCTCCATGTGCCACGCGCCTCTTTGGCCGTTCGGTGCGGCGAGTGTACAGGGCGAGATTCCGGACTTGCCAGAATAATTTGAGGGATGGCTCTATATAGATAAGTGTGATAGTTAGGTGGGGCCAAAGGTTGACTGAGATTTGCGGATCGGGGCGATGCGCAGCGACAGGCTTTGTGATGCGCTCAAAGCCCCTGTATGGCACTATAGAATTTTCGCCACGACAATGGTTAGATCGTCTTCCTGCTCCTTTGTTCCTGCAAAGGTGGAGACGGCCTTGGTGACGTCGTCTACCAATTCGGCGGCGGGGTACGTTTCTTTGCTGACAATGAGATCTTTCAGGCGGTCGAGCGAGAACTGCTCGTCGTTCTCGTTCTCCTGCTCGGTGACGCCATCGGTGAAGAGGGTGAGGATGTCGCCTGGTTCGAGCGAAACGACTGTATCTGAGAACTGTGCGTCAGGCAGGATCCCTACTATAGGGCCGGCCTGGTCCAACAGGATAGATTGGCCGGTCAGCGGGCGGACGAGGAGGGGCGGATTGTGGCCGCCGCAGGCATACTGCAGGGTCCGGAGGGCCGGATTCAAACGTGCGTAGAAGATAGTCACGAACGTTGCCGGATTTGTGATCTGCTTCAGGACCCCATCGAGATCTTTGATGATCGCCGCGGGTCCACTCAACTCCTTCGCGCGAAGGCGTAGCGCGACTGCCAACGAGGGCATCAGGAGCGAGGCCGCGGCGCCTTTGCCGGAGACGTCCGCGATGACGACGTCGACTACGTTGTCGGAGATCTGAAAGAAGTCGTAGTAGTCGCCGCCAAGCAAGCGCGCGGTCTGCATGGATGCTGCGAGTTCAATGCCGGGCATGACCGGAGGCCTGGGCAGGACTTGCTGCTGGACCTGGGCGGCCAACATCAGATCATGCTCGTATTCGTCCCTTTGCCGTCTGACCTCGGCCGCCAAACGGCCGCGTTGCTTTGCGATCTTCGTGACAAGGAATCCAACCACAAGATAGCCAGCCAGACTGATAACGGTGCGAATGACCCTAACGTGAAGGGTGTCGAATGACGGGCCAAAGATCTCCTGCAAGATAGTACAGAGGACGGCCAAGGCGATGGTGATAGGCAACCGATTGCACAGCGCACTGAGCGCGATGGGAAGAATGTAAAGGTAGCCCATCGAAACATTGGCGATGACGATCCAGTCGGTATAGGCAACGGCGGCGACGGCCACTGCGACGACGACGTTCAGCAGGCCTGCGGTGCGTCCTTCTTCTATTCGGAGATGCCGCTTGTCGGTGTCGTTGTTTTTGTTCCCCTTCATCAGCGCCATCCTGATGACCTCCTCGCGCATCGGTCGAGTTCTCGATAGCTATTTGGCCAAGGTGAGATACGTCCGTGAAGACTTTCATTTGCCACGCTTGACGTAGCAATAGTACAGGTGGCACGCGCCCGGGGCGCCGGGGAAATGGATCAAAGTCCTGATTTTTGCGGGCGGTTTTTTCCGTTGCGCAGAATTGCTTCGCACGAAAGCGCCGACCTCACCTTACGAGGCTGGCTGTGCCTTTTGAAGGTCGGCGGCCTGCCATGCGTCGAAGCCGCCGGTGAGGTTGGCGATTTCGCGGAGGCCGGCACGGCGAAGGACGCTGGTCGCGATGGAGCTGCGATAGCCTCCCTTGCAGTGAACGACGATGAGCTGGCTGGAGTCGAGTTCGCTGGTTCGGTCGGCGAGCTGGCCCAACGGAATTCTGATGGAGTTTTCGAAGGCGCCGGTTTCGACTTCGCCGGGCTCACGGACGTCGAGGACCGCGAGGTGGCCCTTCTCCTGCTCCTGCAAGTCGGCGAGTTCCTGGGCGGAGATCTGGGGGATGTAGTCGAGTTCGTATCCGCCCTTGAGCCAGCCGGTGATGCCGCCTTCGAGGTAGGCGTCGACGTGCTCGATGCCGACGCGGGCGAGACGGAGCTGGGACTCGCGGAGCTGGTCCGCGTCTTCGCCGACGAGAATGATGCGCTTGTCGAGGCCGAGGATGCGAGCTGCCCATGAGGCGTATTGGCCGGAGAGCGCGATGTGCAGGGAGCCGGGAACGTGGGCCACGGCGAACTCCATCGCGGGACGGGTGTCGAGGACGATGGCGCCCTCGGATTGGAGGCGGAGGACCTCGGGTGCGGAGAGTGGTTTGGGTGCAGGGAGCTGATCGAGGGACGATGCGCCCTGACGGTTGAGCTCGACGTCGCGGCCGAAGTACTCGGGGCGCGGGGGGAGGCTGTCGGTGAGGAGATGGATGAACTCTTCCTCGCTGCGGGCGAGGAGAGCGTAGTTGGTGCGGCGCTGCTTGCCGATGGTGGAGGAGCGCTCGGAGCCCATCTGGCGGCCGCAGAGAGAGCCGGCCCCGTGGGCGGGATAGATCTCGGTTTCGTCTGGGAGCTTGAGGAGCTTGTCGTGGAGGCTGTGGTAGAGCATGGCGGCGAGCTCTTGCGGGGTGTGGTCGCCGGAAAGATCGGGGCGGCCAACGTCGCCTACGAAGAGAGTGTCGCCGGTGAAGACCGCGCGCGGATGGGAGGGCTCGGCTAAATCGGTGAGGACGGCGCAGGCGCTCTCGAGGGTGTGGCCGGGAGTGTGGAGGAAGTCGAAGCGGGCGTTGCCGAACCGGAGGGTGTCGCCGTCTTTGATGGCTGTGTGAGGGAAGGTCGCGGCGGCGTCTTCGCCGAGATAGATGCGGGCGCCGGTGCGCTCGGCCAGCTCGTGGTGGCCGGAGACGAAGTCGGCGTGGAGATGGGTCTCGATGATGTGGTCGATCTTGAGGTCCTTCTGCTTCGCGGCTTCGATGTAGATGTCGACGTCGCGCTGGGGGTCGATGACGGCGGCTATGCCTTCGGAGGCGACGAGGTAAGAGGCGTGGGCGAGACAGCCAAGAAAGAATTGTTCGATGAGCACAGGTTCCATTTGTTTGCCTTACTGTCCATCACGATTCTACTGGAACGCTGCAGCTTGGCGCAGACGCTGCCGCGGCCAAACCTCGTATTTTGGCGCCATCGGCTGATGGGTGAAGATAGCTGCACAAATATATATACTTGCTCGACGTCTTTGGGACGCAATGAGAGGACCGGATCCGATGCAGCCGACGGTGGAAGCAGCTACGAGGTCTGGGGACGAGATCGCGACTACGTTTGCCTCAATTCACACAGAGTCGGGGGCGAGCTTGCTTGGGCTTGCTGAGGCCTCGCCGGTGTTGCTGGTGTTTTTGCGGCACTTTGGGTGCTCGTTCTGTCGGCAGGCGATCAGCGATGTGGCGGAGCTTCGTGGTGAGCTCGACCGCCGTGGGGTCCGGCCTGTCTTTGTGCACCTTGGGACGCCCGAGCGCGCTAAGCCGTTCTTCGATTACTACGGAATTGGGGACGTGGAGCGAATTAGCGATCCGGCGGCGTCGGTGTATCAGCTCCCGGTGTTTGCATTGCCTCGAATGCATCCGGCTCTGACCTTGTTCCAGCCATCGGTTTGGATGGGTTGGCTGAGGGGTGCGATCTTCAAGCATGGAATCGGGGCGATCAAAGAAGACGGTCATCAAATGCAGGGCATCTTCTTTCTGAAGGGACCGAAGATCGTGCGGCAGTTTCGTTATAAGACGATTGCGGATGAGCCGGATTATTTGAAGCTGGTTGCTTAGCTCGGTAGCGAATGCTGGGTGGGGACGCTCGTTGATGCTTATTTAATGAGCATGGAGACGATGCTGGCGGACATGAGATTGGCCATGGTTCCGGCGAGCATCGCGCGTAGGCCTAGCTGGGCGAGGTCGTTGCGGCGGTTTGGAACGAGTGCGCCGATGCCGCCGATCTGCATGCCGATGCTGCCGACGTTAGCGAAGCCGCAGAGAGCGAAGGTGGCGATGGAGAAGGTCCGCGGGTCAAGGGAATGCTTGAGGGTGCCGAGCTGTTGGAAGGCGAGGAACTCGTTGATGATGGTGCGGGTGCCGAGGAGGTTGCCGATGGTGCGGCACTCGTGCCAGGGGATACCGATGAGCCATGCGACGGGTGCGCCGACTACTCCCAGGATGGCGTTGAGTGAGTGCGGGAAAGGAATGTGGCCGTGGGCCCAGGCGAAGTTTGAGATGCCTAGCATGATGGCGTTGAAGAGGCCGACGAGAGCGACGAAGCTGATGAGCATGATGGCGACGTTGAAGGCGAGCTGGCCGCCGTCGATGGTGCCGCGGGCGATGGCGGCGACGAAGTTTTCGTTTTTGTGCTCTTCGTTGGGCGGCATGCGGACGGTGCCGGCAGTGGCGGGGACCTCGGTTTCGGGGACGAGCATCTTGGCGACGAGGATGGTGCCGGGGGCGGTCATGATGACGGCTGAGAGCAGGTCCTGCGCGTTGATGCCGAAGCTGATGTAAGCGGCCATGATTCCACCAGACACGTGGGCCATGCCGGAGGTCATGATTGTCATGAGTTCGGAGCGTGTGGCCCCGCTGAGAAAGGGGCGGATGGTGAGCGGGGCTTCGGTCTGGCCCATGAAGATGCTGGCGGCGACGTTGGTACTTTCTGCGCCGCTGGTGCCCATGGTGCGCTGCATGAGCCAGGCGACGACCTTGATGATCTGCTGCATGAGTCCAATGTGGTAGAGGATGGCGAAGAAGGCGGAGACGAAGATGATGGTGGGGAGGACGGCGAAGGCGAAGACGCTG
>DATHQG010000264.1:0-5374 GCA_035483075.1 Edaphobacter sp. | reverse complement strand
CTAACCCATTCCAAACCAACAACATCCGCGTGGCATGTTAGTTATCTCCAACCCGCTATACTGGATATATAGATCAAAAAGAAGCAAGCCCGAGGATTTTTCGAGGTCCTTCCTGGCTAACTCTTTTGTTTGGAAGAATTTGGCCGCAACTCCTTTGCTATGAAGATTTTGCGGACATTGACATGCCGTAAGCTGTTGATTTACAAGGATATTACGCCCGGGCAAGGGGGTGGGGGGTGGGGGTAGGCGCGTTATAAAATATCGTCAGAACCTGTGAGGCTCCGATGTCCACTCTCCCTATCTCAACGAATATAGTTACCGCCCAGCCAGTTACGCACGCTGCTACCAAGACCGCAGGCGTTCCCTGGTACGTGTGGTGCGGTGCCCTAGCCGTCACGTCATCCTCTATCGGTGGCGCGTGGGACGTCTCCTGGCATCGCTCCATCGGCAGGGACACCTTTTGGACACCGGCACACCTGGCGATCCAGGCCTGTGGCGTAATTGCCGCTATCATCTGCGGCTATCTGATATTGATCAATACCTTCGGACGCTCCCAAGAACAGAAAGCCGCATCGGTCAACGTATTAGGATTCCGCGCTCCGCTCGGCGCGTTCATCGCGGCATGGGGTGGCATAGCGATGATCACATCAGCGCCATTCGATAACTGGTGGCATGCGGCCTACGGACTCGACGTGAAGATCGTCAGTCCGCCGCACACGCTACTCATTCTCGGCATCCGCGCCGTGGCAGTAGGCGTCCTCTTTTTAATCCTCGCCGCTATGAATCGCGCCATGGCAGACGATTCGGCGGCAGGCGAACGGACCTACAAGAGACTGCAACGTCTCTTCCTTTACGTCGGCGGACTCATCGTCGCCGGCCAGATGTTCTTCTTGTTGGAGTACACCTGGGACGTGCAACTGCACTCCGTGAGTGCGTACGTCGCAATGGGAATCGCGCTGCCGCTCGCCTTCGCCATCCTGTCGCAGGCCTCGCGATACAAGTGGGCGGCGACCTCTACCGCTGCGGTCTACATGATCTTCGCAATCGCCGAGATCCTGATCTTTCCGCTTTTTCCAGCGCAGCCAAAGCTCGGACCTGTCTTCAATCCGGTCACGCACCTGGTGCCCGCCAAGTTTCCCGTCCTCATCTTCGTGCCCGCACTCGCGCTCGATCTGCTTTGGCAAAAAACTCGGGCATGGAAGCCCTGGAAGGTCGCGCTCGTCTCGGGCTTCCTGTTTATCGCTGTGCTGACTATCGTCGAATGGCCGTTCGCGAACTTTCTCCTCTCCAAGGCTTCCGAGAACCGCTTCTTCGGCACCATCTACTTCGACTACAACTCGAGACCTGATGGATATGATCGTCTCCGCCACTTCTTCCACCCCGATTACGGCCTCACTCTCTACCTGGGCCTGTTGCGCGCCGCTATCTACGCCTCGATCAGCACCTGGATCGGCTTGAGCTTCGGACGCTGGATGCGGAGCGTGCAGCGGTGAAGCCTTCGTCTGGCCCCCTTCGCTTCACGCTTCTCGCCCTGCTCTGCATCTTTATCGCACCTCAAGCCGCGCGCGCGCACGTCGGCAGCAAGGACGTGTTCGAGACGATCAATGCCGGCCCCTACAAGCTGTACGTCACCGTCCGCATGCCGACCGTAATCCCGGGAGTCGCGACAGTTGAGGTCCGATCGAGTGGAGCGAACGTCAGTGGCATCCGCATCACTCCCCTGCCGATCACGGGCGAGGCGTCGAAGCATCCTCCAACGTCGGACCCGATGACGCGCTCCGCCGCCGACCCGGCCTTCTTTACAGGCAATCTGTGGATGATGGCTTCGGGCTCCTGGGAGGTCCGGCTTGAGGTCGCCGGAGACGGTGGTGAGCAAACAGCCTCGGTCCCGGTCCCCGCTGTTGCTCTCTCGACGCTGAAGATGCAGCGTGGGCTCGGTATTACGCTCGGCGTTCTCGGCCTGTTCCTTGTCGTGAGCATGGCCGGTATCGTTGCCGCGGCTGTCCGGGACGCTCGCCTTGAGCCCGGCGCGGTCGTATCGCCAGGCCGCCGCCGGCGGGCCGTAGCAGCAACTGTCGGTAGCCTCATCTTTATGGCTCTCCTGGTTTGGGGCGGAGCGAAGTGGTGGAATGTTGAAGCGGCGAGTTACTCACTTGATGTCTATCGACCTCTCAAAGTTGATCCAGCGCTCTCGGGTAATGTGCTCGATCTCAATGTGCGTGCGTTTCATCCCGACAACGAACGGCAGGCCCGTTCGAACAATGACTTCCTGCCAGACCACGGGCACCTGATGCATCTCTACGCGATCCGCGAACCGGAGATGGACGCTGTCTTTCACTTGCATCCAGAGCTTGCCAGCGCCGGCGACTTCCGAATTTCGCTGCCTGCCATGCCGGCCGGTGACTACATGTTGTACGGCGATGTTGTCCACGTCACCGGCTTCCCCGAGACGCTTGTCTCCAAGATTGTCGTTCCGGCCAATATGCCTGGGGGCGTCCTTGGCCCTGATGATGCTGCCGCGCATCCGCAGCCTCTTAGCGCAGGCGCGCTCGGCAACTCGTTTACGTTGCCCGATGGCTATGTCATGGTGTGGGACCGCCCTTCGACCCTGACTGCAAACACCGCTTACAGTTTCCGCTTCCGACTTCTGGATGCCAACGGCAAGCCAGCGGCCGATGTACAGCCGTATATGGGCATGGCAGGACACGCTGCTTTCGTCAAAACGGACGGGACAGTGTTCGCTCACACTCATCCTGAAGGTTCGGCAGCGATGGCGGCGCTGATGCTCGCCAACGGCAACAACGCGACAGCAGATCAAGACATGACTATGGATATGAACATGCCGATGGAGATGGGCCAGCATGGTGGACCGATCTCCAACATCGTCGAGTTCCCTTATGGGTTCCCGTCCTCTGGGCGGTACCGGATCTTCGTCCAGATGAAACATGGGGCAACAATCGAAACGGGAGCCTTCGACGCAGTAGTTCAGTAACCGTGCCGGCACCCCTCTGATGCCTCTTCTTCCTTCTAAAGCAGGGGGTACCCCCCTATTGCCCGCGCGTAATATCCTTGTAAATCAATAGTTTACAGTACGTCAATACCTGCAAAATATTCATAACAAAGGAGTTGCAGCCAAATTCTTCCAAACAAACAAGTTAGCGCCGGAAGCTGTCCGGATTGCGTGTTCTTGCTTGTTTTTGATCTATATATTCAGTATAGCGGATTGAGGGTAACTAACATGCCATGCGGATCTTATTGTGTGGTAAGGAGTTACTTCACTTTGGGACTTGACAAGCGTTTTTTGGGCCAAAAACCGCGAAAAAACTTTGCGGCGATAAGACAGTCGAGAGTTTTTGAGCAGCGGCAAGAGCCGAGGACTAACCGCAAAAGAGGCAGCTCAATGAATGAGCTGCCTCTTAATTGCACGTTTCCTCTAGAAGTTGAAGCGCCCGCTGAACTGAATGGTGCGCGTGGGATTGGCGTTGTTGCTGAGGGCAAAGCTGGTGATGTATCCGAATACTCCGCCGGCGGGAGTTACGGTTGAGTTGGGATTGCTGACGAGCTCCGCGTGGTTGAGCAGATTGAACGCTTCGACCCGAACCTGGAACGCGCTTTCACGCCACACCTTGAAGTCGCGAGTGACGCTTGCATTTATGTTGGTAACGCCCGGTCCGCGGAATTCGTTGCGGCGGGTGTTCCCAAAGTTTGGCGAGACCATGCAAGAGGGCACCGAGCAATTTACGTAACCAGGCGCGCTGGGGTTGGTGTATTGGGGCTCGACGGGGTTGGCGAAGGATGTCGGGTCGAACCAGGTCTGTCCGCCAGACACGGGACTGCCAGCCGAGCGAGCATGACCGCTAAGCTGGTGGTAGGGAGCGACGAGCTGGGCATACTCCGTTGCGCCAGGCGCGTTGATAGCTGGGGACGACGGGCTCACTGTGAACGGCGCTCCGCTGATGTGGCTAATCTGTCCTGTCAACTGGAAGCCGCCAAAGATCGCGCCGGCGACGCCGTGGGTCAGGAACGCCTGGCCGCTGCCGAATGGCAGTTTGTAGATTCCCCAGAACTGGAGGTTGTTGGTGCGGTCGTAGCCCGACTGGGCCCGGTTCAGGTTGAAGTAACCGGGATATGCATAGGCAGGGCCGGTGGAACCCGAACCCGCACCATTATCTGCATCGTCAAATGCATGCGACCAGGTATAGATCAGGCCGTACTGAAACGCAGTACCTGCATTGCGCGTCAGCTGCGCCTGCAGGGCGTTGTACTCTGCGTCGAAGATTGGCTCGTTCATGGTGATGCCGCCGGTGTTGTAGCAGACATATCCGGTGAGGGCCGTGCAATGCTGCTGGTTGATGATCTGGTTGGCGTTGAACGAGCAGGCTCCAGTGAGGCCGGTGGACGGATTGTACTGGCCATTGGGCATGCAAGTGGTTGCGCCGCTGGGCAAGGGAGCCGCATTGAGAGTGATATCAGAGAACTGGCGAACCGCGTGAGTTCCGACGTAACCGATGTTGGCCACGTAGTTGCGGCCGAAATCGTGCTGAAGAAATACGTTCCAGCTTTCAATGTATCCACGATGTATGTTTGAGGGGGTCGTATTGGTTCCAATGGTTACAGGAAGCGACGCAAAGCCGTTGGTAATGGTTGGCGTGGCTGCAATGGGGATGCCCGTCGTGAGCGTGACGGGATTGTTGTTGGGGTCTAATGACAGGGTCCCCGCTCCGGGTCCGACGTAGGCCTGAGCGATTTCACTGGGGTACTGATCGCGCAGAAAGCGATAACTCTCGGGATCTGTCGTGATTCCGCCGCCGGCGCGGATGACCGTCATTGGGTCTATGCGATAGGACAGACCTAACCGCGGAGTGATCTGCCCCCATCCAACATCGATCCCTGCGTTTCTGGGGTTGCCGCCGACACCGCCGACTTCGATGTTGGCCGTCTGAGGCAGGGTGGGATCGAGGCGGAAGACGCCGTGCTTGTCAGTGTAGGGCGCTGGATATTGCTCGTACCGGATGCCGTAGTTAATTGTGAGCTTGGGAGTCGCGGACCATGTGTCCTGCGCATAACCGGCCCACTCGGTCCAGCGCAAGGAGTTCGGGTTGTACAACTGTTCGTTCTTGGCTACGGCTATGCCCGTGCCATTATTGGGGAGACCGAGGAGCATATCAGCGAGCGCGTTGTAGGCGGTGACGGTACTGGTGTTGCTCGTCATGCTTCCCTGGAACATAAAGCCTCCGCGAGGGTTACTGACTCCAGAACCGACGGACGGCTGAAAGTGGTTGAGGTCGAAGTGGTACCAGGTGGCACCATACTTCATAGCGTGCCTGCCCTTGGTCCAGCTGAAGTTGATGTCGGAGGTGAACTGGTTGTCGCG
>DATHQG010000263.1:0-11116 GCA_035483075.1 Edaphobacter sp. | reverse complement strand
CCTGCGCCGCGGGGTTGGGCTTTTTTGTTTGTGGGGACGCTGCCATCGCGACGGACGCGGGACTTGATTTCGCTGAAGGTGAAGGGGACGGCGCGCGGGTTGCCGTGTGGGGCAAGAGCGTCGATCCATGGGCCGCCGGGGTAGCCGAGGCCGAGGAGCTTGGCGACCTTGTCGTAGGCCTCGCCCGCGGCGTCGTCAACCGTACGGCCTACGTTGCGATAGGTCCAGGCGCTGTCGCTTCCCTGCTGCTTCGCGAGGTACAGATGCGTGTGGCCGCCGGAGACGACTAGGGCTAACAGAGGCGACTCCGTGCGCTGGCGGGTCTCCATGAGGACGGCGTGGATGTGACCTTCGAGGTGGTTGACGGAGATGAGCGGCTTGTCGAGGCCGAAGCTTAGGGCTTTGGCGTAGGTAATGCCGACTAAGAGAGCACCGGCGAGGCCTGGGCCTTCGGTGACGGCTACGGCGTCGAGGTCGTTGAAGGTGATGCCGGCTCGGGAGATTGCTTCGCGCACTACGGGGACGATGTTGCGGAGGTGTTCGCGGGAGGCGAGTTCGGGGACGACTCCTCCGTAGTTGGCGTGGAGAAACATCTGCGAAGCAACTACATTGGAGAGGGACCTGGAGCCAGAACGGACGACGGCTGCAGCGGTCTCGTCGCAGGAGCTTTCGATGCCCAGGATGAGGCCGGTTTCGATCATGTTGTGCGTACCCCTCCCCCGTACTTAAAGTGCCAAAGTCTTAGATAGAAAGGGCTTAGGCTTGGACTTGCAGTGTCCCTGGTTAACGTCAAAAGTCCGGCGCGGTGGCCGGACTCACACTCTTTCCCTGTCTTTATTTTATCAGGCTTGTCAAGGGGCGGGGCCTCCAGCGAATGCGCTGCGATTCGAAAGTAGATGACGAGAAACGCGTTTCTCGGATTATCGATGTGGTTATTTCCGGGTGGCCGACGACACGTAGCTTGCTCGCTCCTGAACCTGCAGGGCGAATAGCTCCAGACCGATGTAACATTTGGTCTTCCCGCGCGTACTCTCTCTGTGATCGTCAGTCCGATGGACTTCCAGTGTCTCTACGAGAAATATGCACCAGAGGTACGGCGGTTCGCGCTGTTTCTGTGTGGCGACCGCGCGCTGGCTGACGACATCACCTCGGACACGTTCCTTCGCGTTTGGCTGACACGCGGGCGAATCCGGGAACTCACGGTGAAGAGCTACCTCTTCGCAGTTGCGCGGAATGCTTATCTGGACCTGCAACGGCGAGCCTGGCGAAGCGAGGCGCTGGACAGACTAGACGCGGACCCAGGAACCGGCGTGCACGAGCTTCTGGAACACAAAGAGGAATTGTCGGCTGTGCTGGCGGGGCTGCAGGATCTGCCCGAAACCGATCGTGCTGCGCTGCTGATGCGTTCGCTCGATGAAATGCCGTACGAGGAGATCGCTGCTGCGCTGAAGATCACGGTGACAGCGGCCAGGGTGAAAGTGCACCGTTCACGGGTAAGGCTGATGGCGGCTCGAAATCCGATCCGCGAGAAATTGAGTGCTTTGGAGGATAGGCGATGAACGTTACACGCGATGTGATGACCGACTTGCTACCGGTCTATTTTTCCGACGAGGCCAGCGAGGACACGAAGCGCCTGATGGAGGAATATTTTCGAGAGAATCCGGATTTTGAGCGGATTGCGAGAAGAGCCGTGACGCCACTCGAAGAATTGCGCAGTGCAGCACCGGTTCTGCCAGAGGCCGACAGGGAAAAACAGGATTTAGAGTGGATTCGCGAAGAACTGTTCCGGCGCCGCCTAGCCTTCAGTCTGGCTTTGCTTTTCACTCTTGCGCCTTTCCTGACCGTCTACCGCAACGGGCACCTAGTCTGGACGGCGATCCTCAACGATTTTTGGGGGCTGGCATTTTACTGCTGGAGCCTGGGCGCGCTTTGCTGGCTCCTGTGTCTCACCCGGTTCACCCGGCGAACAATTGCCGTGCTCTGGAGCATTTGCTGCGCGCTGCTGCCGCTTGGGATCACTTTCCATTTGTTCCTGCCCGGCTGGCAGATCGGCTTGAGCGGCAGGTTGCGCGTGGCCACGGCGTTCTGGATTCTCGCCATCACTAACTGGGTAAATTATCTTCGCCTGAGCAGGCGCAGGCACAGGGGCAGGCGGACAGTAAACCGGCAGTACTGACATTACGCGCCCGCCGAGTCCAGTTCACGGAGAGCGCTTCCGATGGCCGTTTGAAAGCAGATACATCCTGATGAGTCGGCTTGTCGGAAGCGATTCGGCAGTTGCCGGATTACTAGCCTCGGCTGTGGTGGATTCACTGCCCAAGAATAAGGCCGTCATTTGCTCTGGGAACATCTCTTTATACTAGCGAGGATGCGAAGTTGATGAGGGATTACCGCATGAACCCAATACCCTTCTATTCAATTGGACTAATTTTTTCCTGTGGCTTGTTTTTTGGAGCGAGATATTCGCTCGCGCATTTGGAAAAGATGGCGAGCATCTTCGCGTGGTCACCTATCCGGTGGACAAATGCTTTCATTCGCTTTGGCGCACGCTTCTTCCTCGTAGCAAGCGTTGTCGGCATCATTTTCTATATTTCTTTAGTCATACTTGCCGTAATAGGTAAGCATGTTTAATTCGGGAAAACGCGAAACAGCAGTTCGCATCGTAAAGACGCTGCGGGCGGCTGGGCATCAGGCTTACTTTGCTGGTGGGTGTGTGCGGGATATGTTACTGGGGGTGGAGGCGAAGGACTTTGATGTGGCTACCAGCGCTACGCCGAATGTGGTGATGGGTCTGTTCGAGAAGACTTATTCGGTGGGAGCGCACTTTGGGGTGGTGTTGGTTTGTAAGCCGGATGGTGAGGGCGGCGAGATTGCTACAGAGGTTGCTACGTTTCGGCATGATGGAGCTTATAGCGATGGGCGGCGGCCGGATGCTGTACGGTTTTCGACGGATCCGCGTGAGGACGTGCTGCGGCGCGACTTCACAATCAACGGGATGCTGCTCGATCCGGTGGTCTTTGAGGAGACCGGCGATGCTGCGGCGGCGACGCTCGATTATGTGAACGGTCGTGAGGACCTGGCGAACGGCATTGTGCGCGCGATTGGAGACCCGGCACTCCGGTTTGCCGAGGACAAGCTAAGGATGCTGCGCGGAGTGAGGTTCGCGTCGCGGCTGGAGTTTGAGATCGAGCAGCGGACGATGGCGGCAATTCGCGCGGCGGCGCCGGAGATTGGGCAGGTGAGTTCGGAGCGGATTCGCGATGAGCTGACACTGATGTTGACCGAAGGACACGCGCGAAGGGCGTTTGAATTGCTCGATGCGACGGGCTTGCTGGAGCAGGTATTGCCCGAGGTCGTGAAGATGCATGGAGTGAAGCAGCCGCCACAGTTTCATCCTGAGGGCGATGTGTGGGTGCATACGATGCTGCTGCTCGAGAAGCTCAAGCCTGGCGTGTCGGCAACGCTCGCGTGGGGGGCGCTGCTGCACGACGTCGGAAAGCCTGCAACGTTTCGACCGCCTGATCCGAAGAAGAAGGGCGACCGCATCCGGTTTGATGGGCATGTCGAGGTTGGGGTGCGAATCGCCGAGGAGGTCCTTGGGCGGCTGCGTTTTTCGAACGAGGACACGGAGCAGATTGTCGCGCTGGTAAAGAACCACATGCGCTTCGGCGACATTCTTCAGATGCGGGAGTCGACGCTGAAGCGGTTTCTGCGGCTGCCAAAGTTTGACGAGCATCTGGCGCTGCATTGGATGGATGCGAGCTCGGCGCATGGCGATCTGCGGTTGTATGAATTTGCGAAGGAGCGGCTTGAGGCGACTCCGGTGGAGACGATGCGACCGAAGCTGCTGGTGACTGGGAGGGACTTGATCGATGCAGGGTTTCGGCCCGGCCCCGAGTTCAAGGCGATGCTGGACGCCGCGGAGGACGCTCAGCTTGAGGGTAGGGCGACGACCACTGAGGAGGGGTTGGCGGTAGTGCGACGACGATTTGGCGGGCCGTCTTCTTGAGAGGGGAGGGTTGGGGTGTGCTGCCCCTCCCCGGTGCGTCTTTGCGGTCTACCGCTACGTCGAACGATGTAGGACCCCCTGCTTATGCCACTTCATTTTTCCGCACGAATTTTTCTCCTGGGCCTTTTGATTGCCTCGCCACTTTCTTCAGAGGTGATCGGTACGAGCAAGGCGGCCGAGTCCATCACGCCCACGCGGATCGCGGCGCTGCCCGCGAAGGACCGCGCAGTTTGGATGGCCTACCTCGAACGGTCGCAGAAGCAGATGCAGATCGACCGGGCCACGCTTGCTGCCGAACGAACGGCTGGGGTGCCTGAACCTCCGATTCCGAAGGAAGGCTTCAGCGCGCGGACGATGCCGCTGAACCGAGACGCTGCCTGGTATGGATCTTCTGAGGCACGGCATGTCGCGGACGTGATCGTCAGCTTTCAGACGCCAGCTGGAGGATGGAGTAAGAACCTGGACATGAGCGGCTCCGTGCGTATGCCGGGACAGAGTTACACGACGGACAATCTGTCGAAGCATCCAAGCGAAGATGACTTCGACGCTCCCAAGGACCCGCACTGGAACTATGTGGGTACTCTCGACAACGACGCGACAAACACGGAGCTGCATTTTCTTGCTCTGGTCTCGGGCACGACACCAGGCGCACCCGGGGAGGCGTACAGGGCCAGCTTTCTGCGCGGCATACGGTATCTGCTGGCGGCACAGTTTCCGAACGGCGGGTGGCCGCAGGTGTGGCCGCTGGAAGGCGGGTATCACGACGCGATCACATTTAATGACAACGCTGTGACAGAGTCGGCGGAGACGCTGACCGCGGTCGCAGAGGGAGCGGGCAACTACACGTTTGTCCCCGTAGAGCTGCGGCGGCAAGCGGCGGCGAGTGCGGCCCACGCGCTCGAGTGCATTCTCGCGACGCAGGTGGTGGTGAAGGGACGGCGCACCGTGTGGGCGCAGCAGCATGATGCCCTGACACTGGCGCCAGTCGCTGGACGGAACTATGAGCCGGCGGCCCTGTCGTCGGGAGAGAGCGCCGACGTCTTGCTCTATCTGATGCAGCTGCCGCATCCGTCTCCTGCGGTGATTGCAGCGGTCAACGCGGGCATAACGTGGCTGAAGGGGGCGGCGATCAACGGGCAGGAGTGGGTCGGAGGGCGCGGCACTCCAGGCGGACGGCACCTCGAAGCGAAGGCAGGTGCGGGGCCGATCTGGGCGCGTTATTACAGCATCAGCACCGGAGCGCCGGTCTTTGGAGACCGCGACAAGACGATCCATGACGACGTGAGCGAGCTGTCATTGGAGCGGCGCAACGGATATGCGTGGTATAGCGCGGGGCCGCAGCAGGCGCTCGACGCCTACGCGACCTGGAGCAAGGAACATGGCAGCAGCGGAGCACACTGAGCGCGCATCTAACCGCTGATGACAGAGACCACTTACGATGTTGTTGTAGTTGGCGCGGGGATGGCCGGGCTGACTGCGGCGCGGGCGCTGGCGGAGGCCGGGCTGAAGGTACTGGTGCTGGAGGCGCAGGACCGGATCGGTGGCCGCATCTGGACGCGGCACATTGGCGATGAGGCGATCGAGCTGGGTGCGGAGTTCATCCACGGCAGACCGCCGGAGTTGTGGGCGTTGATCGAAGAGGCGGGGCTTGAGACCTATGAACGCGGCGGGAGACAACTCTGCTTCGAGGGCGGCGCGCTGAGTGATTGTGGCGCAGAGATGAGTGCTGTCTTCGAACCGCTTGAGAGGCTGGAGAACTTTGACGGGCCGGACATGAGCTTCGCCGAGTATCTGGATCGTGAACAGACGCCCATGGAGGAGCGTGGTCCGATGATCGGGTACGTCGAAGGGTTTAACGCCGCCGATCATCGTGAGGTGAGCGCCGCGTCTTTAGGGGCGCAGCAGAAGGCGGAGGATTCGATTGGAAGCGATCATAACTACGGGCTGCGCGGTGGCTACGACCAGCTTCCGGCTTACCTTGCACGGCGGACCGTCGAGCATGGTGGCAGGGTGCTGACCGGAGCGACGGTGAAGGAGATCCGATGGAAGCGGGGTCGAGCAGAGGTAGTCACCAGTGCGGGCAGCTTTGGTGCGGCACAGGTTGTCATTACGCTGCCGCTGGGCGTGCTGCAAGGCAGCAGCGTAACGATCTCGCCGCGACCTGGCTCCGTTCTGGCAGCGGCGGGACGTTTGCGAATGGGCCGGGCCCGCCGCTTTACGCTGCTATTTAGCGAGAGGTTCTGGGAGAAGCTGCCGCCACAGCCAGCGCTTGGCGAACTGGGCTTTCTCTTTGCGTTTTCGGAGATGCCGCCGGTGTGGTGGACGCCCCATCCGGAGCCGAGCCACACCATTACAGGGTGGGTGGGAGGACCCCGTTCAGCTGCGTTGGCAGGCATGGATGAGGAAGGTCTAGGGCGACGCGCCTGTTCTACGCTGGCGAAGATCTTCAGCATCGGCGAAGACCAGGTTCGCGGATGGCTGCGAGGCAGCTACTCGCACGATTGGCAACATGACAGGCATACGCTTGGCGCGTATAGCTACGTGGCGGCGGGCGGACTGGGGGCTCCAAGGGAGATGACAGGGCCTGTCGAAGACACCCTCTTCTTCGCCGGTGAGCACACCGACATCACAGGGCACTGGGGGACCGTACACGCGGCGATGCGTTCGGGGCTGAGGGCCGCTCAGCAGATCCTTTCAGGTGACCGCCGTCGTGGGGCCGACCGGTGACTTCGCGGCAGCCAAGCGCTTAAATCTTCGAGCCGAAATCACACGACGCGGAACAAGTTGGATGCGTCCGGCGCCCATTTCGGATGCATCCTCTCGTGAAGAATTTGTTAATGCAAATCGGGTGTAATGTGGATGGTGCAGAGTGCGTAGAACAGCACCAACTCTTGCCAAGCGCCTCTGAATTGGACAAATTTATGGCCATTACAAAATCGCTGCTGAACACTCCCGCCGACCACACTCCAAATACACAGCTGACCATTGATGGACTCGAGGTCCCGGGGCACGCGGGCGAGCTGCTGATCGATCTTTTGAACCAACGGACAGCAGTGCACGCGCAAAAGGCCGTACCGCAGGTTTGCTATGTGCCGCAGATGGGGCCGATCCAGAGTTGTGACACCTGCATCGTCAAGGTCAACGGCGAACTTGTGCGCGCGTGTGCGACCAAAGTCGTCGCGGGCATGAAGGTGGAGACCGCTGGCGATGCGGTCGACATCGCCCAGCGCGAGGCGTTCGACCGCATCCTGCAGAACCATATGCTGTATTGCACGGTATGCGACAACAACAATGGGAACTGCACGATCCACAACACGACGAAGGAGCTGGATGTAAAGCACCAGTCGCGACCCTACACGCCGAAGCCGTATGAGAAGGACATGTCGAACCCGTTCTACCGCTACGATCCGGACCAGTGCATTCTGTGCGGGCGCTGCGTGGAATCGTGCCAGAACGTGCAGGTGAATGAGACGCTGTCGATCGACTGGGAGAGCGACCATCCGCGCGTGCTGTGGGACGGCGGCACGAAGATTGACGGTTCGAGCTGCGTCTCCTGCGGGCATTGCGTGACGGTGTGTCCGTGCAATGCGCTGATGGAGAAGTCGATGCTTGGAGAGGCGGGCTACCTGACCGATACGCCGCAAGACGCGCTGAACAACATGATCGACGTTGTCAAGGGGGTCGAGCCGCCGATCGGCTATGGGCCGATCCTCGCGCTCTCCGAGATGGAGTCGGAGATGCGCACTAAGCGCACCAAACGCACCAAGACCGTCTGCACCTATTGCGCCGTCGGATGCAGTTTTGAGGTGTGGACGCGCGACCGGCACATTCTGAAGATCGAGCCATGGCATGGACCAGCCAACGGAATTTCGACTTGCGTGAAGGGCAAGTTTGCGTGGGGACACATCAACTCCGACGACCGGCTGGTAAAGCCGTTGCTGCGCGATGGCGAAGGTTATCGCGAGATCGAATGGAAGGAGGCACTCGACATCATCGAGCAGACGTTCAAACGCATCCGGAACGAACATGGCCCCGATGCGCTGGCGTTTATTGCCTCGTCGAAGTGCACGAATGAAGAGAGCTTCCTGATGCAGAAGCTTTCGCGCGCGGTGATTGGGACAAACAACGTCGACAACTGCGCCCGCTACTGCCAGAACCCGGCGACTATGGGGCTGCAGCGCACCGTGGGCTACGGGGGAGACTCGGGGTCGATCTCGGACATCGAGAAGGCCGGCCTGGTGATCATCGTCGGGGCAAACCCGGCGGAGAACCATCCTGTGCTCTGCACGCGCATCAAGCGTTCGCACAAGCACCGCGGCCAGCGGCTGATCGTCGCTGACCTGCGCAAGAACGAGATGGCGAGCGCGCCGATATCTTCTTCCAGCCAAATCCTTCAACCGATGCCGTTTGGATGTGCGCCATCGCGAAGTACATCATCGACAGCGGGCTTGCGAAGATGGGCTTCATCAATCAGTGGGTCAATCACTTCGACGAATATAAGAGATCGCTCGAGCCCTTCACGCTCGAATATGCAGAGAAGGTGACGGGCGTTCCGGCCAGCACGTTGACGAAGGTGGCGCATGAGATCGCAGCGGCCGATGGCGTCTGCATTCTGTTCGCGATGGGCGTAACGCAGCACTGCGGCGGCTCGGATACGGCGACGTCACTGTCTAATCTGCTGCTGGTCACGGGCAACTACATGCGGCCCGGCGCGGGCGCCTATCCTCTGCGCGGCCACAACAATGTACAGGGCGCCAGCGACTTTGGTTCGATGCCGAATGTCTACTCGGGCTACCAGAAGGTGGACGACCCGGAGGTCCGAGCGAAGTTTGAAGCAGACTGGGGCGTGACGCTGCCGACCAGCGTGGGCAAAGATAATCACGAGATGCTCGACGCCATTCTGGAAGGGTCCATCAAGTCGCTGTATATCAAGGGCGAGGACACCATCACCTCCGACTCGAACGCAAACTACGTGGCCGAGGCGTTGGAGAAGGTCGAGTTCCTCATTGTGCAGGACATCAACTTCTCGGAGACCGCGAGGTTTGCCGATCTGGTGCTGCCTGCTTGCCCTTCTCTCGAAAAAGATGGGACCTTCACCAGCACAGAGCGCCGCATCCAGCGCATCTATAAGGCGATTGAGCCGCTGGGCGAGTCAAAGGCCGACTGGGAGATCATTCAGCTGATCGCCAACCGCATGGGCGGCAACTGGAACTACACGCATCCCTCCGAGATCATGGACGAGGTGGCGCGGCTGACTCCTTTGTTTGCCGGCGTGAGCTACAAGCGGCTGGAGGGCTTCAACAGCCTGCAGTGGCCGGTGCATGCGGACGGCACCGACTCGCCGCTGCTGTTCACCGAGAAGTTCCCCTTCCCCGACGGCAAGGCGAGGTTCTTCCCGGTCGAGTACATTCCTCCATCAGAGGAGACAAGCGCTGTCTATGATCTTCACCTGAATAACGGCCGCCTGCTGGAACACTTCGAGCAGGGCAGCATGACCTATCGCACGGCCGGCATCAAGGAGATCACGCCGAAGAACTGGGTGGAGATCTCGCCGGAGCTGGCAGCCGAACGCGGAGTGACCACAGGTCGATACGTTCAGGTGACCTCGCCGCACGGCAAGGTACGAGTGCAGGTGCTGGTCTCGGAGCGCGTTCGTGGCAAACAGCTCTATATGCCGCTGAATTCGGTCGAAGAGCCGGTGAACAGGCTGACCAGCAGCTTCACCGATCGCAATACACACACGCCTGCGTTCAAGGAGACGGCGGTGAGCATGACGTTGCTGCCGGAGCAAGGAGACAACCCGCTGCCGCGTAGAAACTTCCGCTACGGGAAGCGGACCCCGCAGCCGGGCCTCGAGATCGAACGCAAATGGGCGCGTGCGGACTATCATCTGCCCGGCACAGCTCCCGGCGACAAGCTCGTTCAGATTGCCTCCACTACTGTCTAGTTTTTCGTTGCGTTGTAAGGAGTCTTCCATGGCCAAACCGATAGCGTTCAAACCAATTACCGTGGACTTCAAGGCCGATCTTCTGAGGCGTCTGGAAAAGGCCCCCGACGAACACGCCGCAGCTCTGCTGGCCGCGTACGACGTGCTTGAGGCCGCCTATGACCAGGGGCTGCTTGATATTTTGCATGGCCTGATCGCCTCCAAGGACACGATCATTACGACCCTCTCGCGTTATGCCGGTCAGCCCGAGGGCATCGCTGGCATTCGCAATCTGCTGACCGCCGCGAAGATCCTGACCGAGCTTGATCCCGAGGTCCTCGATCAAGTCTCGAAGGCAATGGCGAGCGCAACGAAAGAGCACAGGCGCGAGCAAACGCCGCCGAGTCTCTTCCAGCTGGCGAAGCGCGCTACCAGCGAAGACAGCCGCCGCGGCCTCTCCTTTATGACGCTGATGCTCTCCAGCTTTGGGCGCTCGCTGAAGAGGTAATGCCACCATCGGTGGGGCATGCTAGTGTGGCGCGGCGCCATCCGACGCAGGTTGTGGCCTTATCAAATTCCGCAATCCTGAAAACGGCCCCACTGGAATGTAGTCCACATCGAGATATCCCGCCTTGACCAGCGGCAGGTCTGCGAGGACCGTCCTGGCCTCGTCAGAGGTCTTGCATCGCAGGATGAGGACAGCTCCCTTGCCATCACCCCTCGTGTACCACTGATCGATCTTCCCATCGAGATAGAGCTGAGTGGCCACGCGTACCTCTTCCGGCACCAACTTCATCACATCCGGAAGCGCGACTCCGGGCTTCAACCTGGTCATCGCGATCACCTCGGTCACAGGCGCGGGAGCGGGTGCTGGAGTTGGAGCAGTCTGCGGCTGTACCTGCAGCCCGACCACAAGCGCAAGAGCGGAAAGACTGAGCAGGGCCATCTCAAACCTCCAGAGGCTGCATAGACTTCGATGTGATTGCAGATACAGTATCTCTCCGGCTTGTCCACCTTTTTCCTGAGTATGGTCAAATAAATCTGTGAACCATCCCTTTGACATCGGCGACGCTCCCCATCAGGTTCCCGTAGGCCGCGGCAAACTCTTCCTCATTGGCGGCCCGTGCGTCATCGAGTCCGAACAACACGCCCGCACCATGGCCGACGCCATCCAGCGCATC
>DATHQG010000262.1:0-3353 GCA_035483075.1 Edaphobacter sp. | reverse complement strand
AACGCGATGATGCCGTTTTTGTCGGCAGCCATGGCGACGGAGCCGATCTGATCGACGCGGAGGGCTACGTTTAGTTTCTCGTCAGGGATTGGCTGGTTGGTCTTTGCGTTGATGATTTTGATGTGGAGGGGTGGCGATTGGGAATGAGTGATCGACGGCGCTATCGCGAAGAGAAGGAGAGAAGCCACTCGGGTGATGATGTTGTGATCATTTGTAACGAAGGTGGTCACCATTGGTCTCCTAATGTGAGGATCGTTCATTTACGAAGTTGCGTATTGCAGCGATTGGAACGGTCCACTCAGATATACGGTCTCCGTCTTCATCGTGCGATTGGTATTCGCCAACATATTCGAAAACACAGGCAGGATTAGATGTTCGAGATCCTTCCAGCATGAAGAGCAGCCTGTTTTGAAAGAGGACTTGGTCGTCCTTTTTCCACATGGTCCACGTCCAGACCCTAAAAGCGTTTGCGGGATCATGTATCGAGATGATGAGTGCTCCCTTATCTCTAGATGCCATCAGCTGATTCAGCCTGGTCAACCATTGGTTCTCATAATCTTTGGTCGACCAAAACGTCAGGTCAGCCCCTTCTTCTTCTGCATAGTTTTGAAGGGTTAGCCTCAGACCCCGAAAGGCAATTCTTTCGTCCATCCAATGATCCTCTGTGAACGCGATTTCGAATTGAGGAGTCATTCATCCTCCGCGGTTTCCAGCAGCGGATCTTTTTGCGGCCTGCGGACCATCTCGTGGAGGGCGGAGCCGGGAGCGATCATGGGGTAGACGCCGTCTTCTTTTTCTACTTGGAAGTTGATTAGGAACGGTTTGCCGCTTGTGCGAGCTTTTGTCACTGTCGGGGTTACATTCTGGCGCTTGTTGACGGTTGCGCCCTCGATGCCGTGCGCGGCCGCGAGCAGAACGAAGTCGGGTGAGAGGATGGGCGAGGCGGCGTAGTTTTTGTCGTAGAAGGCCTCCTGCCACTGCCGGACCATGCCCAGGAAGCCGTTGTTGATGATGGCGATGTTGATCGCGAGTTTTTCTTGCACGATGGTAGAGAGCTCGGCGGCGGTCATCTGGAAGCCGCCGTCGCCGGCGATGACCCAGACGTCTTTCTCCGGGCAGGCGACCTTTGCGCCGATGGCTGCAGGCAGCGCGAAGCCCATGGTGCCCAGTCCGCCCGAAGTGATGAGCGAGCGCGGGGTGTCGTGCTTGTAGTACTGGGCCTCCCACATCTGGTGCTGGCCGACGTCGGTGACGATGATGGTTTGGTCGGCGCGGCCGGCGGCGTGGGCCTCGCGCCAGACGTCGTTGATGACGTGCGCGGCGTAGAGGTGGCCGTTGTCCGGGAGATTGATGATGTCGCGGACTGCGGCGTCGCCTTTCATCGCGTTGATCTCGCGGAGCCACTTCGTGTCCGATTGCTTCGGCAGCAGCGGGAGGAGGAGTTCGAGGACCTCTTTGAGGTCACCGATGAGGGCTACATCAGCCCGGACGTTCTTGTTGATCTCGGAGGGGTCAATTTCGATGTGAATCTTCTTCGCGTTGGGGGCGTAGTGGGCGAGGTTGCCGGTCACGCGGTCGTCGAAGCGCATCCCGAAGGCGAGCAGGAGGTCGGCCTGCTGGATGGCGTTGTTGACCCAGGATTCGCCGTGCATGCCCATCATGCCGAGCGACAACGGGTGATCGGTGGGGACGCCGCCGAGGCCGAGCAGCGTGCTGGCGACGGGGATCTGCTGGCGTTCGGCGAACGTGAGGACCTGGGCTTCGGCTCCGGAGTGCGTGATGCCGTGGCCGGCGAGGATGACGGGCTTCTTTGCAGCTTTAATGAGTTCGATCGCTTGCTGGATGGAAGAGGATTCGGCGCGGAGCATCGGGTGCGGGCGATAGGGCTTGGGTGCGGCGGCTTCGAAGTTGAACGTTGCGGTGGCTTGTTGCGCGTCCTTGGTTATATCCACAAGTACCGGACCTGGACGCCCGGACTTCGCGATCTGGAGCGCCTCGCGAATGGCGGGAGCAATGTCTTCGGCACGGGTGACCAAGTAGTTGTGCTTGGTGATGGGCAGGGTGATACCGGTGATGTCAATTTCTTGAAACGCGTCGCTACCAAGGACTTTGCTACCGACTTGTCCGGTGATGGCGACGATGGGGATGGAGTCAAGCATGGCTGTCGCTATGCCTGTAACCAGATTTGTTGCACCCGGCCCGGAGGTGGCAATGCAGACGCCGACCTTGCCCGAAGCGCGGGCGTAGCCGTCGGCCATATGCGCGGCACCCTGCTCGTGGCGGACGAGGATGTGGTGGATGGGGAATTTGCGCAGGGCGTCGTAGGCGGGGAGGATGGCTCCGCCAGGGTAGCCGAAGACCTTGTCCACGCCTTCGCCGGCCAGGGTTGCCCAGATGATTTCGGCTCCGGTGAGTTGGGGATGTTGATTTGCGCTCATGAGGGTCCTCCCAGTGCAGCGGATAGGTGCTGGATGTGATGCTGCGCCCCGTTAACGCCGGCTTGCACATCGACGGAGGCGTAGAGCGTTTCGGCTTCGTGCCAAGCGGCGTGGGCGCGGCGCTCTGCATTGAGCGCCGAGATGCGCAGGGCATTCGCGAGATCGAGGGCATGGTCGCTGGCATGCTCGCGATAGATGCAGATAGCCTCGGAGATTTCGGTTGCGGACTGGTCGAAGAAGCCAAGCTGCGCTTGGATGTCCGCGGTGTGGCGCAGCGTATAGGCAACCAGAAGCGGATCGTCGCTTTGGCGCGCCATGGTCAGGGCATCGGCAGCTAGCGTCACCGCATCCTGAGAACGTCCAGTCCGATGTGCGGCGGCTGCTTGCTTGAGTTTTGCGTTGATCATCTGCATGACGGTGTCCTAAGTGGTGATAGCTCCCTCGCTGGCGCTGCTTACAGAATTGGCGTATTTGGCGAAGACGCCGCGCTTGAAGCGTGGTTCGGGAGCCTTCCATGCGGTTAAGCGTTTGGCGATCTCGGCTTCGGGAACGTTGAGGGTTAGCTTGCGGTTGGGGATATCGAAGGTGATCGTGTCGCCTTCGCGGACGGCAGCGATGGGGCCGCCGAGCTGGGCTTCGGGAGCGACGTGACCGGCCATCAGGCCGCGCGTGGCTCCGCTGAAACGGCCGTCGGTGAGCAGAGCCACGGTTTCAGAGAGCGCCGGGATGCCTTTGATCGCTGCGGTGACGGCGAGCATCTCACGCATGCCGGGGCCGCCGCGTGGGCCTTCGTAACGGATAACCAGGACGTCGTTGGGGTTGATCTTTCCGGCTTCGACGGCGGCGTGGCAAGCGTCCTCGGAGTCGAAGACGCGCGCGGGGCCACTGTGGTGGATGCGTTCGTGGCCGGCAACC
>DATHQG010000261.1:0-4265 GCA_035483075.1 Edaphobacter sp. | reverse complement strand
TTCGCCGCCCGCCCCTCCGGCACCGAAGACGTCTACAAGATCTACGCGGAATCCTTCAAAGGCAAAGACCACCTCAAACAAATCCAGACCGAAGCCCAGGCCCTCGTCAACAAAGCGATCACATGAAGCTTCTTGTTCCGGATTGGAATCGATAAAAGCGATCTGTCACGGATATTAAGAGAGCGCTCGGATCGGTCTCATGAGCCTGTATGAGCGGGCATCCCGTGCGTTAGGCGCGCCGCTCCCGCCCACGCTCAGGGCCGCTTGTAAATTACGCCGCCCTTCATAACAAACCCCACCTTCTTCGTCACCGATATATCCTCGAGCGGATTGCCCGGCACAGCGATCACATCTGCAAAATACCCAGCCTTCAACTCCCCAATCTGCCCGCCCCAGCCCAGCAGCTTCGCGCCATTGATCAGGTCCGCCTGCAACACCGTCGCAGGCTTCATCCCGTACTGCACCATCAGTTCCAACTCCCGCGCCTGCGTGCCGTGCAGAAACGGGCCCACATCGCTGCCCATCGCCATCGGCACTCCCGCCGCAAGCTGCTTCTTGAACTCTGCCGCATGATAAGCCTGCTCCGCCCGCCCGCGCTCCGCTCGCTCTGGAGTCGCCGCATGATCGGCAAAGTACTCCGCGATCGCAAACGTAGGGACCGCGTAAATCTGCTTCTCCTTCATCGCCTTCATCGTCGCGTCGCTCAACTGATACGCATGGTCCACCGACGCCACCCCCGCGGCCACCGCAAATCCCGTTCCCGGCTCTCCCGTAGCATGTACCGCTACCCCGCGCCCCGACTCCACTCCACCACCAAGCCTCTCCGCCTCCTCCACCGCCGCAGCCAACTCTGCCTCAGTGTACTGATACGGAGTCTTGAACACCCCGTCCCTGAACGAATCCCTTCCCGTCTCGTAGATCTTCGTAAAGTCTGCTCCGATCTTGCGCTGTTCCCGCATCACCTTCACGATCTCCTCACTCGAATCGGCGTAGTCCGCATTCGAGAGCACCTTCTGCGCCGGGTTATATCCAATCGCGTCCTCATGCCCTCCAGTTAGATCGATCGCGTTGCAGCTCATGCGCATCCGCGGTCCCGGTATCAGTCCCTTGTTGATCGCATTCCGCACTGCCACGTCCGCGCATCCAGCTCCCTCGCTTCCCATGTCCCGCTCGGCGGTAAAGCCCGCCATCAAATCTGCCTTCGCCGCCCCTGCCGCAATCAGCGTCCGCTCCGGCACACTCTCCTGCACGGTCTGCAGGTCCTCCGCCCCCGGATGCAAGAAAAGATGCACATGGGCATCGATCAATCCCGGCATTAGGGTCGTATCTCCCAGGTCGATTACCTCGGCGCCCGCCGGTCGATCCACCTTTACCCCGACCGCAACAATCCGGTCGCCCTCCACCAGCACCTCCCCCGGTGTCACAATCCTTCCACCCGCCACATCCAGTATCCGCGCTGCATGAAGCACCACAACATGCGACCGTTCCGCCACCTGCGCTGCAACCGGCAGCGCACACAAACCCGCCATCACCCAAACAATAAATGTCTTCATATGCAACGAGAATATCGCGAACCCAGCCGGTCCGCAGTAGAAAGTGGAGACGCGAACTCAAAGACATCACAAAATCGGGCACCCTCTATTTCACCGCCGACATCCCGGCTTGCGTGCATGCGCCAGCACTGCAACTTTTTCTTACCCAGCCTTTTCGGTCAACTCGGCCCACCGGGCGTAGAGCCCGTCCGCCTCCGTCTGCGCCGCCTCCATCTCCGCCAACGCCGCCGTCAGTCTCACCGCGTCCACCGCTACCGCCGGATCTTCAATCGTATGTCGCGCCCTCTGCAGCCGTTCCTCCGCCGCCTCCACTGCGGCCTCGATCCCTGCAAACTCCCGCGCCTCAAGATAAGACAGCTTCTTCTTGCCCCCAGCGTTCGACGCGGGTCCAGCCGAAACCGAAGCCACCGCCTTCCCCGTCGCGCCCGGAGCAATCGCCTCCTCCACCTTCACGCCTCGCCACTGCTCCCACTGCGAGTAATCCGCAAACATCTCCGCCCCACCCCGTCCATCCAACCCCAGCACAATCGTCGACACGCGATCCAGCATGTAGCGATCATGGGTCACCAGCACCAACGCGCCCTTATACTCCAGCAAACTCTCCTCAAGGATCTCCAGCGTCGCAATATCGAGATCGTTCGTCGGCTCGTCAAGCAGCAACAGGTCCGCCGGCTCCAGCATCAGCTTCGCGATCAACACCCGCGCCCGCTCACCGCCACTCAGCCTCTCGACAGGTTGGTTCAACTGCTCGCTGGTAAACAAAAACTTAGTCGCATAACTCGCAACATGCACCACTCGTCCCTGGTACACCACCGAGTCCGAATCCGGAGCCAGCGCCCGTCGCAGCGTCACACCCTCCTCCAACTCGCGCGTCTGGCTGAAGTAAACGATCTTCAACGAGGCCGCCTTCTTGATCGTCCCCGCCGTAGGCGCCAGCTCTCCCGTCAACAACCGCAGCAGCGTCGTCTTTCCGCTGCCATTCGGCCCCACCAACCCCACCCGCATCCCGGAGGTAATAAGAAAATTCAACCCCTCCACAATCTTGCGATCACCCAACACCACAGACACGTCTTCCAACTCCACCAGCCGCTTCGTCTGCCGGTCCGTCGCCGAAAAATCGATCCCCGCACTCGACATCTGCACCCGCGAGTTGACCTCCTTCAACTGCCCGATCAACTCCTGCGCATTGTCGATCCTCGCCTTCGCCTTCGTACTCCGCGCCTTTGGCCCACGCCGCAGCCAGTCCACCTCGATCTTCACGCGGTTCTTCAGCGCGTCCTGCAACTTCGACTGTGCCTCCATGTAAAGCTGCTTCCCTTCAAGAAACTTCGAGTAACTTCCCTTCACCCGCAGCAGACCCTCCGCATACACCCGGTTCAGTTCGACTATCTCCGTCGCGACATTCTCAAGAAAATAACGATCATGGCTAACAAGCACGCAAGCAAAACTACCCTCATTCAGCAACTCCTCCAACCACACAATCCCGGCTAAATCCAAATGGTTCGTAGGCTCATCGAGCAGCAGCACATCAGGATGCGTCACCACCGCCTCCGCAATCGCCAGCCGCTTCCTCCACCCCCCGCTCAACGTCGCGGCCTCGGCGCTCAGGTCCGGAAACCCAGTCCGCCCCGAAGTCTCCCTCAGCCTGCCCTCATGCTCACCCTCCGCCACCTTGGCCCGCACCAGCGCTGCCTCCAGCACAGCACGAACAGTCACCCCCGGTGCAAAATTCGACTCCTGCTCCACATATCCCACACGCGCCCGCTTCCGCACCGCAACATCGCCGGCGTCCGCATCTTCATCACCTGCCAGAACCTTCAGCAGCGTAGACTTCCCCGCCCCATTCGGACCGATCAGCCCAATGCGGTCCCCATCCGAAACAGTAAACGAGATCTCACGAAACAAAGCAGTCGCACCAAAAGCCTTGGTCAACCCCTGCGCGTTCAAAATTGGCGGCATACTCCCAGTCTAACGCGATAGGTCATACGTCAATACCGGTGGTAGCATCGCGCCATGGCCTGGCAAGTCGCTCTCGTCCTCGACACCCAATACAGCATCAACGAACTTAGCGCATTGACTCATCAAATGCCGGTCTGGGCCATTGAAACTCCCGAACGACAGGAAGCCGCCAGCTCCATTCGAGGCACCGCGGGTGACATGTGGGCTCCCGATCCTGGCTTCACTCTGTTCACCCCATCGAGCAAAACTGACCGCGAGACAACATGTGCGCATGTGCTTGGAACACTTTTAGAGCATCACCCAAATGCGGCCTGCCTCGAGTTAATAGGTGTCCCTATCACATCAACTCTGATTGAGATTCTGAGCAAGAAAGGCTTCGAAGCGGCCGCGAACAATCTCCACGAAGGCCTACCATTTCGCAAACCGCTCGAGAAATTTACGAACGTGCATGAGTTGATTCTGGATGCATGCCAATGGAAGAGCCCTGACGACCTGTACACATCCTTCTTCGAAGCCGTTGGAGCACCAGCTTGGCACGGAAAAAATTTCAACGCTCTCAAAGAGAGTATCGTAACAGGCGATATTAATCAGATTGAAGTTCCCTACCGAATCGTCATCAAAAACTTCAACCGAGTAGCAAGAAGCATTCGCTCAGTTACTGAGGAGTTTGTTCAATTGATCGAGAAATTCGAAAGCGCCGGATGCCCGGTTGCGATTCGAATTCTCGAGGGCGAGCACTTCTAATCCAAATCA
>DATHQG010000260.1:0-6107 GCA_035483075.1 Edaphobacter sp. | reverse complement strand
CCGACCTGAGCGTGCTGAAGAACCAGATGAACCAGCTTCTCGGGGTCGGGCAGCTGGGAAGATTGACGCAGCTGGAGGAGCGGGTGGAACGGCACGAGCGTAGTGTGCAACGGATGAAAGGGTTGGCAGGTGCGGCGGGTGGTCTGCTGACTGTGATTCATTTGGCGATTGATTATTTGCGGCGGTGAGGAAAAACAACGAGAGGATATAGTATGAATTTTTTGAAGCTGTTTTTGCGGGCGATCGCGCTGGTGCCTGGTGTAGTCCAGGGTACGGAGGCCTTGTTTGGCGCCGAGTCCGGCGAGCAGAAGAAGAAGGCAGCGGTTGAGATCGTTGGGGCCGCGATTAACATTGCAGATGCGGTGACCATGAAGCATATTGCCGATTCGGGCAAGTTTACCGAGGGGCTAAGCACGTTGATCGACGGTGTGGTGATGTGTCTAAATGCCAGTCTGTGGGCGAAGCACTAGCGGTGTGGGCCGATAGCACGGTGTCCATGGAGGAAACCGTATAATCGGGCCATGGACGCCGAGCCGCTGAGCAAAGTTTTGGTTGGGGTTGTAATGGGGAGCCGCAACGATTATGCGGTGATGCGCGGTACCGTTGAAGTGCTGAAGGAGTTTGGCCTTGCATACGAGGTGCGAGTGGTTTCGGCACACCGGACACCCGATCTGCTGTTCGAGTATGCGGAGACTGCTGTCGGTCGCGGCCTGCGAGTGATCATCGCGGGAGCGGGTGGAGCGGCGCATCTGCCAGGGATGATTGCGGCCAAGACGGTGGTGCCGGTGCTCGGCGTACCGATACCGGCGACGGCCCTGCAGGGGATGGATTCGCTGTTGAGCATCGTGCAGATGCCGAAGGGAATCCCGGTGGGAACGCTGGCGATTGGCGCTTCTGGAGCGATGAATGCGGGGCTTCTGGCTGTTGCGATGCTCGCCACAACAGATGCTGCGTTGCAGAAGAAGCTGGTTGCGTGGCGTGCTGCACGGCGGGACGAGGTCCTGGCGCAAGTCGTCGGCGAAGATGAGGTCGGAGCGTGAGCACTGGTTCTTCGACCGCGAAGCCGATTTTGCCGGGCGCAACGATTGGAATCTTTGGCGGAGGGCAGCTGGGCCGGATGACGGCGATGGCGGCCCGTGGCATGGGATATCGCATCCTCGTGCTAGATCCTGATCCGGCTTGTCCTGCGCGGTTCGTTGTGGACGGATGCATCGAGGCCGGATGGGACGATTCGCGCGAGGCCGCGAACCTTGCGCGTGGATGCGATGTGGTGACGCTGGAGATTGAACAGATTTCCCCGGCAAGCATGGAGGCCGCGGCTAGCTACGCGCCGGTGAGGCCAAGTGGGGCCATGCTTGCGGTGATTCAGGACAGGATTGAACAGAAGGATTGGCTGCGGAAGAACGGGTTTCCTGTGGGGGAGTATCGAGCAGTAAGATCGCTCGATGAGCTGCGCGATGCGGTCGTTGCGTTGGGCGGCAAGTGCTTCTGCAAGAGTGCGACTGGTGGCTATGATGGACGTGGGCAGGGTAAAGTGGGATTTGCGAAGGGCGCTGTCGTTGAAGACGAGATCAGGGGGGCATGGGAGGCGCTTGGCGAGCGGGCCGGCGTGGTGGAGAAGGCCGTTGAGCTGGAGCGAGAGATTTCGGTGCTGGTGGCGCGTAGTCCCAGCGGTGAGGTGAAGGTGTATCCACCGGCGTGGAACCACCACGAGGAACAGATATTGGCGTGGAGCGTGATGCCGGCGCCGATCCCAGGTGCGATGGAAACTGAGGCGAGAAAGATCGCGGAGGAGATCGCCGATACGTTTCAATTGGAAGGCGTACTGGCGGTCGAGATGTTCTGCACGACCGACGGAAGGCTGTTGGTGAATGAGCTGGCCCCCCGGCCGCACAACAGCTATCACGCAAGTGTGCGGGCCTGTGTGACAGGTCAGTTCGAACAGTTGGTGCGGGCTGTTTGCGACCTACCACTGGGAGAAGTGGAGGTCGTGCGGCCGGCCGCCATCGCAAACCTGCTAGGGGACCTGTGGCTCAATCTCGATGGCTCTGCCCGGGAGCCGAGTTTCGACAAAGCCCTGGCCGTTCCGGGGGTCAGATTGCATTTATATGAGAAGCATAAGCCGCGTAGAGGACGGAAGATGGGACACCTCTCTGCGGTTGGCGCGACGCCGGATGAAGCTGTGGAATTGGTGTTGCGGGCGAAGGCGATGCTTTAGAAGCGCCTTTTGGAATAGAAAAGCGCGACAGACTTGAATCCAAGTTTGCCGCGCTTTTGTTGCTTCAGCGTATCGATTATCCGATATCTTCGGACCAGTTTTCGAGGTAGGCCTTGAAGTCAGACATGAATTTGCCGGCGTCGGCGCCGTCGACGATGCGGTGATCGAAGCCAAGGGTAAAGCGCTGGATAGAGCGAACCGCAATGGAGTCGTTGCCGTCTTTGTCAGTGATGACTTCGGCTTCCTTGTTCAGGCCACCGATGCCGAGGATCGCGCTCTGCGGCTGGTTGATTATCGGCGTGCCGAATTGCTCGCCGAAGATGCCGGAGTTCGTCAACGTGAAGGTGCCACCGGAGATCTCGTCCGGCGCCAGCTTCTTGCCGCGTGCACGATCGGCCACATCGACGATCGCACGAGCCACGCCGAGGAAGTTCTTCTCCTCTGCCTGTTTGATGACCGGAACGATGAGGCCCCAGTCGAGCGCGACCGCGATGCCGATATTGATGTTTTTGTTGTAGCGGATGGCCTCGCCTTCGATCGATCCGTTGACGATGGGATGCTTACGCAGCGCAACAATGGCAGCGCGGGTGATGAAGGGCATGTACGTCAGCTTGACGCCGTTACGCTGCTCGTACTTGGACTTCTCCTTCTCGCGAATCTTGACGATGCGGGTCATGTCCACCTTGAAGACGGTGTGGACATGCGGACTTGTGCGCTTGGATTCGACCATGCGTTGCGCGATGATCGAGCGCATCTTCGACATTGGGACGAGCTCGCCGGGCAGTGGCTGGGGTGCGGCAGGCTTGGCCGCCGCCGGGGCAGGGGCTGGAGCAGAGGTCGGGGACGTCGCAGCCGCCGCGACTGGTTTTGGGCCTTGCTCGAGGTGGCTGACGATATCCGTCTTTGTAATGCGACCAGACGCACCAGTACCGGGGACCTGAGATAGGTCCACGTTATTGTCCTTCGCAATTTTGCGGACAAGTGGCGAAGAGCGGACGCGCTCGCCCTCCGATGCTTTGGTTGCCAGCGCAGGTGCAGCGGCAGGTGCGGTAGCGGCAGGCGCAGAAGTTTTGGGCGCGGCCGCGGCTGGGGCCGCCTTGCCCACAGCGTCACCAATCACGGCAACGACGGTGTTGATCGTGACGGTTGTACCCTCAGGGACCTTGATCTCGGAGAGTACGCCAGCGACAGGTGACGGAATCTCCGCGTCAACTTTGTCGGTGGAGATTTCGAAGATCGGCTCGTCGCGCTGAACGGTGTCGCCAACTTTTTTGAGCCACTTGGTTATGGTCCCTTCGGTGATGGACTCGCCCATCTGCGGCATCAGGACCTCTGTGCCGGGACCACCAGTCGTGGGAGGATTGCCCTGTGTGGCGGAAGCTGTATCAACGGCCGCAGGGGTGACGGTGTCGGCGGCCGGTGTTGCGGCGGTCTCGGCCTTTGCGGGCGAAGCCGCCGGCGCGGATGCCGAGCCAGCCTCGTCGATGGAGCAGACGACGGTGTTGATCTGGACGGTAGTGCCCTCGGCGATCTTGATCTCTTTCAAGGTGCCTGCAGCGGGCGAAGGTATTTCGGCATCCACCTTGTCGGTAGAGATCTCAAAGAGCGGCTCGTCGCGTTGGACGGTGTCGCCGGGCTTTTTGAGCCACTTGGTGATAGTACCTTCGGTGATGGATTCGCCCATCTGGGGCATGACTACGTCGGTCGGCATGAACTTTTCTTCTCCCTCAAATACAGTTGCGGACGGCAAAAAACCCGGCCCGTTCCAGTCGGATCAGCCGTGGAGCACACGCTCTGCGATTATACGGCGGGCGTGCGATTGCCCGCCCAAGCAGTGCGGTAAGCGAACGCATGGCAACGGAGACGCTCAGACGCGCGCGGCCAGCAGTTGATCGACGGACTCGCACCACAACATCTGGCGTTCGAAGACCCGTCCAAAGTTGCGCGCGGTCGCATTAAGGGCCAGCTCCATGGTTGGCTCGCGATCGGAGCCGGCTTCGAGCTCCAGACTGGTGACCTGTCGGTCCGTAATCCCGCAAGGGACGATCCATTCAAAGTCTCGCAGGTCCGTCGTTACATTGAGAGCGAAGCCGTGGGAGGTCACTCCCTGTGAAACGTGGACTCCGATGGCGGCGATCTTCTTCTCCCGGACGCTGCCTCCGCCCATAGTCCACACCCCAGTAAGTCTGCAGATGCGCTGCGTCATCACGCCGAAGTCGCCGCAAGCACGGATAAGCGCCTCTTCAAGCATGCGAACGTAGTCCACTGGACCAAGGTGCGGCCCTTTTTTTCCGGGAAGGTCGCCACGCAGATCGATGATGGGATACCCGATGAGCTGGCCTGGCCCGTGGTACGTCACGTCTCCGCCGCGATTGACCTCATGTAGTTCAACTCCTCGCCGTGCCAGCAGCTCTTCGTTGGCGAGAACGTTGGAACGATGGGCATTGCGGCCGAGCGTCAGGACGGGAGGGTGCTCCAACAGGAGCAGTGTGTCGCCGATGAGGTCCTGCTTACGCGCCGCAATGACCTGCTCCTGGATGGCCATGGCTTCCCCGTAAGGAACGCGACCGAGATGGACGAGGTTGATGTGCATGACAAGCTTCTTGCGCGCTATTTTCGAGTGATGGAACACAGCCGAGGAACATCCGGCTACCTTCTGTGATCTTGTTTCACTTAGACGTTCACCGCCATGCCTTCAACGCTCGAGAAGCCATCGAGCAGTGCTTCAGCGACCGTTGGATGCGCGTGGATCGTGAACATCATCTCCTCGATCGTCGCCTCGAGCTCAATCGCAGTGACTGCCTCGGCGATGATCTCTGTGGCATAAGGCCCGATGATGTGGACGCCAAGGACTTCGCCATACTTCGCGTCCGCGACCACCTTGACGAAACCGTCATGCGCATCGACGATCGTCGCCTTCGAGTTGCCGACGAACGGGAACTTGCCGACCTTCACCTGGAAGCCTTTCTCCCTGGCCTGCGCCTCCGTCAGGCCGACGCTGGCGATCTGCGGATCGGTGTAGGTGCATCCCGGAATGCGTGTACGATTCACGGCCTTGGCATATCGGCCCGCAATGCGAGCCGCAACCACTAGTCCGGCCATGCTGCCAACGTGTGCAAGCTGTGGCAGGCCAGCGACGATGTCGCCGATCGCGTATATGCCGGGCTCGGTTGTCTCCATCCATTCATTGGTGAGGATGAAGCCGCGGTCCGGCGTGATCTTCACCTTATCCAGGCCCACATCGTAGGTACGCGGTGCGCGGCCAACCGCCACCAGCACCTTCTCTGCCTGTTTGGTCTGGGGCTTGCCATTTGAATCGATGAACGAAACGAGAACGCCGTCCTTGTTCTTCTCGATCTTTGTGTCCTTCACCGAAAGATTGACGTCGATCCCGCGCTTCTTGAAGAGGCGCAGCAACTCCTTGCTGACGTCCTCGTCCTCTGCAGGGACCATGCGCGGCAGCATCTCAAGGATGGTCACCTCTGCACCGAAGCTCTTGAAGATCGACGCAAACTCGACCCCAACCGCCCCCGAACCGATCACCACCAGCGACTTCGGCGCCTGGTCGATCTTCAGGATCTCGTAGTTCGTCAGAATCGTTTCGTCCGGCGTGTACCCGGGCAGCATCCGCGCATCGGAGCCAGTCGCCAGAACGACCTTCTTAGCTTTGACCGTCTCAGTCTTGCCATCTGCGGTCTTCACCTCAATGGTGTGGACACCGTCCTTCGCCGGACCGGTCAGGCGGCCGTAACCCTTGATAGCATTGATCTTGTTCTTCTTCATCAGGAAGTCGAGACCTTTGACGTGACGGCCGATCACGTCGTCCTTGCGCGCCAATAGGCCCTTCCAGTTCAACGTCGGAGTCACGCCGTCTATGCCATACCGTTCA
>DATHQG010000259.1:0-14007 GCA_035483075.1 Edaphobacter sp. | reverse complement strand
GTATGCCTTCCGCCTGGACCTGACTGGTGACGCTCGCGAAGACGTTGTCTTCAAGTTCAGGTTCAACGAACCGAGACATGTGAACGGGGACGAGCATGTCCATGTTCAGAAGTTTCAGGTCCGTAGAGCCACTGGCGAGGCCATCGGCGGGGACAAGGGCGAGCTTCTGATAGAGGGCGATACCGGCAAAGTCCATAGCACGTCTGGTATTCGCGCCTTCGTCGGAATCGCTCCCGATTTGTTCGCCGCCGACGCTGTCGCAATGCAAAATCTTCAGAAGGCCTTCTACAACGAACACAGGTATGACGGCGATGCGTTCCTGGGCAGTCGTCAGAACTTCTTCAACAATCGCAATATCACAGCGATTGTCCTCGAAGTCCCAAACCATCTGGTCGGCAAGGGAACGGTCCACGCCTGGGCCACGGTGTCACTTTACGGCCATGCTCCCGAGATGCAGGTGTCACGCTGGGGCCTGCCGATGATCACGCACCTCTTTCTCAACGATCCTGCCAATCAGGAGGTAAAAGAGACCTTCAACAAATCTGCGCCATCCGATGACATCGCCTTATTCTCGAGATACATCGCAGACTATACCCAGAAGATGACTACCTACGCAGGATCTGTCATTGACCCGGAAGAATACGGAAAGCAAATGGTCTCTCGACTATGCCCGAACACCTTGCCCTATGAATTAGGAACGGCAGCTGCATTTGATGTCGCGAAATTCAATGGGAGGCCCTTGGGTGATGATGTTCAGGATGTGATGCTTACTTTGGCGACAAACAGGCCCATCCAGGACGGCGCTGCCCCTGATCGCAACCGGATCCGTACCGAGTTCCCGTATTTTGGTGAGCCCTACTCGAAGGAAGAACAGAAGGATGTCGTACCATGGCACCCACGTCGTAGTCCTTGAATTCCGGGAGGTAGCTGGGGGGCCGGGGTCAAACTATAGATACCGAGAAGATCAGTAAACTCGTCGGCGCAATCACATTCACGACAGCGTCGCGTCGGAGACTGAGACCAAGGTCCGGAGTTTGGAGCGAGCCCTGGCCAAACGTGACATCACTGTCCCTATGGGGCAGCCCAGAAGGTTGGCGATCTCCCGATAGGTCAGCTCTTCAAACTCGCGCAACAGGATTATTTCGCGAAGCGCCAACGAAAGCTGCTGGATCGTTTCGCGCACACGTTGACGCTCTGTCAAGGCACGATAGGCCTGTTGCCTGGAAGCTCGTCATCACGTTGTTCTATACGTTGCTGCTCTACCGGCGGTCCAGTACCATGCTTATGCCTGCGTCGCCGCTGCCGCTGTCGGAGGAACCATAGTACTTGATGCTGGACTCGACCACTGCGCGGGCGCACCAGCAAGCGGTGACGGGCAGGAAAAAGGGCTTCGGACGCGACGAGTTCCTGATCTCTTTATGTAGACATGACGCTTTTGGGCAAGCAGGCGACAGCTACGTTCGCTACTCTCTGATGAGGAAATGGGTAACTCATCATGACACGGGAGCTTGGAATTGCATGCTTGGAAGCGCTGGATTTACGACTTTAATCTAAGCAAGCTGGAACGCGTGATGTCCGGGGCGGGTAAAGTTGCCACGCTCGGTCATGAGCTCGAACGGTGTGGGCTGAAGCGCACCATTGGTGGTGACCGGGAAGGCTTTGGGCGGGTCGGCGCTACTTGAAAAAGTGACGGGAGCCGCAAGCGCGGTGACACGTGCCACGGAGCAGCGTGTGAAGACTAGCCGGCTTTGCAGGATTGATCATTCACGGTGCGAGGCGGCGGATTTCAGGCCAGTGAGAATGCCTGGCTCTAGTTCCTCTCCCTGCAGATCGGGTCTTTGCGCTAGGAGGTCAGTCTGAGCCAGACGGTAGTGTACCAATGCCTCGTCCCACTCCTTAAGCGCTGCCAGCGTGTCGGCAAGTTGGAGTTGTGCTCTGGGCGAGTCGGGCGCGAGCGTGACCGCTTCCTGCGCGAGTCGCAGCGCCTCGTCGGTGTGCCCGGCCTTGGTGAGGTCCTGTGAGCGCCGAATGTCCACCCAGGCTGAGGCGAGTGGAACGGCAAACTTTCCCTGGTAGACATAAACGCCGTCCTGAAGGATCGCGACTGGTTTCCGCTGGCGGAAGAAATCGTAGGGGTTGAGAATTCCGTTACCGGATTCGACGCCGTCAAGGTCGCTTTCACTGATCAGCACAGTGCCGTCGATCTCTGGCGGAACGGCCATGGGCAGGTTGAGCCACCATAAGGCGCTTGGGGTCGGCAGCCGTTGGCAGTGGATCCCGTAGTCCTGTGGCTGCACTGCGCCATCTGGAAAGTAGGCGAACCAGCAGTTGGAGATGTGGTTCTGATCGAGGTACTGCTTCACCGTCTTGAGTTGCTGGCCCCAGTCAACATTCGCATCGCTCAGGTAGTTGCGAACCTGGAGCGGACCTCCCCAGAGTTCGTTGCCATATGCCATGAAGTCAGGAGCGACCTTCACCGTCGTAAAGACTTGCCAGGCGAGCAACAGCCCCGCGACAGCTGTCCATGCAGGTCCTCGGCGCATCAGCGTCGCGGCGGCGGCGCCGGCGATGACGTAGAGAAACGGGTAGACCGGCATGAGATGCCTTGCACCGATATCGAAGTTTGAGCTCATGATGACGGCGAAGTAGACGACGACCGGAATCAACAAGAAGATCAGTTTCCGGTTGTATCTTCGTGCGAATCCGCGCTCGGCCCATGGTGTGAGAAGCAGCAGGACGAGTAGTGGAAGCGTGGACTTAATGAGGAAGGCCGCGGGAAAGTATTGCCAGGGGCCATGGCGATAGACGCGTCCCCAGAAGTAGCTGGTGAACTCCCACTCGGTGTGTTTGGTATTTGCCAGTCCCCAGATGTATGCCTGAGGCAGCAGATGAAAGCGAGCAAGCAGGGCAAGTTTGACGCCGTCGCCCTTGTTTGGAAGAGAGGCCAGGTAAGGGCCGAGCGCGGGAGAAAGCTGCAGGTTGCTCGGTGCCGGTGCGTAGCGGAAGCCGTAGAATGCCCAGATCACAGCCCATGCGGAGACGAGAATGCCGATGCAGGCTAGCAACGATCTTGAAAATGAAGAAAAGCTTCGCTCACGGATACCCTCTGCGGCTGCGAGGAGTATAAGCATCGGCGCGACGAGGATTCCGGTGAACTTCGCGGACATGGCAAGGCCGGCCAGCAAACCCGCGATCAGAAGCCATCTCCATCCTGGTTTGAGGCGATACCGATAGAAAGCATAGACAGTGGCGAGGATGAAACATGCGCTTGCCATGTCAGTAGAGACAAGCGTGCCGTGCGCGAGCACATTTGGATCGAAGACGAAAAGGAAAAGGGCGCAGATTCCCGCCATTGCGCCAAAGAGTTTGCGTCCTGATTGATAAATCAGCAATGCGGTAAGCAAGGTGAACAGCATGCAGACGACGCGCGCCGGAAACAGCAGCCGGTCGCCTCCATTGCTGAAGACAAAGGCGCGGCCATCCAGGAAGGCATTCTCAGTGTGAGAAGAACCCTGATGAAGAGGGGGCGACGGGTGAAGCGGAAGCAGGGGCACTGCAGCCGCCATCTTCACGAGTGGAGGCACCTCTGCATTCACCCGGTAGTCATGCGTGGTGAGGATGTTGTAGCCATCGTAGAGATGATGGGCTTCATCCCAGTTTGCGGAGTAAAGCCGCGCGACGCGAAGCAATTGGCCGGCGAAGACCAAGAGAAGCAGAACGACTAGGGCCGGAACGAAGGTTGGCCTCGACCTTAAGAACTCTTCCACGGACCAGCTCTTGTTCATGAACCAATCTTAGCCTCGCATGCGTACTGCTACACGCGCTTGCGACCGGGGAGATTCCCGGATCAGTTAAATCGCCAAAGCGCTTATCGACACTTGAGATCAAGGCAAGTCGCCAAAGGGGGACACTTGCTGGTTATACATCCACACGACATAGAACGGATCGGTAAACAGAAGCCAACCTATCGGTACAAATCCTTCCCGGAGATAGCTTTTCTCCCGGATCGCTTCAGATTAGGAGTAGAGTGGCCGACGAAGAGAGAGGTTAGAATTGCCACGCTCGGTTGTGCCATATCAGCAGTGGTCTCCGAAGGAGGAGTATGAATCGCGCCTGCTCTGTGATTGCCACATTCGCTGTGAGCTTCCTTGTTGGTTCTAACAACCAGCAGTCTTCGACCACGTAACCAACAACTTAAGTGTAGCGAGCGATCCGTTGCCGTTCTGGAACGAGGGACCGTCGAAGAAGTCGAATACGAGTTTCGTGGATCGCGTCACGAAGAAGAACATGGCTTGCGGAAGACCAGATGGCCGACGATGCGAAACCCCGCACTACGCCAGGCGTGGAAGAATTTGTCGACGTGTGTCCAGCTAGAACGAGATAATAAAGAGATCCTGCTTGAGGACGCGATAGGCTTCGGCAGACGCCGGCAGAAACCAGTCTGAGTTGCTGTTGTTTTGAATCGATCGCCCCTCGCGATCCTTATAACGAACCAGGTAAGGTGGATCGGTCAGGATGAAGTCGATGCTGTTGGCGGGCAGGCTGCGCATGGTGGAGATGAAATCTCCATGAAGGACTGTTTTGGTTGGAAGTGAGAGTTGGTCGATTCGATTCGTTGGCATGGTGTCGCTCCGTAGGTGATCTCCCGATGACTCGAGTCACCGGAGCGGAGCTGAGCGAGCGGATCCGGCTTCCAAGTGCCAAGGACCGCTTTTGGGTAGGGAACCGAAAGAAAGTTCCCTCGTTCTTTGCGGGAACTTTGTTTTGGGAGGAACCGGAAAAGTGGAGGGCCGCCCCAGTGCCGCAGGTTTCGGTTCCCCAGGCAATCGCGGTTTTGAGCTGGATGGAGCCGGTCAGTGGCTTATAGACGATGTCTTCCATCGAGATAGGATTCGAGTTCTGGGGAAGGAACCAACCGAAGAACGTCGAATTGGGTCCTCGGCGATTTCTGAGGAAGAAGTAAGTAAGTGGAAGGAATGGTAGGCACGAGGAGACTCGAACTCCTGACCTCTACCGTGTCAAGGTAGCGCTCTAACCAACTGAGCTACGCGCCTGTGCGTTGTTCAAGTCTAAACGGAAGAGCAGGCTGGAGCAACCTGCGGTTGATTGGGTTACGATTGTTTGAACCCGCACAGTGCCCTTCCTGAGTCAATTTCGCGCCGCGCCGAACCTGCTTACACTGATGCGGCTGTTCATTATCCCCTTCCTTGTGATTGAGATCCTGGACGGGCATTACCGCATATCGTTTGCGCTGTTTATTCTTGCCGGGATCAGCGATGCGCTGGATGGGTTGCTGGCGCGGTGGTTGAGCCAGAAGACGACGCTGGGGCAGTATCTCGACCCGATTGCTGACAAACTGTTGCTTAGTACGTTGTTTGTGGTGCTCACACATGTCGGGATGATTCCGCAATACGTAACGGTGCTGGTCTTCAGCCGGGACGTAGGAATTCTGCTGATTTCAACGCTACTTTATGTGACGAATGCGTTGCGGGACTTCCGGCCGAGCCTCTTTGGGAAGCTGAATACGCTGGTACAGATTTTTGCTTTAATCGCCGTGCTTTGTCAGAAGATATTTGTTTCCACGGAGTTGGCGATGCTAAGCGACGTGCTGGTGCGGGCGATTGCGGTGCTGGCTCCGCTTTCGGCGGCGCAGTATGCGTGGATTGTGTTTCGGAGGATGAATACACCTCCTGCGCAGACGGTGGTCTAGGCGGTTTATTCGTCAGCCGGGGTTTCGGCAAGGGCCTCTTCCTCTTCAATGGCGATGTCGCTAAATTCTGCTGAATCAAATACTTCTCCGCACTTCTGGCACTCAACAAACTCTGCGTCTTCCTCGCGGGCGACGATCTTGACGATGGGATGTTTGCACTTGGCGGTCATTGGGGGAGGAAATTGCGAATGGTATGGATTTTGCCCGTCCCCGGCGAGCTTGTCAACTGGGATTTCTCTGGTTTTTGTGGTGAAAATTCGTGGATAAGTTGTGGTGGATTCGTGGTGGAACGGCTGGTAAAGCGTGGTTGCAAGCGCAGGATTCTGGACGTACACTATCTAGGACTGGAATTGTCTGACATCCGACGATTTTCAGGTGGGCGGGAGCCTTGAAACCGACATGCTGCGTCTGACCAAAAAAGCGGATTACGGTCTGATGGCCCTGAAGTATCTGGCAGAACAGACGGACGGCAGTGCGCACAGCGCCAAGGACATCGCCGAGGCCTACCACATCCCTCCGCAGCTGCTGGCGAAGATACTGCAGACACTGGCGAAGGCGGGGTTGCTGGTCTCTCATGCCGGCACAAACGGGGGATATGCGCTTTCTCGGAGTTCGAAAGAGATTACGGCGTTTGAGGTGATTCGGGCGATTGACGGGCCGCTTTTTATTACGAGCTGCATTACGATCCACGGAGCCTGCGACCTGACGAGCACTTGCACCATCAAAGAACCATTGCGCAAGGTGAACGACAGCATCAAGGAATTGTTGAGCGGCATCCACATCGCCGATTTGATTGAGGCGGAAGGGGAGCAGGCGGGGACGGGCGCTCCGGTGGGTGGAGGGCTTGTAAGTATTGCGATCTAGTGATCGCGGTTTGGCGATCTGGATTTTTTCAATCGGCAGGATTCAAGAGTACAGGTTTCGGGAGAGACGATGAGCAACGATATGAGCAATAACGGCGTAGTGATTAGTGAGTCCGCGACACCATTGCCGGCAGGCGTGAAGCTGCCGATTTACATGGACAATCATGCGACGACGCCGCTGGACCCTCGGGTGCTGGAGGCGATGATGCCGTACTTCACCTCGACCTTCGGGAATGCGGCGAGCCGCAACCACAGCTTCGGCTGGGAAGCGGAGAAGGCGGTGGAGAAGGCGCGGGAGCAGATTGCGAAGCTGATCGGCGCGACGAGCAAGGAGATCATCTTCACCTCAGGCGCGACGGAGTCAAACAACCTTGCGCTGAAGGGCATCGCGGAGATGTACCGAGAGCGCGGGAACCACATCATCACGCAGGTCACCGAGCATAAGGCGGTGCTCGACACCTGCAAGAAGCTTGAGAAACAGGGATTCCGCGTGACGTATCTGCCGGTGCAGGCGGACGGTCTGATCGATCTTGAAGACCTGAAGCGGGCGATGGACGACAAGACGATCCTGGTCTCGATCATGTATGCGAACAACGAGATTGGCGTGATCCAACCGATCGCGGAGATCGGGAAGCTTTGTCATGAGAAGGGTGTGATCTTCCACACGGACGCTGTGCAGGCCGTTGGCAAGGTCCCTGTCGATGTGCAGAAGGACAACATCGATGTGCTCTCACTTTCAGGCCACAAAATTTACGGACCGAAGGGTGTCGGCGCGCTGTATGTTCGCCGGCGCAATCCGCGCGTTCAGATCTCGGAGCAGATCAACGGCGGCGGACATGAGCGCGGCATGCGGTCGGGCACGCTGAATGTTCCGGGGATCGTTGGACTGGGCGCGGCTTGTGAGATCGCCGGGGCCGAGATGGAAGTCGAGGCGAAGCGCGAGAAGGAGCTTCGGGACTATCTGCGAGCTAAGTTTGAGAAGGCCCTGGACTATGTTCATGTGAACGGCAACATGGAGCACCATCTGCCGGGAAATCTGAATATGAGCTTTGTGTATGTTGAGGGCGAGAGCCTGCTGATGGGCATCAACGACATCGCGGTTTCTTCGGGTTCTGCCTGCACGTCGGCTACGCTTGAGCCCAGCTATGTGCTGAAGGCGCTGGGGCTTGGGGACGATGTGGCGCACAGCTCGATCCGGTTTGGGCTTGGACGATTCAACACCAAGGCCGAGGTGGATTATGTTTCGGACAAGTTGATCGATGTGGTTTCGAAGCTGCGGGAGCTGAGCCCGCTGTACGAGATGGTGAAGGAAGGGATCGACCTGAGCAAGATTGAGTGGGCGGCCCACTAGGAGATCGATAGATTACGGGCTATGAGTAGAGCTACTTATCTAGCGAGTATCGGGATGTTGACAAGCTGCTGGTTCGCGGCGTGCGTTTATCGGCTCCTGATGTTAGCTCATGCACATCAGTTGACCGAGCGCGATTCGGGTCAGTTTATGGTTTTGTTCCCGATTTTGTTCGCTGCCATTGGACTTTTGGTATGGCTTGTTCAAGGCCGCAGCAGGCTGCTTGGCCTGCATGCCGTCCAGTACGGGATCATCCTTTTGATGGTCGCAGTTGTCTTCTCGACTGTGATTATCTATGCGCCACACAACACTACCGATGAAACCATCAGGAACGCGGTATCATCAAATTAAGAGACGAGGAACACACAATGGCATATAGCGATAAAGTCGTAGACCACTACAACAATCCCCGCAACGTTGGCACGCTGGACAAGAGCGCGGCCGAGGTTGGAACCGGTCTTGTAGGCGCGCCGGAGTGCGGCGACGTGATGCGTTTGCAGATTCGGGTGAATCCCGAGACGAACGTGATCGAAGATGCCAAGTTCAAGACCTTCGGTTGCGGTTCGGCGATAGCTTCTTCTTCGCTCGCTACGGAGTGGGTGAAGGGCAAGACGATCGACGAGGCGATGGCGATCTCGAACACGGACATTGTGAAGGAGCTAGCGCTTCCGCCGGTGAAGATCCACTGCTCGGTGCTCGCAGAAGATGCGATCCGTGCGGCGATCGGCGACTGGAAGAAGAAGAACAGCGTGGCCGAGACATCGGCAGTTGCGGCCTCAGCTCACTAAGAGTTCGAGCGGGGATTTTGCTTTTTGGGGCGGTGTTGAAGAAGGCATACCCCAGGGGCTAAAGCCCCGCGTTTTTGCAGCTGAAGATTGCCAAGGCTAAAGCCTTGGCCTACCTTGAAGCAGCGAAAAGATTGCCTAGAAGCAACGATAAGACAGTAAGAGAACCAACGGCAAGAGCAGTAACAGCAGTGCGAAAGATATGGCGATAGTGACACTACAAACCGCAGCGGAGATGGAGGCGGCGAAGACTGCGTCTGTCGCTGGTGAGAAGAAAGACCCGCTGGCGGGGATGAATGTGCTGACCGCGCAGGGGCAGGGGCCCGGACAGAAAGGCATTCAGATTACTGAGAAGGCGCTGAAGCGGATCCGAGTGGCGATGGCAAAAGAGGGGGTTTCGCCGACTGCAGGTGGGTTGCGGGTGGGAATCCAGGGTGGGGGCTGCTCGGGGCTGAGCTACAACATCCGGTTCGATACGCAGCCTCGCGAGCGGGACCGCGTGTATTCATTTGGTGAAGGGATCCAGACGGCGGGCGATCCGACGGATGGAGCGCCGATTCGCATCTTTGTCGATCCGAAGAGCTTTATCTACCTGCATGGCATGGTGTTGGACTTTGAAGAGACGCTGATGCGGCAGGGGTTCAACTTCATCAATCCGAACTCGACGAAGAGTTGTGGGTGTGGGTCGAGCTTCTCGGCGTAGGCGCGGCGTAACGTAATCTGATAGCGATGAGTCACGACGCATACAACAGCTTCTTCACTCTTTTTCAACTTCCTGAACACTTGAACCTCGACGTAGTGGAGCTCGAGAAGAAGTTTTACGCGCTCTCGCGCCGGTTACACCCGGACCGCTTCGCGGCGAAACCAGCTTCCGAGCAAGAGGCCGCATTGACCGCGAGTTCCAACCTGAATGATGCGTATCGGACGCTGAAGGACCCCATCCTGCGGACGCAGTATCTGCTGAAGCTGGAGGGGGTGGAGCTGGAGGAGCAGTCGAAGGCGGCGACCGAGGCCGCGCGGGCTTCGGGTGAGCAGAAGAAGCAGGTCGTTCCTCCGGAGCTGCTGGAGGAGGTCTTTGAGCTGAATATGCAGCTGCAGGAGATGCGTGCGGCCAACAAGATGGGTGAGGACGAGCCCGAGCTGCGGCGGGACCTGATGACTGCGAAAGACGCCTTCGACGCGAAGATGGTGGAGACGCAGGCGGAGTTGGAGGGGCTTTGGTCAGCCTGGGACGCTGGTGTGGACGCGGGCGACGAGGCCGTGAAGGCCCGGGCGAAGGAGGCGATGGTGGCGCTTTTGAATAAGCGGAGCTATCTGCGGAACCTGGTGCGGGACGTGAATGAGGCGCTGGGTTTGTAGATTTTTTGTGATGCGCTAGGTCGTGGCAGCGGCGAGGCGTTCGATTTGCTGGAGATGGTTGATGTCGTGGCCGGCCATGGTTTCGACGACGGTCCAGAAGGTCATGGTGCCGCGTTCGGGGTGGGTGGTGCGGCGGTGGCGGTCTTCGTAGGAGACGGTGTTGAGGTAGAGCAGGTTCCAGTTGCGGGCGGCCCGAAAGAGGGCGACTGCGGGTTCGAACTGGTAGGCCTCGTAGCGTTTGGCCCAGGCCTCCTGGTCGAAGGGCTGGATGATGGTGTGGGGCTGGTCGAGCGTGGGGGCGAGGGTCTGGCGGAGGCGGAAGGAGAAGACGATCTCGGTGTCGGCGAGGTGGGCCGCGATTTCGCGAATGCTCCACTTGCGCGGGGCAGGGCGGGCGTTGATCTGCGGGCCGGAGAGGCCGGCGGTGAGAGTGTGGATGCGCGCGGCCGTGGAGGAGAGCACTGGGACGGGATCCTGGCCGTTGAGGTACTTGGCGTACGGATTTAGTTCCATGTGGAGAAAATACCACGGGCGGCGGGGCAGAGTTTTGACTCTCGCCTTTATTCGGGCCTGGCCGTGTCCCATGGGTCGTAGGTGCCGATGCTCCAGAGATGGCCTTCGAGGTCGCGGCAGGTGAAGGCGCGGCCGCCGTAGTCCATGTCGCGGATGTCGAGAACCATCTCGGCGCCGGCGGACCTGGCGGTTGTGTGGACTGCGTCGGCGTCGGTGACGATGAGGTAGATGCCCTTGGTCTCGCGGAGGCCGATCTCGTCGGGTTGGACCATGAGGTTGCCGACCTCGCCGCCGTTGTCGACGGACCCGAGCATAACCATGCCGTTGCCGAAGGTCAGTTGGGCGTGCATGACGGTGATATTGTCGGGGCCGAGGAAGACGGCTTGCTTTTCGAAGCCGAAGGCACGGACGAGCCAGTCGATGGCGGCCAGGGCGTTGCGGTAGCGAAGGCTGGGGACGATGGTGGAGCGGCAGGATTTGGCTTGGTTGGTCATGGTTCTAAGAGTGTCATGCTTGGTTGGGTGGTGTCTTGGAAGAATCGGACGGGGGTCCCCCTCTTTTAGCGATTTTTTTTGTTTTCAGTTGTTTACGGGGTGTGTGGGACTGCAAAATCCTTATGGCAAAGGGGTTATAGCTAAAATCTTCTTTCTAAGCGAGTTAGCCCCGGCGTATGGCCGGGATTGTTTGTTTTTAATCTATATATCCAGTGTAGCGGTTTGGAAAATACCGGCGAAGGCGAAGGCAAAGGCAATTGAATTAGTCGCCTCGCCCGTTGGGCTTCGCTCCAGCCCGTCGACGCTGCTCAGGGCAGAGCGGAGGCGCGTTGCGCGTTTTGTTGACGGCCCGACTGAAGTCGGGCCCTTCCGTCGTCTGGAGCCACGGAAGATGCCTTAGATAACCAGAAAGAAGCTGGTGCTCCGAGCAAACAGCAGATCCTTCGACTGCGTCTCTCGCGATGAAACCGCGAGAGACTCCGCTCAGGATGACAAATTTTCGCAGTATCAAATCTTAGATATCAAAAAAAACACACATCTTCGCATCCTCTCTATGTCGACTGATCTTTCAGTCGAGGGGGACGTGATTGCTCCAGCGGCGTTGAGTCGAGGAGTAGTGCGTGGGGCTTAGGCCGGAGAAGGCGTGGAAGTCGTTGATGAAGTGGGATTGGTCGTAGTAGCCGCAGGTGAGGGCGAGTTCGGCCCAGTGGATGTCGTCGCCTCGGTGCATGTGCTGGACGGCCTGCTGGAAGCGCTGGATGCGGCAGTAGAGTTTGGGGGAGACGCCGACGTGGTCGCGGAAGAGCTGGGAGAGGCGGCGTGGGCCGATTCCCATATCGCGGGTGAGCTGGGCGATGGTGATGGTGCCGGGTGAGCGGTGGAGTTGGGTGAGGACGTAGTCGATGGTGGGGGTGCGGTGTGTGGTCGTGCTTTCGCTGAGGCGATGGCGGAGGGCGAAGTCGAGGAGGTCGAACTTGCGAGCGGGTGTGGGGGCTTCGCGGAGGTCGTTGCGGAGGTTGGCGGCGGCGCGGCCCCAGATTCCTTCGAGGGAGGTTTCGCGGTTGGTGAAGAGGTGGGTGTTGTCGGGGAAGAAGGCTAGCGTGCCGCCGGGGTGGAAGAGGACGCCGATGAGTTCGGTGAGATCGATGGTGTCGATCTGTTGGTGATGGGAGTAGAGGCCGAGGAAGAGGGCGGCGGGTGTGTGCTGGAGAGGGTCGATGGGGTGGTTGGCGTCGGTGAGGTAGTCGCGGGCGAGGGAGATGACGATCTGGGCGCGGCCATTGGGGAGGACGCGCTCGTGGCGGTGGGTGGCGTGGGGGTCGCAGGCGTACCAGAAGGTCTTGATGAAGGGGGCGAGGGTGGGATGGGGGTGGCGCTCGAGGTAGAGCATGCATCGACCTCCGGGTGGGGCACATCTGAAAAGACAGGCTTGTGGGCGCGCGTCTTTGTTGATGCGATTGTAGGACAATAGAAGGTGGATTAATCGAGGGTTTGAAGCGATGGCGGATGAAGAGCAGGTTGTAGGGATTGGGCGGGTCGTTGGGATAGACCTGGGTACGACGAATTCGCTGGTGGCGTTCATGGAGGGGGAGACGCCGGTGGTGATTCCGGGCGAGGACGGAGAACGGCTAGTGCCGTCGGTCGTGGCTTGGACGGACGATGGGGTGGTGGTGGGGAACGCGGCGCGAGGGACGTTGCTGGCGGATTCGGCTAGTGCGGTTTATTCGGCCAAGAGGCTGATGGGACGGGACATTGAGGACGTTCAGGAGGAGCTGAAGCTGTTTCCGTTCAAGCTGGCGGAGGGGTTGAAGCCGGGTGAGGTGCTGAAGGTCAGCGTGGGTGGGTTGATGCTGACGCCGCCCGAGATCTCGGCCTATGTGCTGCAGCAGTTGAAGAGGAATGCGGAGAGGTTCTTTGGTGCGCCAGTGACGAAGGCGGTGATTACTGTGCCGGCTTACTTCAATGATGCGCAGCGGCAGGCCACGAAGGACGCTGGGAGGATTGCCGGGTTGGAGGTGCTACGGCTGGTGAATGAGCCTACTGCGGCGGCTCTGGCTTATGGGTTGGACAAGAACAAGGACGGGTTGATTGCGGTCTATGACTTTGGCGGTGGGACTTTTGATATTTCGATTCTGAAGCTGCATGAGGGGATCTTTGAGGTGATCGCTACTGGCGGCGATACGCACCTGGGTGGGGACGATATTGATAATTTGCTGATTGCGATTGCTCTGGATGATATTGCCGGTGATTTGGGTGAGGACGTTCGGGGGAACGGTGAGGCGGTGCAGGCGGTCCGTAAGGCGGTGATTGAGGCGAAGATTTTGTTGTCTACTGCTGAGGCCGCGACGTTGAATGTGCTGCTGCCGAGTGGGAAGAGGTATCTGCGGGAGATTACGCGGGGGCAGTTTGAGGGGTTGATTGCGGGTGTGATCGCGCGAACGGCGGGGCCTTGCAAGCAGGCGCTGAAGGACGCGGGGTTGACGGCGGCGCAGATCGATGAGGTCGTGCTGGTTGGTGGGTCGACGCGGATCCCGGCGGTGCGGGCGCTGGTGGATGATTTGTTTGAGCTGAAGGCGAGAGGGAAGAAGCCGCATACAGAGCTGAATCCGGATGAGGTGGTTGCGCTGGGGGCGGCGGTGCAGGCGCAGATCCTTGGTGGAGGGTCGGCGGCTACGGAGGACCTGTTGTTGCTGGATGTGACGCCGCTTTCGCTGGGGATTGAGGCTCTGGGTGGGGTGGTGGCGAAGATCATTCAGCGGAACTCGACGATACCGGCGAGTGCGACGGAGCACTTTACGACCGGTGTTGACGGGCAGACGAATGTGGCGATCCATGTGGTGCAGGGAGAGCGGGAGCTGGCTAAGGACTGCAGGTCGCTGGCTCGGTTTGACCTGAAGGGGATTCCGCCCATGGTAGCGGGTTTGCCGCGGATTGA
>DATHQG010000258.1:0-11525 GCA_035483075.1 Edaphobacter sp. | reverse complement strand
AGCGGCGGCAAGATCGGCTACGTCCACCTTGCCGATATGAGCGATGCTTCGCTGCAGCAGTTGTATATCGATCTCGATGCGCAGAACGAGGCGAAGAAGGGTGTTGTGGTGGACGTTCGGAACAACAACGGCGGTTACATCAACGGATATGCGCTGGACGTGTTCACACGGCAGAACTACCTGATGATGACCCAGAGAGGGTTGACGCCTGTTCCTTCAAGACAGGCGCTGGGCCAGCGTGCGCTCGGTCTGCCGACGGTGCTGGTGACGAACGAATCTTCGTTGTCGGACGCGGAGGACTTCACGGAGGGCTATCGTTCGTTGAAGCTGGGCAAGGTGGTCGGCGAGCCTACTGCGGGTTGGATTATATTCACGGGTGCGCAGCCGCTGGTCGATGGCTCGGCGGTGCGGGTGCCCGGATCGCGGATACAGGACCTGCGCGGACAGACGATGGAGATGAATCCGCGACCGGTGGATGTTGAGGTGGCGCGTCCGCTGGGCGAGACAGAGACGGGTTCAGACGCTCAGCTGGAGCGTGCCGTGAAGGAGTTGCTGGGTACGCAATAGAAGAGGTCGTAGCTTGCCGAGCGGGTATCATAGAGTCAGGCGTAGCTGCGGCGAGTGCGTCTGTTCGCTTTAGTTTCGCGCGCATTCAATACGAAACTCTTGTTTTCAGCGGAAACTTTTGCATTACTTATTCGTCTTCTGTAGAGACTGGCGACTCCAGCGTTGTGTCTGGGCAACTGCGGCAAATTGCATCAAAGTTGAGAGGTATGAAGATGTTGAGGGAAATCAGTGCATTCCGGACCGCCGCGCTGAGAGCCAGCATGATACTGCCCGCAGCGGTATTGTCCGGTTGCGGCACCATGCTGATGGCGCAGGCGCCGGCCGCAACGCCTGCAGCTGCACGTCAGATCGGTACCGTAACGGCTGTTGCTGGAAACAGCCTTACCCTGAAGACGGACGCAGGCCAAGAGGTGTCCGTCGCTGTAGCGGACGGAGCGCGCATTCTGCAACTGGCGCCGGGCAGCACCGATCTGAAGACGGCGCAGACCATCACGCTGGCAGACATTGCAGTCGGCGATCGCGTGCTGGTGAGTGGGAAGGCCGGCGACACAGCGGGCGCGTTCTCGGCGTCGCGCGTGATCCTGATGAAGTCGAGCGACATTGCACAGAAGCATGAGATGGAGCAGGCGGACTGGCAGAAGCGCGGGACCGGCGGCATTGTGAGCGCGGTGGATCCGGCTACGGGCACGTTGACTGTCACGGTAGGGGCCAAGAAGATCGCTGTGAACACGTCCAGCAAGACGCAGTTCCGGCGCTATGCGGGGGATTCGGTGAAGTTTGAGGACGCGAAGCCTGGGACGCTGGCGCAGATCCAGGTGGGGGACCAACTTCGCGTGCTGGGAATGAAGTCAGACGATGGGACGTCGCTTCAGGCCGAAGTGGTGGTTAGCGGATCGTTCAAGAACCTGGCGGGTCTGATCGCGACCCTCGATGCGGCGAGCGGATCGCTGACGCTGAAGGACCTGGCGACGAAGAAGGTGATGACCGTAATGATTACGGCGAACTCGAACGTGCGCACGCTGCCACCCCAGGCCGCGGCGATGTTTGCGGCGAGGGCCAAGGGCGCAACTGGCGCGAGTGGGTCTGGTGCTGGTGCGCCGCAGGCAGCGGGGCAAGGAGATGCGTCGGGCGGAGGACGACCGGGCGGTGCAGGACGGGCTGGAGGAGACCTCTCTCAATTAGTGAGTCGATTACCTAACAAGACGATCGCCGATCTGAAGGTGGGCGATGCGGTGATGATTGTGGCGTCGCAGCCGGATCCGGGTAGCAATTCAGTGACGGCCGTGACTCTACTGTCTGGAGTTGAACCGATTCTAGCGGCAGCGCCGGGTGCACCGTCGATGACGCTGTCTCCATGGTCGCTGGGCGGCGAAGGGGCACCTGAAGGCGGCGGTGGCGGCGGGCGCTAGTTTTCTTAGACGAACGGCAACGATGGATATTTTTGAGGAGTAGTAATGTCATTTCGCTTAATTTTGAAGCTTGTTTTACTTTTTTTTGTCAGTTTGACGCCGATGGTTGCGACCGCCCAGCAGACTGGGGCCACGGTGCATGGTTTGGTTGCAGACCCTGAAAATGCGGTGATTCCTGGGGCGACGGTGACGTTTACTCCGGCGTCGGGCAAGCCATTGATTACGAAATCGCAGAGCGATGGGACGTATGTGTTGCGTGGTGTTCCGGCGGGAACGTATGCGGTGACCGTGACGATGCAGGGCTTTGCGTCCTTCGTGAAAGCTGGAGTACATGTTGCTGCGGGACAGAACCTGACGCTGGACGCGCAGATGGCGATCCAGCAGGCGAAGCAGGAGGTCAACGTGACGGCGACTGCGGCGCAGGTGAGCGTCGATGCCGATAGTAATGCCAGCGCTACGGTGCTCAAGGGTAAGGACCTCGATGCGCTCTCCGACGATCCGGATGAGCTGTCATCGGAGTTGACCGCGCTGGCCGGGCCTGCGGCGGGGCCAAACGGTGGGCAGATTTATGTGGATGGATTTACCGGTGGGCAGCTTCCGCCGAAGTCGTCGATCCGCGAGATCCGTATCAATCAGAACCCATTTTCGGCGCAGTACGATCGCCTGGGCTATGGGCGCGTGGAGGTCTTCACCAAGCCGGGAACGGACAAGTTTCACGGACAGTTCAATCTGCAGGGCATTGCTTCAGCGCTGAACTCGGGGAACCCGCTGTTGAATGCGTTCAATACTCCGGGACAGGCCGAGCAGACGCAGCCGCCATATCACACGATCTTTGTGCTTGGAAATATTACGGGTCCGCTCGCGAAAAACGCGTCGTTCACGTTGGCCGGGTCTCACCGTGCGATCCAGGACAACAACCTGGTGAACGCAACAATCCTGAACCCAACAGACCTGGTCGACACGGTCCTTACGTGCCCGACCGGCCAGATATCGTGCAATTATTCCGTTGCGAACCCTGCGCCGCAGTCCAGGACGGACATTACTCCGCGAATCGACCTTGCGCTGGGTGAGAAGAACACGCTGGTGACGCGTTTTCAGTATGAGCAAAACGACCAGACTAATGTCGGCGTTGGTGGTTTGGTGTTGCCTGACGCGGCGTACTACTCAAGCGCTTCGGAGACGACGATACAAATTGTCGATACTCAGATACTGAGCCAACGCATCATCAACGAGACGCGATTTGAGTATCAGCACGAGGCCGCGAGCCAGACCGCTCTCAACACGACGCCGACGATCATGGTGTCGGGCAACTTCACGGGTGGCGGCTCGAACTCCGGCAACTCGTCAACGCCCCAAAACCATTTCGAAGCGCAGAATTACACCTCGATCCAGCTGGCGAAGAACTTCATTCGGTTCGGAGGGCGGCTACGTTCTACGGATGAACAGAGCATCACGACCGCGGGAACGAACGGCTCGTTCTCGTACAACTGCCTGCTGACCAGCGGGTGCAGTACATCGTCGTCGTATGAGAATAATGTAGCCAGCCAGTTCAGCATTACCCAGATCCTTCATCCGGTCAGCGCGACACTCGTCGATCTTGGCCTGTACGCCGAGGACGATTGGAAGGCGCGACCGAACTTGTCTATCAGCTACGGCCTTCGTTTTGAGACGCAGAACCACCTTGCGGACCATCACGACTTTGCGCCGCGTGTATCGCTACGCTATGGACTGGGTAAGGCCGGCGGCAATCCGAAGACCGTCCTGAACGCCGGCTTCGGAATCTTCTATGACCGTTACATGCTGACCAATGTGATTACCACGCTTCAATCCAATGGCACGAACCAGATACAGACGCAGATTGTGAATCCAAGTACCGCCTGCACGCCGCAAAACATCGCCGCCTGCACGGGAGGCACAGCGTCCACAGGCAACAAGACAGTACAAGCGTCACCGAACCTGCGCTCACCGTATACGTTGCATTATGCCGTGGGCGTGGACCAGCAGTTGTTTCGCGGGGCAACGTTGTCGGTGAACTACATTATTGCCAACGGCGTGCACCAGTTTTACACCGCCAACCTGAACTCGCCGGTCAATGGAGTCTATCCAATACCGCCAACGCCTCCTGCCCACGCATTGATTCAGGACACCTACGAGTCGGGCGGCGTGTTTCGGCAGCAGCAGCTGATTGCAAATGTGAACGTCCGCACAAGCCGGATCTGGTCCCTGTCGGGCTACGGTGTGCTGAACTCTGCCAAGGCCGATACAGGTACGATTAACACCTTTCCGGCCACCAACCCCTACGACATTGGTGAAGACTACGGGCGGGCCGTCTTTGACGTTCGTTACAGGCTGTTCCTGTTTGGCAACGTGTCGCTTCCGCACACGGTCAGTATTAGCCCACTGCTGATTTTTTCCGCGGGGACGCCGTACAACATTACTACCGGCAGCGACCTGAACGGCGACGGACAATACAACGACCGGCCGATGTTTGGCCAACCTAACGGCATCCCGGCCGGGACGGCGGGAACAAACACGATCGCGGGCTGCGGCAGCTTCGTCGCGCCGCCTCCGAATACGCCTTACACGCCTATTCCGATCAACTACTGCACGGGGCCGACCCAGTTCACAATGAACCTTCGGGTCACCAAGACCTTTGGTTTTGGGCCTCTGACAGGGGCCGCGGCCCAAGGGGGGCGGGGCCAGGGGCAGGGCGGTCCCGGTGGCCCTGGCGGTCCCGGTGGCGGTCGAGGAGGTCCTGGCGGCGGCGGTGGCGGTGGGCGTGGCGGTGGTGGCGGCGGCTTCGGCGGCGGCACCAGTACCGGTAAACGATACAACCTGGCCTTTGGCGTTCAGGTGCTGAACCTCTTCAACAACGAAGATCTTTCAACGCCAAATGGAGTCCTGACATCGCAGCAGTTTGGCAGATCGACGCAGCTTGCCGGAAACCCTTTTACCAGCAACTCCGCTGTGCGGCGCATCTCGCTACAGATGTCCTTTAATTTCTAGCGAGCATGTGGTCAAACGGAAGGGCACAACCTCGATTGGTTGCGCCCTTTCTGTTTGAACAAACTTACCTGGTCAGGATTAAATTGCGGGTTTGAAGTTCTTCTTCAGCGTCTGCCAGCAGGTGTAGTACTCATGCTGGCGGGCGGCGGTGTCCATGGCGAACTTCGTTGGACGACAGACGAAGCGCGTCTCGAACATGAACGCGAGAGTGCCGTCGAGTTTCACCGGCTTCAGTTCGGCGGTGCTGGCGCGTTCGAAGGTCTCGGCATCGGGGCCGTGGCCGCTCATGCAGTTGTGCAGGCTTGCTCCGCCTGGGACGAAGCCTTCGGCCTTGGCGTCGTATTCGCCCGTCACAAGGCCCATGAACTCGTTCATGAAGTTGCGGTGGAACCACGGCGGGCGGAAGGTGTGTTCGGCGACGATCCAGCGCGGCGGGAAGATGGCGAAGTCTACGTTAGCTGTACCGGGAACCTCGCTGGGTGAGGTGAGGACGGTGTAGATCGACGGGTCCGGATGGTCGAAGCTGACGGAGTTGATGCAGTTGAAGCGTGCGAGGTCGTATTTGCAAGGGGCATAGTTGCCGTGCCATGCAACGACGTCGAGCGGAGAGTGGTCGAAGTCCGAGGCCCAGAGATTGCCCTGAAACTTGGCGACCACCTGGAACGTTGCCTTGTCGCGGTCGTCGTAGGCGGCGTGCGGGGTGAGGAAGTCGCGGCTGTTGGCCAGGCCGTTTGCACCGATTGCGCCGAGCTCCGGCAGGCGGAAGCTAGCGGCGTAGTTTTCGAGCAAGTAGCCGCGGGCCTGGGCGTCGCGTAGCTCGACGCGGAACTTGATGCCGCGTGGCACGAGTGCGATCTCGCCGGGGGCAAGGTCGAGGATTCCGAGTTCGGTGTGGAGCGTGAGGCGTCCGAGTTGGGGCACGAAGAGAAGCTCTCCGTCGGCGGTGTAGAAGAAGCGGTCCGTCATGCTTTTGTTTGCCACGTAGATGTGGATGGCCACGCCGGAGTGCATGGTTGAGTCGCCGTTGCCGGCCAGCGTGGTAAGGCCGTCGATGAAATCGGTTGGTGCGGTTGGCAGCGGTAGCGGGTCCCAACGGAGTTGGCTGGGTGTCGTTTCGACTTCGTTGAAGGGGGTCGAGCGGACCATGCCGTTGGAGATGCGCTCGTAGGGCTTGTGCATGACTGAGGGGCGAATGCGGTAGGTCCAGGTGCGCCGGTTGAGCAGGCGAGGCGCGGTGAAGGGGCTGCCGCTGAGCTGCTCGGTGTAGAGGCCGAGCGGGGCCTTCTGGGGGGCGTTCTGGCCGACGGGAAGGCCGCCTGGGTGGGCCTCGGTGGCAAACTCGTTGCCGAAGCCGGTGAAGTACTTGAGATCGGGCATTGATGGTCCTCTCTGGTGAAGATACGTCTCGGTTGACGAAGCTTCCTGACGAGCGAAGGACGCTTTGCAGGAACACCGTAGCTTAACCGAAAAGAGGTGTCTCGTGCTTTTGGTCGATTAGCGCGCGGCGGGAGTGCCTGTGGCCGACATTAGATAGGGCTTGCCGGTCGCGTCGTTTGCGGAGCCGGCTGATGCAATGACGACCGTCTTCGCGTTGAGAAACTCGCGCATGCCGGCGGCCGAGAGCTCGCGTCCGTAGCCGGAGTGTTTGATGCCGCCGAAGGGAAGACGCGGATCGCTGGCGACCATGGCGTTGAGGAACACGCCGCCGCATTGCAGCTCAGAGACCAGGCGCTGCTGTTCGGCGGGGTCGCGCGTCCAGGCGGACGCGCACAGGCCGAAGGGTGTGTCGTTGGCGATCTCTATGGCTTCGTTGAGCTCTTGGACGCGGAAGAGCATGGCGACGGGGCCGAAGAGCTCTTCGCGATAGACAGCGGAGGTGCGCGGTACGCTGGCAAGGACCGTGGGTTCAAAGTAATTGCCCTCGCCTAGCATGCGCTCGCCACCCGTGAGGACGCGGGCGCCGACGCGGGTCGCCGCTTTGACCTGGGCTTCGAGCTGCTCGACCATACGCACCGTTGCGAGTGGGCCGATCTGGGTGTCTTCTTTCATGGGGTCGCCGACGCGCATGGCTTCCATGCCTGCGACGAAGCGTGATTCGAAGGCGTCGTAGATCTCGTCGGCGACGATGAAGCGTTTGGCAGCGATACAGGACTGGCCGCTGTTGACGCAGCGCGCTCGCACCGCGGTGTCGATGGCGAGGTCGAGGTCGGCAGACGGCATGACGATGAAGGGGTCGCTGCCGCCAAGCTCAAGGACGGACTTCTTGATGAGCCAGCCGGCCTGGGCGCCGATAGCGCGACCGGCGGTCTCACTGCCGGTGAGGGTGACTGCAGCGATCCGCTCGTCGCCGAGCACTGTTTCTACCTGATTGACCTCGAGTAACAACGTCTGAAAGGTGCCGCGCGGGAAGCCGGCGCGCCGAACCAGCGACTCAATTGCGAGAGCGCACTGCGGGACGTTGGATGCATGTTTCAGGAGGGCGACGTTGCCGGCCATCAGCGCGGGAGCGAGAAAACGGAAGACCTGCCAGAAGGGAAAGTTCCACGGCATTACGGCAAGAACGACGCCGAGTGGCTCCCAGCGCACATAGCTGTGGTTGTGATCGGTCGGGACGGACTCTGGCGCGAGGATGCGGGCGGCGTGGTCGGCGAAGTAGCGGCAGGCGTCGGCGCACTTTAGAATCTCGAGCTGCGCGGCTTCGAACGGCTTGCCCATCTCGAGCGTGATGAGGGTGGCGAGGTCCTTGGTCTCGTGCTCCAAAATGGCGGCGAGCTTGCGCATGCATAGAGCGCGATGCTCCAGCGGGACGACCGCGTATGCGCGGAAGGCTTCGGCGGCGAGGGCGATCTTTTGACGCGCGGCGTTGTCGGTGAGAGGGTCGAAGCTGCGGAGAAGTTTGTTGGTCGCCGGATTGATCGATTCGATGGCCATTGCTCTGGGAAGGTGCCTCTACTCTGATGCTACCTTAGCAAGGGCTTGGGCCAATACCTGCGTCCCCAAGGCAATATCCGTTGGCGAGGCATATTCGTCGGGCCGGTGACTGACGCCGTTGCGGCAAGGGATGAAGACCATAGCGGCGGGAGCAATTCGGGCCATGAAGAGCGAGTCATGGTAGGCGCGGCTAACCATTTTTTTGTACGCGATTCTTTGTTCTTTGCAGATATCTTCCAGTAACTGGATGATGTGCGGGGAGGATTGGGCCGGGGCGTCGACGTTGACCAACTCTTCGGTGACCGTGACCTTGCGGCGCTGGCGCAGTTCTTCGCAGTCGCGGCGGATGGCCTGCATGACGGCCTCGCGGCGATCCGGGTCTGTGTCGCGAATATCGAGCTGCAGGACGACGCGGCTGGGAACGCTGTTGACCGCGCCGGGGTGGACCACGCAGGTGCCGACGGTGGCGACGGTGTCGATTGATCCCGTGGCGAGAGCGTGCTTTTCAACGGAGAGAACGAGTTCGGCTGCGGCGCAGAGGGCGTCTTTGCGGTTGGGCATCAGGAGCGCTCCGGCGTGGCCGCCGAGGCCGGTGATGGTGAATCGATAACTGGCCGGCGCGGCGATGCTGGTGACGATACCGAGTGGAATGCCTTCGCGCTCAAGCAGAGGACCTTGCTCGATGTGGAGTTCGATCCAGGCGTGGTAGTGGTTGGGCGGGAGCTTGACCGAGTCAAGGCTTCCGGAGAAGCCTGCCGCGGTGCGCACCTGTGCGACGGTCCGGGCCGTGTCAGCGGGTTCGTTCGCTTCGCGGAGGGTGTCTGCGCGCCGGGGGTCGAGGGTGCCGGACATGAGGCGGCTCCCAATGCAGCCGATGCCGAAGCGGGTCGGCTCCTCCGAGGTGAACATGACGAGTTCGATGGAACGGCGAGGGCGAAGGCCAGATCGTTTGAGCGCGCGCATCGCTTCGAGACCGCCCAGGACGCCGACCGTGCCGTCATACATGCCGGCGTGTGGGATGGCGTCCGTGTGGGAGCCGGTCGCTACGGCGGGCAGCTTTGGCTCGGACCCGACCCAGCGGATGAAGATGTTGCCGACGGCATCGTCGCGGACCTCGAAGCCCTCGGCGACGGCACGTTCTTTTAGCCACGCGCGCGCGCGGAGGTCGTCGGGAGAGAAGACAACACGGGTGACTGCAGTGCCGTTGTCTGCAGGCTCGGCGTCGGTAAGCGTGGCGAGGGTCTGGAGCTCACTGAGCAGCCGCGCCTGGTTGATCTGAATTTGCATTCGTGCCAACTCCTGGTTTCGACTGGTTCGATGTCAGAGGACGACTCTCTAAACCAAGGGATGCCTGTTCCAGTCTTTATAGATCAAATATTTTGCGGGGCGCTTGCCGATTGCACCGAACCACTGTGGGCAGAATGGGCCCATCCAGATAAAGTCTCCCGCTGTGACGGGGTACCATTGGTCGCCGAGCCGATAGATGCCGCCGCCTTCGAGCATCAGCAGGCCGTGCTCCATGATGTGCACCTCAACCATGCTCAGAGCTGCTCCGGGTTGATAGGTCATTGTGTTTACCGCAAAGTCGAAGGACGTAGAACCGGGCAGGAGGCTGCGGACCTGGAGGTCAGGGTCGTCGTTGAGCGGAACGGAGGGTATTTTCTCTTCTCGGCCCACGAAGACCTCCGGTGGAGGGACGGAGGCGAGCACCTCGTATGGCTTCTCGATGACGACGAGGCTCGTCGTCTGCTGCGCGGTCAGGGTGTGTGTGACGTCCTCTGGAATATAAGCGAAGCTACCCGCAGTGAGTGTATGGAAGGTCGTGTCCGTTGCGAGATCGGCTGCGCCTTCAAGCAGGTAGAGAAAGCGCTGGTTGGACGTGTGGCCGAGGCTGCCGCCGGGTTCCAGCTCTGCCGTGTACTGGGTGAAGGCCGCGCCGGCTGCGGGCGAGATGTGCACGATGGCCGTGGCGCGCTCCATGCCCGGCAGGACGGTGCGGATGAAGGTGTCCGGCGTGTGCAGGAGGTGATCTCGCTGATTGGTGCTGCGGGTGTGTCCGAGCTTATGCATGGCCGTCCTTGGGGTCCTTCCTATCATCGCGCAACTGCGCGAGGAACTCCATCGCGGTGGCGAGCGCCGCCTCTACGTCCTGTGTCAACACGGCCTCGTCTGGATGATGGCTGAGGCCCCCCGGGCTGCGGAGAAATAGCATGGTTGATGGAACGACGGGGGCAAGGACCATCGCGTCATGGCCGGCTCCGCTGGTTATTCTACGTGTCGGGAAACCCGCTTGGGTGGCGGCCCTGTGCAGCAGGGTAGTTAAGTCGGGATTCAGTGGAACGGCGGGTTGCTCAAGCTGAGTGTCCGACGCGACTCGTACGCCGCGTTTTGCTGCTGCTGCCTCTGCATGCTTGATTATTGCGATAACAGCAGCTTGGCGAACAGTGTCGTTGGCGTGACGTACATCTAGTGAAGTGGTCACGCGTCCGGCGATGACGTTTCCCGCGCCAGGCGAGACTTCGACTTTACCGACAGTCGCGACGAGGCCGTCGCGTGAGCCGGCATAATCTTCGACTGCGACGATCCATTCGGCTGCGGCAGCCATGGCGTCGCGGCGCAGGTGCATGGGCGTAGTTCCGGAATGGTTGGCGTGGCCGGTAAAGACAAATTGCATGCGAGTCTGGCCGACCAGGGCCTCAACGATTGCAAGTGATGCATCTTCGCTCTCAAGCACGGGCCCTTGTTCGATATGGAATTCAAGATAGGCGAAGGCATCGTCGGACAACACCGCTGCGGGAAGCTGCGTGGGATCGAGGCCGTAGGCTCGGATCGCCTCTCGGACGCTTGTGCCGCTTCGATCAGTGCGTGCGAGCGTCTCCGCGTCCAGCTTGCCCACAACGGCGAGACTGCCGAGAAAGGGCTTGTTGAAGCGCACACCCTCTTCCTCTGAAAATCCGATGACTTCGATGGCAAAGGGAAGATGTTTCCCCTGAAGTTCTTCAACTACAGCGACTCCGAGAACGACGCCGAGGATTCCGTCGAAGGCCCCGGCGTTGGGGACGGTGTCGAGGTGCGATCCGATGACGAGGCGCGGCGACTTTGGCGTAGGACCGGGCCAGAGCCCGCGTATATTGCCGATAGCGTCGACATACACGATCATGCCGGCGGCCTCCATCCAACCCCGTAGCAGCGCATGGACCTGGTGCATGGGAGGAGTGAGGAAGAGGCGGGTGATCTCGCCCTGGATCTCAGTGCAGGCCGCGATCTTACGGCAGCGGTCTATAATGCGAAGTGCGCCGTCTATGTATGTGCCTGACATCGTTACGTATTTAGTCCCTTCAAGGCTTTCGTCGCACGCGGGCTTCGATATATCCGTGCGGCTCATCGGTGGGGACGAAGATTTCGTTCGGGTTGTCCTGTCCGAACCGCGAAAGGTCGACCAGCAGACAGTGCTTGTTCGGCATCGTGATTTCGATTTCGTCGATTGCAGCCACCTGCTCGAGCGCGCTTTCGGCCATAGCGTAAAGCGTCTGCTGGACGGACTTGCTGTCGTGGTTGGCAAAGGTGCGGAGCATCGTCTCGCGGAGCGTTTGGCGTATGGCGTCGAAGTCC
>DATHQG010000257.1:0-3872 GCA_035483075.1 Edaphobacter sp. | reverse complement strand
GACGAGCGCACCTTGCGCGAACTCTACCTGCCGGCCTTCGAAGCAGCCGTAACCGAGGCCCACGTCGGCGCCGTCATGGACAGCTACAACCTGGTCAACGGCGAGCACTCCACGCAGAACGCACACCTGAATAACGACATTCTGCGCCACGACTGGGGCTTCCAGGGCGTCCTGATGTCCGACTGGACGGCAACTTACGATGGGCTTGCAGCCGCAAACGGAGGACTGGATCTGGAGATGCCCTTCGCCAAGCTGATGACACCCGAGACCCTGAAGGCAGGCCTCGCCAGCGGCAAACTGACCATGGCCGTGCTGGACGAAAAGTGCCGCCGCATTCTTGGCACAGCCATACAGTTCGGTTGGCTCGACCGCGAGCAGACGATCTCTTCGATTCCTCTCAACAACCCCAACGCCGACAAGGTCACGCTTGAGGAATCGCTCGAGAGCATCACCCTTCTGAAGAACGAAGGCGGACTGCTTCCGCTCGATCCCAAACGCGTGAAAACCCTCGCTGTCATTGGACCTGAAGCTGCGGTCGCTGTGGTCGGCGGCGGTGGAAGCTCGCAGACGACTCCCTTCCACGCCGACAGCTTCGTCGCCGGTCTTATGCAGGTAGCCGGCACTCGCTTCAAGGTGATGTATGCTCCAGGCCTTCCACCCCTCGCAACTATCTTTGGCCGCACCTCGTTCCGCAATCTGACCGTAGGTGTGAACGGCAAGGGAGAACCGCCCCGTACGGAAAATACAGATCGCGGTCTAAGCCGAATCAATACCTGGAACGGCCTCGGTGGTGGTGGTGGCCCGCGCGGCGACAGTCTCACGACCTACGACTACAAAGGCGAGTACCTTCCCACGGCGCCGGGCGAACATGTCCTGATCGCATCGGCTCCCGAGCAGGACACCTATCGCGTGCTCGTCGACGGCAAGGAGGTCCTCTCCCAGCAGCGGGATTCCAATCGCATGGCAGTCAGAAACGTCTCCGTTGCTCTCACCGAAAACAAACCTGTCTCCGTCGAAGTGATCTACCAGACAAACGGGACAACACCTCGTCTCGGCGTCGGTCTGGTGGCTTCAGCAGACATGCTCTCACCCGATGCGAAGAAGATCCTGCACGATGCCGATGCGGTCCTCGTCACTGTCGGCTTCGACGCATCCACCGAGAGCGAGGGCTTCGATCGCACGTATACCATGCCCTGGCCGCAGAACGAACTTATCCAGCAGGTCGTGGCGATCAACCCGAAGACGATCGTCTCCATCACTGCCGGCGGTGCCGTGGAAACTGCGCCTTGGATCGCGAACGTTCCCGCCCTACTGCACAACTGGTATCCCGGACAGCAGGGATCGACGGCGCTTGCGCAGATACTCTTCGGCGACCACCCTCCTGAAGGCCATCTCCCTTTCAGTTGGGAGCGCACCCTCGACCAGAATCCAGCCAGTGCCCACTACGCGGAAGAACCCGGCGACGGCCGCATCGTTCATTATGACGAGGGCTTGTTCCTGGGCTATCGCTTCTACACCTCGAACAACCAGAAACCTCTCTTCCCCTTTGGCTTCGGGATGTCCTATACGAACTTTGCGTTCACGCATCTGAACGTCAAGAAAAATTCCGACAATGATGTGGAGGTCTCTTTCACCGTCCAGAACACAGGCTCTCGGGCCGGCGCGGACGTTGCCCAAGTCTACGTTGGGGACCCCAGTGCGAAGTTGAAGCGGCCTTTAATGGAGCTCAAGCAGTTCAGCAAAGTCCGCCTCAAAGCCGGCGAGACACAACACGTCGTCCTGCACCTGAACAAGCGCGCCTTCAGCTACTACGACATGGACGCAAAGAACTGGCGCATGGATCCCGGCGAATTCGTCATCTATGTCGGCGACTCGTCCGAGTCGGTCCCCCTCAAACAGTCGTTCCCGATGTAGACCGTCCCCTGTTCGCGCACCTATTCTATTTGGGGTCCGTCAGAATTCGGACAGACAGAACGATATCTCGGCTCACAGCAGGAGCTGTCTACCGCTGTGAACGACAATCTTGGGCTCTAGTACGATGGGCATGCAGGACGGTGATTACTCACCGACTATTAGGGAGCCCCCATCGTCGCAAACAGTGGTGCCGCTAGCGAGGATTTCAGCGTCCGCTACAAGGGTAAGTCTTTTGCGGCAACGTTGACTGTGGGCTTGGTAGGAAAATACATCTGGTGGGTAAAGCTGCGAGGGCGAAGCATGAAGAGTACGCTGCCGGTCTGGTTGTTGGTAGGAGCTGTCCTTGGAGGCACGGCAGTTCCCTTGCATGGAGCCTCGTCGTCGTACTACACACTGCGTCCTGAGGACGCGAAAGCGGTGTATCTGACACGGAACGATCCGTCGGTGCGTGGCGATGGCGTCGGCGACGATTCGGAGGTGATCCAGCAGGCAATCAACAAGGTCCAGGAAACGACTGGGCAGGGAATTCTCTTCATCCCCGAGGGACGCTACCGACTGAGCAAGACGCTGTTCGTGTGGCCGGGCATTCGGCTGATCGGGTACGGCGCGCATCGGCCGGTATTTGTATTGGGCAAGAACACCCCCGGCTACCAGGAGGGGATGGGCTACATGGTGATGTTCACCGGCAGTCGCCCCACCACCGGAGCCATGCCAAGGCGTCCTGGGCGTCCCGCGCGGCCGGTGGTGGGAATCGTTCCGCCGAACGACCAAATTCCAGATGCCAATCCGGGCACGTTCTACTCGGCGATGAGCAACATTGACTTCGATATCGAGGACGGGAATCCGGCCGCTGTAGGGATTCGATTTCACGTCGCACAACACTGCTACCTGACCCACATGGACTTTCATATAGGTACCGGGCTTGCCGCGCTGCACGATGTAGGTAATGAAGCCGAAGACCTGCACTTCTATGGCGGGCAATACGGAATTATCACGCGAAAACCCTCGCCGGGCTGGCAGTTTACGCTGCTGGATGCGACGTTCGAGGGGCAAAGTCGGGCCGCGATCAAGGAGCACGAGGCCGGCCTCACACTAATTCGTGCACAAATCAGCAAGACTCCGACGGCAATCTCGATCGATCCGGGCTATGCGGAGGAGCTATGGGTAAAGGACTCACGCTTCGAGGACATCAGCGGCCCCGCACTAGTCATCAGCAATGAAAAAAATGCACGAACCGAGATCAATCTCGAAAATATCGTTTGTCGTCATGTGCCGTTATTCGCGAGCTTCCGCGAAAGCGCGAAGAAGGTCGATGGCAACGGCGAAATATATCGTGTCAAGGCGTTTACCCATGGACTTACGTTTGCTTCGGCCGCCGCCGTTCCTGAGATCAAGACGAGCTACGATTCAAGCGCATTGAGCACGATGCCGGCACCATTGACGTCGGATATCCCCACCGTTCCCGGACAGGATACCTGGGTCAATCTGCAGACGCTGGGAGCAAAGGGCGACGGCACGACTGACGATACTGCTGCGATTCAGAAGGCGATTGCCAACCACAAGACAATCTACATTCCATCAGGACGCTATGTTGTGACCGATACGATTACATTGAAGCCGGATACTGTGCTGATTGGGCTGAACCCGACGACGACGCAGTTCGATCTGCCGGATTCTACGCCGGCGTTCCAGGGTCCAGGATCTCCGAAGGCGATGCTAGAGGCGCCGAAGGGCGGGACGAACATCGTGGCCGGGCTCGGCCTGTACACGAACGGCATCAACAGCAGGGCGGTGGGCGTGAAATGGATGGCTGGGAGGGACTCGCTGATGGACGATGTGCGTTTTCTCGGCGGTCACGGAACGACGTTGCCCGGAGTATCGTTCAACACAATCTACAACAACACCCATACGGCAGACACGGACATCAATCGCCGGTGGGACAGCCAGTACCCGAGCCT
>DATHQG010000256.1:0-4948 GCA_035483075.1 Edaphobacter sp. | reverse complement strand
CCGAGGACCTTGCGGCCGGTGGGGTGGCCGAGGATGCGGACGTGGGGATTTTCGATGGCGCGGAGGACGCGCTCGGTCATCTCTTCTGCGGGCTGGTTGAAATGGGAGTGGACGCTGGCGACGACGATGTCCATCTGGGCGAGGGTCTCGTCGTCGAGGTCGAGGGCGCCGTCGGCGAGGATGTCGACTTCGATGCCGGGGAGGACGCGGATACTGCCTTTCATCTCGGCGTCGACCTTGCGAATGGCTTTGATGTGGGCGAGGGCGCGTTTGTCGTCGAGGCCGTTGGTCATGGCCAGATTTTTGCTGTGGTCGGTGATGGCGATGTATTTCAGGCCGCGGGCGAGGGCGGCTTCGGCCATCTGGCGGATGGTGTCGCGGCCGTCGGTGGCGTCGGTGTGCATGTGGAGGTCGCCGCGGATGTCGGCGAGGGTGATGAGGTGGGGGAGAGTGTGGTTTGCGGCGGCTTCGAGCTCGCCGGAGTTTTCGCGGAGCTCGGGTGGGACGTAGTCGAGGTCGAGGGCGTTGTAGATGTCGGCCTCGGACGCGGCGGCGACGATGGTGTTGTCTTCGATGCGGAGGAGAGCGTACTCGTTCAGGGTGAGGCCGCGCTTGATGGCGCGCTGGCGGAGTGCGACGTTATGCATCTTGCTGCCAGTGAAGTATTGCAGGGCCGCTCCGTAGCTGGCGCGCGGGAGGAGGCGGACGTCGACCTGGAGGTTGTTGCGGAGTGTGAAGCTGACTTTGTTTTGGCCTTTGGCGAGGAGTTTGTCTATGAGCGGGAGGGCGGCGACGTGTTCTATGGCTGCGCTGACGACGTCGGGCTCACAGGCCGGACCGGTGACGAGGAGGTCGAGGTCGCCGACGGTCTCGCGGCCGCGGCGGAGGGAGCCGGCGGGGGTGATCTCGTCGATGCCGGGGAAGGCGCGGATGAGGTCGCTGATGGTGTCAGCGTGGGACTGGGCCTTGTCGATGCGGAAGCGGCTCGAGTTTTTGCGGTAGTCCTCTATGCCCTTGAGGAGCTTGACGACAAATTTTTCGCCCATGCGGGGGAGCTTGGTGAGCTGGCCTGCCTTGGCGGCGGCTTCGAGACCGTCGATGTCGCAGACCTGGCAGGCGGACCAGACGAGGGCGACGGTCTTGGGGCCCATGCCGGGTAGACGCAGGAGCTCGAGCATTGTGGGTTTGTATTTTTGCAGGAGTTCTTCGCGGAGGGGGAGGGTGCCTGTAGAGAGGAGTGACTGGATGTTGGCGGCCATGCCTTTGCCGATGCCGGAGATGGCGAGGAACTGTTTGGGGTCGTCTACGAGGGTGGCGAGTTGGGTGGTCTGCTGCTCGACGGCCTCGGCGGCACGGCGGTAGGAGCGGATTCGGAAGGGGTCGGCGGCGTCGATTTCGAGGAGAGCGGCGGTTTCGTCGAGGAAGCGGGCGATCGAGATATTGTCCATGGGGGCGCGTTCAGAGTCCGCAGGCGGGTGCGGTCACTGTGCCAGTATGCAACAGGTGGGAGTGGGACTCAAGGCAGCGAGTGGTGCAGGTCGAGAGGGCGCGGATGGGCCGCGCCTTCGGGAGAGTGTTACTGACTCATTTGATTTGTCGCCTGACTGACTTCTTTGAGGCGGGAGACCTGGTCGGCCTGGGGACCCTTTGTTCCCTGGATGATATCGAACTCCACCTCATCGCCTTCTTTCAGGCTCTTGTACCCCTCGCGCTGGATGGAGCTGTAGTGGACGAAGACGTCCGCCCCGCCCTCGCGGCCGAGGAAGCCGTAGCCCTTCGCGTTGTTGAACCACTTAACTGTGCCCTTGTATTGTGCCAATGGAGCGACTCCCTTGTTTTTCGCGTCTGCGCGATCGCATGCCGGGAAGTGAAAGTCCTTCAACGGTAGCGACGCTCAATAGACTGTGACGCAAAAGGAGCGGAGGGAGTTTTCTGGAGATGTCTCCGGAGGTCTTTTTTTGAGATGGCCCTGATTTTTGGTTACTTGCGTGCTTGATGGCGTGACCGACATTGTCCGGGAACAATTTGCTGTCTCGGAGTGTGTCATTTCGGTTAATAAAATGACTAAAGGCGGCCTGAACGGCGGGCCGCGTCGTAGAGCATGAGGCCGATCAGGGTTTTGCCGTCGTGGACTTTGTTGGCGGCGACGAGGGCAAGGGCCTCGGAGAGGGTGAGGCGAAAGACTTCAATCTGCTCATCGGGTTCCGGCCTGGAGGCGCCTTGGCGGATGTCGCGAGCGAGGTAGATCTGCATCCATTCACCGAGAAAGCCGGGGCTGGCGAAGTATTTGGTGAGGAGACTCCAGCGTTTGGCACGATAGCCGGTTTCTTCGATTAACTCTCGTTTAGCGGCAGCAAGAGGGGCTTCGTGTGGTTCGACTCGGCCGGCAGGCAGTTCGATAAGGGTGAGGCCGACGGCGTGACGGTACTGGCGCTCGAAGACTATCTCGGGATCGCTGGGGTCCTTCGACTCGTCGACGGCGAGGACGACGACAGATCCGTTGTGGCGAATGACGTCGCGGGTGTTGATAAAGCCGTTGGGCTCTTCGACCTTATCGGTGACGACGGAGAAGACCTTGCCTTTGTAAGCAAGTTTGGAGGAGATGAGGCGGGGTTTGGACGGCTTTTTCCTGCCGGCGGATGTCGGGGCGCTGGATGTCTTTATTTTGGCGGCCATAAGGCTAAAGTATCATCCTGCATCTAGACTTAGATGGCGGGCATCCAAAGGCTGCGCGGAAAATTTTGTGCTTCCTGGCCGCACGGTGCTGCGGCGATGAGATTGAGACAGGTCTTCGATGAGTTCAGAGTGTTACCCAATCACGGTGTTGCCGAATGTGTCGAAGATCTATCTCGACTATCTCGCGATGGGCGAAAGTGCCGGCGATGCGGCGGTGCGGCGATGGTACGGGGCGGAGCCCTTTGCGGGGAAGTGGGTCGGCAGGGCCGTTCCTGTGAAACATACCGGGGCGCTGGCTGATTTGCTGGAGCAGCAGGCGGTTGAGTTTGGTGCAGGGGACGCCGCCAAGGCGAATATAGCCAAGCTGCGGGCGGGGGCCCGAGCGGTGGTGACGGGGCAGCAGGTGGTGCTGTTTGGTGGGCCGCTGCTGACGATCCTGAAGGCGGCTACGGCAGTTGCCAGGGCAAAAGAGGCTACGGCGGCGACTGGGGTCGAGCATGTGCCGGTGTTTTGGATGGCGACTGAGGACCATGATCTTGCGGAGGTGGACCAGGTTTCGCTGCTGACGAAGACTTCAGTGGAGACGCTGAAGGTTGGGCTGAAGGTCGCGCATGCTGTGCCGGTCGGTGGAGTTGTGCCGGGGCCGGGGTTCGAGGCCGTGCTCGAGCGGGCGAGTGAATTGTTGGAGTTTGCTCCGGTGAGTGAGTGGCTGCGGGATTGTTATTTGCCGATAGACGGTCCGCGACCTACTCTGGCGCTTGCATTTGGGCGGTTGATCGCGCGGATATTTGCTGATCAGGGTTTGATTGTGATGGACGCGGCTTCGCGGGGTTTTCATGCGCTCGGCGCCGGGACTTTGCGGTATGCGATTGAGCATGCGACTGAGTTGCAGGCGGCGTTGATTGCTCGTGATGAGGAGTTAGTGAAGGCCGGGTATCATGCGCAGGTGCTGGTGGCGGAGGGGGCCTCGCTGCTGTTTCTCCTGGAGGAGATGACAGGGGAGCGGGTGGCGCTGCGGCGGAGTGCGGATGGGCAGTGGAAGGCCGGGGGAAAAGCTTATTCGACTGCGGACCTGATTGCGATTTTGGAGACTGCGCCGGAGCGGCTGAGTCCGAATGCGCTGCTGCGGCCGGTGTTTCAGGACACCTTGCTGCCGACTGCGGCCTATGTGGGTGGGCCTGCGGAGATCGCTTACTTTGCGCAGAGTGCGGTCTTGTATGAGGCAATTTTGGGAGGGACCACACCCGTCCTGCCCAGGTTGAGCGCGACGCTGCTGGAGCCAGCGATTGCCGCCGTGATGGACAAGGACGAGGTGCAGTTGCCGGATGCGATGACGACGGCGGAGGAGTTGGCGCAGCGGCTGGGTGCGCGGGCAATGCCGATTGAGAGCAAGCGGAGGCTGGCTGGGGTGGGGAACGCTCTGGATAAGGAGCTTGACGCGTTGACTGAATATCTTCGTGGAATGGATGTCTCGCTGGGTAAGTCGGCGGAGGTGTCGGGTTCGAAGATGCGGTATCAGATGAACCGGTTGCGGAGGATGGCAGCGACGTTTGAACTGCAGAAGGAGGCCAGTCTGCGGAAGCATGCTGAGGCCATTACGCTGAATGTGTTTCCGGGTGGACATCCGCAGGAGCGCGTTGTGGCCGGGGTTTGGTTTATGGCGAAGTATGGGGACGGTTTGGTAGAACGGCTGGTGGGGGTGGCGGGTAACCAGTGTCCGGGGCATGTGGTGGTGCGGCTATAAACAGGGACTAGGGTGTAGGGCCGTGGTTTTAGAATGGCTGATGAGGTGAGTTATGGGATTGAGCGATCAGCCGTTTGAGGTGATGTGTCCGGATTGTGGGGCGATGTTGAAGGTGGATCCGGTGACGCGGGCGATCATTTCGCATAAGTCTGCTCCGAAGAAGAAGATGTTTGAGGACTTTGGCGAGGCGGCGAAGGCGCTGCGTGAGGCGGACGCGCGGCGGGACTCGATTTTTGCGCAGAGCGTGGACGCGCAGAAGAACAAGGACGATGTGATGGCGAAGAAGTTTGCCGAGGCGGTGAAGAAGGCGAAGGAGACTCCGCTGACGGACCGGCCGCTGAGGGACTTCGACCTGGATTAGCGCTGAAGGTGTTTTGTAAATGCGGTCTCGCGGGAAGCTGGTTGCAGGAAAGCGAAGAGCCAAAGCGAATACCACGGTAGACTGGAGAGATGCCACCAATCTTAAATGCGCAGGGGTTGACCAAGGCTTTTGGTGCGACTGCTTTGTTTCGTGAGATCTCCTTTACT
>DATHQG010000255.1:0-25890 GCA_035483075.1 Edaphobacter sp. | reverse complement strand
CCCCATCTGGTCCCCCTCGCCGGATTTTTTGCCGGCGTCCTGACCTCCAAACACCTTCGTACCGGTCTCGGCAGCCGCGCAGTCCTCTTCGGCCTGGCATTGGAGATTGCCACCATCTTTACCCTCGGATGGATGCCCGGCAGCTTCCCAAACATGGAGTTCAACGGCGTCATCGCATACGTGGCCGCGATCCAGGTCGCCAGCTTCCGCCGCGTCGGTCGCTTTCCCTACAACTCCACCTTCATCACCGGAAACCTGCGCGACGTGGCAGAGGGCCTCTACGACGCTCTCACCCCCGCCGCCAGCCCCGAAATACGCGAAAAGGGCCGCGCTCAGGGTCTCAAGCTCGGACTCGTCTGCCTCTGCTTCCTCGCAGGTGCCATCCTCGGTGCCTGGGCCGCCCCGCGTTTCGGCAATCGTTCCCTGTGGTTCGCCGAACCCTTTCTCCTCGCGGTGGCCATCGGCTCTATTCGTGGCTCTGCAATGCCTATCTCACCACCGCAAACAGACTCGCTCTGAAGGGCAAAGAGTCCGCTCTCACTCTTCCCGTAAGCCAACTATTCCCCACGCCTCTCATCGTCCCAAAACGACACTCGCATCACCCACTTGCGCCATCAATTCTGACTCGAAAGTCGTACTCTCCAACCCAACACTAACTGATACTCTTGCCTCACTTGCAGCCCTGGGGGAACCACCCTTTGACCCGGTCAACACACAATCTCTGCCTTGCGTTCTCTCTCTTCGCCGCCACCTTGCTGAGCGGCTGCAGCTCGTTCCAGGAACAACTGACCTCCTCCGGATCAGGAACCACCACTACCCCCACTACCACCGCTCCTTCCACATACCCCGGCTCGGCAATCGTCGGCAACGTCCACGGCGGACAGCAACCCGTCGTTGGCGCCCACATCTACCTCTTTGCCGCCAACCCCGCCGGCTACGGCTCTCCCAGCATCTCCATGCTGAACTCCACCCAGCCCGGCGTGGCCTCTGATGCCACCGGCTACTACGTCCTCACCGATCAAAATGGGAGCTTCAGCATCTCCGGCGACTACAGCTGCACGACCGGCCAGCAGGTCTACCTCCTCGCCCTCGGTGGCAATCCCGGCCTCCCCCCAGGCGAGGACAATGCTGCCCTTGGCCTCATGACCGCCTTTGGCGCCTGCCCCGAAGGCCAGACCAACTTCGCCAGCACCGTTCCCTACGTCAACATGAACGAGGTCACCACCGTCGCCGCCGTCTACGCACTCTCCGGCTTCATGACCGACTCGACCCACGTCGGTTACTCTCAAACTCCTGCCGCACAACAGGGAATCGCCAACGCCTTCATCACCGTGAACAATCTCGTCGACCCCGCCACCGGCATCGCCCGCATTCAGAACCTCAGCGGCAATGCCGACGTCCCCCAGGCCGAGATCAACTCCCTCGCCAACCTGCTCGTCAGCTGCGTCAACTCCGACGGCTCAACCGGCTGCACTCAACTCTTCTCTAACGCGCCAGCCCCTGACGGCACCCCTCCAACCGACACCGTGTCCGCCGCAAGCAACATCGCCCACAACCCGGCTGCCAACGTAGCCAATCTCTTCGCCGCCAGTTTGACCGACGCTCCCTTCCAGCCAACTCTGACGGCCGCGCCCAACGACTGGACCATCGCCATTACCTACTACGCCGACAACATGGTCGGCCCCTACTTCCCGGCAATCGACTCCTTCGGCAACCTCTGGGTCCCCGGCTACGTCAGCAACACACTCACTGAGTTCGATCCATCCGGCAAAATCCTGTCGGGTAGCACGGGCTTCACCGGCGGCGGCCTCAACCTCCCTTACTCCGTCGCCATCGACGCGCTCGACAATCCCTGGGTCGTCAACTTCGGCCCCCTCAACGCCTCAACAGTCTCTAAATTCTCCACCACCGGCGTCTCCCTCCTTAGCTCTCCGTACGCCTGCGACACGCAATGCTTCTTCTCCGCCTTCGACGCCACTCAGGACCTCTGGATCTCCGGCTCCAGCCAAACCACCGTTCTTCGGCCCGACGGCTCCGTCCTCAAAAAGTTCCCCACCAGTGCTTACGACTCCGGCATTGCCATCAACAGCACAGGCGTCGGCTGGACCATCGGCCAACTCCACAGCCTCTCTCGCATGGCCCTCCCCGCAACCGTCTCCTCGACCGCTGAATTCACCACCGCGGCCTCAGGCACCGATCTCACCTCCGTCGCAATCGATTCCTCTGACAATGTCTGGTACGCCAGCGCCACGAACAACGCCATCGGAGTGTCCGACAAGAACGGAGTCCTCGTCTCTCCCGCCAACGGCTACACCGGCGGCGGTCTCAAAGGCCCGGCGCAGATCGCCATCGACGGCAGCAACCGCGTCTGGATCGCCAATCGCGACGGCAACTCGCTCTCCGCCTTCACCAACACAGGCGCCGCGATCTCCCCCAACACTGGCTATCAGGCCCCCGGCCTCAGCAACCCTCGCGGCCTAGCTATCGACGCCGCCGGTAACGTCTGGCTCACCAACTTCACCTACAACTCCATCACCGAGTTCGTCGGCATCGCCACCCCATCCATTACGCCGATCTCATCCACCACTCACGGCCAGCGCCCCTAAGCTGCGCGTGAGGCCTATGTCCGGCGATCTCATTGTCATAACGGTGCCGGTGGAGCGCGCTACACAAGGTTCCCCGGAAGTAGACTGACCCGCAGAGTCGGGGGCCTTCGGAGCTCCTGAGAACGAGTCATGCATCTGCGGTCGTCCTCATCGAACTCAATTGAGCCTAAACGTTGCGGCACTCCAGGCTCTTCGATGCTCCGCCTAATCGCGGCATGAAAGTCTTCCATTCTTCCACCTTCGATGAGGCGCAGCCGGATAGCCGACGCCATACTAGTGCCGTCCTGCAGCGTGATGCTCTGCTTTGTTGCTGGTTCGTCTGCGCCCGAAAGCACGTATCGACTACGATGGCCGGTGGACTGATCGAATGCGGTGACAATATCGACATTCACGAGCATGGCGTTCCCCCTGACTTGCGGGATACCCTACCATTTTCCTGAACGCCGACAACACCTTTCTTTTGAAACTGTTGTAGCTTTTGATACCGCTCGTCCCCACGAGTGTTCGGTAAGCCCCTGGCGCGACCAGCTGCGAAAGCCCAGACACCGCAAGAAGACCCACCACGCTCCAGGGATAGATCGTCACCGCCATAGAGTCGGCCCTGCTTGCGGCCCATCGACGAAGGGGACACCTTTGGCTGTCAATTCACGCCTTATTTGCCGTTTTCAGTCCCCTTGATAAACGCCGCCACGTCCGCGTGGAACTGCTTCAGCACGTCCTCATTGACGTAAACCATGTGACCGCTCTGGTAGTAGTGGTAGCTGATGTTCGCCTGCAGCTTCTGCGGAATCGGCAGATGGTGCATCTCGAACTTCCCCTCAAAATAAGGTGTCGCCAGGTCGTAGTACCCACCAGCCAGCATCACCTTCATCTTCGGGTTCGACTTCATCGTGAACGCCAAGTCCGTCATTACGTTCGTCCCGCCCTCCTGCTGGTTCGCCGGCGGCCCTCCCGGCGGCTGATGCTGCAGGTCCCACGTAAAGTCCGCGTCCCCATAGGCCCCTGGCTTATAGGTCAGGTCCGTCCCATACTTCAGTTCCGTCCGCATGTACTGGTTTAGCGCCGCAGTGTACGCCGACGAGATCGCATTGCTCTGCGGGTCATACTCTGCGTCCGCACTCAGAGGGTCCAAGTCCGGCCCCTTGTACCGAGCGTCGAGTCGCCCCGTAGTCATCTCCTCATCAAGCTGCAGTTGTTTACTGAACGCCCCACCGGTCACCCGCAGGTTCGCCCGCAACAAATAAGCCACTGGCAACCCCGTATATCCGTGCAGTTTCTCTGCCACCGCCTGCTTCTTCGCCTCAGGCAGGTCCGAACCCTGCAGCAGCGCCAACATATAGTCCCCCAGCGCATACTGTTCCACCTCGGCCAGAAATGGCTCCAGCGCCGCCGGCTGCGTCGGCAGCTTGTGATGATAGAACGCCGTAGCCGCAAACGTCGGCAGACCCAGCGCGTAGGCCTGGTCGACACCCGGGTTCCACTTCGGTCCATCGATGCTGTTATCAAAGCTCAAGATCTGCGACAGCAGAATGATCCCATTCAGGTCCACGTTCTGCAGGTCCGCCGAGAGCACCGCACTCCGCGGCGTCCCATAGCTCTCGCCAAACAGATACTTCGGCGAGTTCCACCGGTCGAACTTCGTCAGAAATCTCCGGATGAACCGATCGAACGCATGCGCGTCCTGGTCCACGCCCCAGAACGCCTTCTCCTTCTCCGCGCCCATGATCCGGCTGAACCCGGTCCCCGGCGCGTCGATGAACACCAGGTCGCTCACATCCAGCAGGCTGTATTCGTTATTGACGATCTTGTACGGCGCACCCTCATCATGCTGCCCGTCCGTCGTCACCACGCGTCGCGGCCCGAAAGAACCCATATGCAGCCACATCGTCGCACTGCCCGGCCCGCCGTTATAAAGAAACGTCACCGGCCGCACCGTCCCCGCGTCCTTCTTGAAGTAAGCAACATAGAACATCCGCGCCGTCGCCGGGGCCTCCTCTGGCTTCTCCGGATCGGGCGGCTTCACCCCGGTCCCCGGCAGCATCTTTCCATCGAGCCCCAGCATCGCGTCCTGCGAATCGGTAGATCCCACCGTCAACGACCCAGCGACGGCCCTGTACGCAATCGCCTGCCCACCCACCGTCACCGAACCCTCAGTCGTCGAGTCCCCGGGCAGTTCCGCCTCCGGAGCTACCGCCGTACCCTTTACCACCACCTTCTCGTCCTTCTTCTTGTCGCTGTCCTTCTTGTCTTGCGTCTGCGCAGACAATGCCGAAGCCATCACCCCACAAACAAACACACAAGTCCAAACCCGCTTCATCGACATTCCAGCACGCTCCGATCAAAGTTACTCAAAAGTATAGCCGCGAAGGTACGCGGGGACCCAATGATCAGAGATTTAGCGCCAATCTGGAATCGCGTGGCCTCTGGAACAGCACTTGAATTTGTCAAAGACACGGTCCTAACGGTGGCCACCCTGTTTGCCCAATTCTTCGGCACGTCTTCCGATTCTCCTGAGCACTTCTTCCATCTGGCGCTGCTCCTCGGCTGAGACAGCCTGAAAGGCACGTTTGATGAGAGCGGCGTGTTGGCGGAAGATCGGAACGAACACTCGGCGTCCCTTCTCCGTAAGCGAAACAGTGCGAACGCGGCGATCGTTCTCGCTCTCCACACGACTAACTAACCCCTTCTTGTACAGTCGATCGACCGCTACGCTGACAGATCCGGGGTTGAGGTCTACCTTCGGGCCAATGGCGTTAACGGGCATCGGCCCTTTGTGTAGTAGAACGTCAAGGACCCGGAAATCCGAGTCCCCCAGGCCCTCCTTGAGAATTGGAGGGAAAGCAAAGCGATGGATCGCCTGAAAGGCCTTCATCATGATGAGCCAGGTGTGGATCGCTTCAGGCGTCTTTCCGCTTGCCATAAAAATGAATCCCTCTCCAGTATAGTCGACATCATATATGTCGATATCGATAGAAATTACATCGATGTTGATGGTCTGAAGAGCGCAAATCGATGGGCGAGTTAACTTCGTATCTAAATTCAGTAAGCGGCAGTTGGCCGCGTAAGGAGATGCGCTATGTCGGACAAAATTCATGAATTGCTAAACCGCAACCTCCAGGAGGTCTTCGGTGAAGGCGACGCCGCCCGCCGTCGTGCGGCAATCGAGGAGTTGTACACCAATGATTGTGTCCTCTATGTGCCTCCCGGCGTGTTCGTCGGGCACGACGCATTGGACAAGTTCGCAGGAGACCTGCGTGCCACTCACCCTCACTTCGTGTACACGCCTCACGGCGAGCCGCAGGCGCTCCATAACGCCGGCCGTCTGGCGTGGGGGTCCGGTCCGCGCGGGGTGGGGCCCGATTACACCGGCCTAGACGTGATCATCGTGCGCGACGATAAGATCGCCGCGCTCTATGTGTTCCTCGATTCAATGCCCTCATGACGATCACGGTTCCGTCAGTAAGTCTCGTGGGTGTTCTCATCGTGTTTAGGGATGCTTCATTCACTACCTGGCCGTTGTTCAACGCGTGCTGATACTTCATCAGATCAAGCACGCTTGAGCATATCGTCCCTGCGGAAAAAACATTGACCCAACTGATAAAGTCTGCATTCGCAAATCCACCATGTCCGGCCGTATACCCTGGTGCCCGGTGCTTGATGAGGGCGTTCGAATCGCAGTATCGCGTGGATTTCATGTCTAAAGGACTGAACAAATGACTACCCATGTAGTCGCCGTAGCTCTTTCCAGGGACACGCTCGATAACCATTCCAAGCAGATAGAAACCTGTATTGCTCTAGCGCCACCCTTCTCCGGGAGCGAAATGAAGAGGCGTATCTTGAACCAAGCCTAGAATCGTTTGATGTGAAAAATCCAATCGCTCGATCGCGTCGAACCTGGGGCCGATACTGCTGAAGTTCTCAATCCCGGAGGTCTGACTGACCAGGTTTCGAATAAGCACCCGATGACCCTGAGTAGGGAATTCGGGGACATACTTGGCGAGGTCATCGTCAAGACTGAGCTTGCCTTGTTCGGCAAGTTGCAGAACCGCAACGGTCGTCAGATTCTTGCCGACCGAATCGAAGTGATAGACAGTATCGGCGGATGCAGTGACGTCGTTTTCCAGGTTTGCAAATCCATATCCTTTGCTAACAGGACATCCGATCCCCGGGCAACCGCGATCGACATCCCCGGAATCGGACCCCGGCGCAGCGATTGTTCCGCAATGGCATCAATGGCGCTTGACATCTGCGCCGACAGCTTCTGCTGGCTACAGGCAACGGCTGGCCCCAGGGAGGCAAGCAGCAGAACAAACGCTGCTCTCGCAGAGAGTATCGTCACATTGAGCCTCTACATTCCGAAATGATCGCGACCGCTGAAGTCTATACCATATCCATCTGTTCTAGACAGCACGAACTCAAACGTACATCGATCAGTTGTTGCCAACAGGCCGAGCACTCATAGAGCCATTCAAGTCGATCAACCTACTCAGCATGTGCAGCCGAGTGCTGCGTCAGCACCGGTGTTATCGGTTGTTGGCGGCGAGCCAAGGCGTATCTCGGTAAGAATCGGCGATTATCCAGGCGCCGGCCAAGAGCGCCGCGTTAAGTATGGTCTCGCTCCACTGGAAGGGAACTTTGGAGCCTACTGCCACGATGGGTACCCATACCAGAAGCAAGAACAATGCGATTTGCAAGGCGGAGAGGGCGGCTGCCATTCGTGCATAGAGGCCGATGAGCACCGCGATGCCCGCCGCGACGAAGGCACAGCCCGTGAAATATGCCCAGAACAGGTGGGCCGGTAGCCAGTTAGGGACTAGCGAAAGCGTGTCTTTCACGTCGATGAAATGGGCCACGCCGAAAAAGATCAACGAGAGGCCGTAGAGTCCGCGCGCGATGCGCAGGCCGTTGTTGCTGCTGATAAAGCTAAGATGCTTACGGTCCCAGTCAGCGGCGAACCAGACATAAAGCACCCAGGCGGCGGCCAACATGACCGCGAGCGGAAACACGGACCAGCAGGCTTCGAAAGGGGATGCATGAAAAAAGTTTGGCAACCGGAAAAGCAGCAACCAAAATAAAAGAGTGGCCAGTAGCAAGCGCGCGGCGATGGTTGCCATGCGCGGAACGAGCAGACCAATGCCAGACGTTAGGGAGATGAGGGCGCCGAGGTAAACGAATAGTTCGCGTGCGGGGACGCTGGCAGGAACAGGATTCCACAGCGGGACGAAATCGCGGTACAGAAGGCCCACAATTCCGAGACCGATCATGGTGGCCGAGAAGACCGCATGACCTATACTTGCGATGCGCATTGACGTGTGCTCCAGGGCTGGTTCAGTTTATTGGAGAGAGCCTGCACTGGTACGACTGGCCTCAACAATAGCGCGATCAATATCCTGTGACCTTGAAATTTATTCTGTAAGCCGTTAGAGGCAAACCAGGACTTTGGTAATAATAAGTCGGCTAGTGTTTACAAATCCAGTCCACTTAGACGTGAAACCGGCTTGTCGGACAGTGCCCGTAAAGTCGACCGGTTGAGACCGCCCCGTTTTGGAGGAAGTACGCTGTGACTAATTGTCCGAAGGCCGCTCGATATGGTCGATAACGAGTGTCTCGACGGAGCTTTTGGCCGGTTCCAATTTCAAGCCAAAGCCCTCCGCGACTGCGAAGATGGATGGGAATGGGTTGGACGTTGAGTCGGGCTCCATCGAGAGCGCGCCCGGGCGCGGCCTGCGAAAACTCATATCATATCGGCCGGTGAGGCCGGTCTTGTCCTCTACCGGACGGCCGGCGAAATTCGAGAGCACGACGGCCAGCGCGCTGAGGGGCGCTGCATAGAAGGACGCCGTTCCGGTGCCGTCGTTGTCTAGAAACTCGCCGCCACCGGGAAGGGGTTCGGCGCCCGGATGCGGGTCTCCGGGTACGGATGCTTTCAGCCTGGGCCCCCTTTTGCCGATCACAAGCAAATAGACGGCGACTTCTCTGGAGCCGCGATGCACGGCGAGCTTGCAGCGGTCAGCCAGCATCGCCTGCATCATGGTGCGGAGCATCGCCGGTTGAGTCGCCGGATTCTGCCACGCCGCTAGATCCGACTCAGGCACCTTGGCGTCGATGTTGTACATCTCGGTTTGCATCCAGTCGGGAATTCCGACGAGCGTACTGAGGGAGTACATCATGGCGTCGCTGGTCGTCGGGACATAGGCGGTGAGCAGCGCCGCCATAAGTGATCCATGCGCCATGCGCCAGCCGTCCGGCGTGACCGCGATCTGGTCGTGGACAAAGGTGGACGATGGGTCTGGCCGGATGGAGACGACCTCGAAGGCAATAGGCTTGTCATTTGTGGCGGGAGTCTGAGCTAGCGTGCAGAACGGAGCAGTTGCCATGTATGCGGCAGCTAAAAAAAGAGGCCCTGCTCCTGACCGAACCTTTGTCATGTGGCTGTTCTCCTTGCACCCTATGTAGCATTCTACTATCACAAGGTCAAGGCAAATCTAAGCAGAAAGAAGATTTTAGCTATAACCCCTTTGTTATGAATATTTTGCAGGTCACAACCGGCCGCAGTCGTTGAATCAAAGTAAATTTGCCGCGGGCAGGGGGGGAGAGGTTACCCCACCCGGCAGATCAGGCACTTCAGATAGCTCGTCTCCGGCAACGTCAGCACCGCAGGATGGTCCGCCGCAGCTCCTCGCATCTCAACCACCTGCACCCGCCGCCCAGAATCGGAGGCGGCCGCCGCGACCACCTCGGTGAACTCCGCAAGCGGAACATGGTGCGAGCACGAGCAGGTCACCAGTGTCCCGCCCGGCCGCAGCATCTTCATCGCTCGAAGGTTCAGCTCCTTGTACCCGCGCATCGCACCCTCGGCCGCGCGCTTCGATTTGGCAAACGCCGGCGGGTCGAGCACGATCGTGTCGTACCGCTCGCCACTCGCCTCATACTCACGCAACAACTCAAACGCATCGGCCTCAATCCAGTCCACCTTGGCCTGAAGCTCAGGGTTCAACTCCCGATTACGGTCAGCCACCTCCAGCGCCCCTCGACTCGCATCGACGCCGGTCACGTACTCACACCGCTGCGCCAGATGGATCGCAAAACCGCCCTGGTAGGTGCAAACGTCCAACGCCGAACCACGCCCGTACCGCGCCGCCGCCTCGTAGTTCATCCGCTGATCGAGAAACGCCCCGGTCTTCTGCCCCGAAGCGGCGTCATAGTGAAACCTCAGTCCGTTGATGGTGAAGATACTGGTAAGTTGGGGCGGATCGCCAATCGAATAAAGCGGCCCGGGCGAAGGCGCAGCCAACTGCTCCAACTCCCGTATCTTCGGATCGGGCCGCTCAATGATGGTCGCCGAATTGAAGCGTTCGCGAACCACCTCAGTCAGCACGGCACGAACGTCATCCTGCGCCGTCCCTTGCGTCAGCAACTGCAGAATGACCAGGTCGTTATACCTGTCCGCGACGATTCCCGGCAAACCGTCCGCCTCCGAGAACACCAATCGGCAAGCATCGTTCTCCATCGACTCCGGCGCGACCTCGTCCCGCAGCGCCAGCGCCGTAACGACCCGCTCCCGAATCTCCTCGAGATATACACTGCGCGCCAACGCGACCTCAGCCGACACCATCCTCACGGCAATCTGCGACGCCGCACTATAGAGCCCCGTCCCCAGCGGGATCCCGCGGCTATCCATGACTGTAACCAGTACCCCACCATCAATCTCCGCGGCCCCGAGAGCTGGAACCAGCGACTCGACATCAGACCGATAGACCCAAAGATGCCCAGCCCGCAAACGGTCCGCGGCCCGCCGTGTCACCGCCGCCGCCGGCCCATACGGCTGGGCCGCAACCACCCGCGGCCCGCGCTCTTCAACTCTTCTAAGCATGAATCAATGGTCGCACAACCACCCAAAACCAGCGATCCGACAGCCGCAACGAATCTAGAATGAGAACAACAAGCGATTGGATCTGGATTCAAAGAGAGAGCAACGGGGAACGCGCGTGCAGAAGGTCGATGTCGTAATCCTGGGAGCAGGCGCTGCAGGAATGATGTGCGCGATCGAAGCAGGCCGCCGCGGGCGGCGTGTAGTTTTGCTCGACCATGCCGAACGCGTCGGGAAAAAAATACTCATCTCCGGAGGCGGCAGGTGCAACTTTACGAACATCCACTGCCGTCCGGAAAACTTTCTCTCCGAAAACCCTCACTTTGCGAAGTCCGCACTGGCCCGATTTACTCCCGCAGACTTCATCGCCATGGTCGAGAAACATGGCATCCACTATCACGAAAAGACCCTCGGACAGCTCTTCTGTGATCGCTCGGCCCAGGACGTCATAACCATGTTGGAGAAGGAGTGCGCAGAGGCGGGGGTGCGCATCATCGTCGGCGCACGGGTCACCTCAGTCGTGCGCGACGGACATTTTCGAGTAGAAACCGCAGCGGCCGTCCTTGAAGCAGATGCAGTCGTCGTCGCCACGGGCGGCCTTTCCATCCCGAAGATGGGAGCCACCGGATTCGGCTACGGCATAGCGAAGCAGTTCGGCCTGCGCATCGCGGAGTGCAGACCAGGCCTGGTGCCACTGGTGTTCAGCGCAGAGGACCGCGAACAGTGGTGCGACCTGTCTGGTGTCTCCGCAGAGGTGGTCGCAGAAGCCGGAACGCGGCAGAGGCGCTGCAGCTTCCGGGAAAAGATGCTGGTGACGCATCGCGGCTTGAGCGGCCCGGCGATCCTGCAGGTGTCGTCCTACTGGCGGCCCGGCGAGGTTATCGAAGTTGATCTTGCGCCGGATGTCGAAGTGATGGCGCCTCTGCTGGCCCGCAACGCGCGACGCGATGCCGCCGCGACAGTCCTCGCTATTCGCGCAGTGCTGCCGGCACGCCTGGCCGAGCGATGGGTCTCCCTTCACCAGCCGGAGGATTGGACCAACGCATCCTTGGCGGCCATGGAGCAGCAGCTGCACACATGGCGAATCACACCAGCCGGAACTGAAGGATACGCCAAAGCGGAGGTGACCGCCGGGGGCGTAGACACCGCGGAACTCGATGCAAAGACCATGCAGAGCCGCAAGGTCCCGGGACTATACTTCATCGGCGAAGTAGTCGACGTAACAGGATGGCTGGGAGGATACAACTTTCAGTGGGCGTGGGCCTCTGGCGCCAGCGCGGGCCGAGCGGTCTAGATCTAACGTCTATTGAACGATCAGCGTAAGGTTGACGGTCCGCGTTAGGCCGCCGCTACTAGCCGAAGCAACGACTGTGTACGTCCCGGCTGGTGTGACGGGAATGGGTGTCGGATTCGAGCCGCTCCCCAGGGGAATTGCGCGACCTGCGCCGCATCCAGTTCCGGCGATTAGACACCCAAGCAGAACAACAACAACGTACGATCGTCGGGGCCGACGCAGCGTCAGTAAACTAAGTGGGAACAAAGTTGCGAACCAGGCGATATTGGTTCGATGCATACGTGGCCGCGCTGATGCTGCTGTACTCGTGACGCCGGTAAGTACAGTGACCGAAACAGTCGTCGCGCTACCCAGCGCCACACTCGCAGGCGTGACGTTGCAGGTGGAATTCGCCGGCGCCCCCGTGCAGGTGAAGGTCGCCGTGCCAGGAACGTTCGCAGCAGAGCTGAGCAGCAACGGGTAGACGGCATTCTGACCATTTGCGATGGTCAGACTCGTCGTCCCGTTTGAATTGAGTGCGAAGTCAACGCCGGTACCGGTGAGTGACAGTACCTGCGGCGAGTTGGCGGCGTTGTCCGTGACTGTGAGCGAACCAGAGCGGGGGCCGCCGACAGTCGGTGCAAACTTGATTTGTAGCGTGCAGGCTGTGCTCACCGCGACGGTGCTCCCACAACTGTCGCTGCCGGGCACAACGACAAAATCTCCCGCGACCAGGACGCTCTGCACGAGAAGCGGAACGCCGCCATTGTTTGTCAGGGTGACTGTCTGCGCAGCAGAGGGAAGGCCGACTCCGGTGGCGGCGAACGTGATGGTCGAGACAGGCGAGAGAGACACGCCAGGCGGCGCAACACCAATGCCATTCAACGCAATGGTCTGGGTGCGATATTGGTCCGACACAGACAGTACGCCGGTGATCGTCCCAACACTCTTCGGCTGGAAGGCGACGCTGATCGAGCAGCTGGAGTGAGGGTTAAGCGAGTTGCCACAGGCGTTGACTGCGCTGAAGTCGCCGCTCGTGATCTGCGCGGCGATCAGCGTCAATGGCAAATCGCCGGAGTTGGTCAGCGTAACCTGCTGGGCGGAGCTCGCCGTACTTAATTGCTGGGCAGCAAACGTAAGCGCCGCCGGCGAGAGAGCGTCTGTCGCGGGCGAAGTTCCAATTCCGCCGAGTAATGCAGTCTGGGTGCCAGCGTCATCGGTGATGCTAAACGTCCCACTGCGAGCACCCGAGGCGGTAGGAGTAAATGCAATCGAGACCGTGCAGCCAACGCCAGCGCCAAGGCTGGACCCGCACGTATTCGCGGTGATCTTAAAATCCGCACCCATGACAAACGGCGTTTGGAGCCCAAGGGCCGTGCCACCCGTATTTGAAATCGCGATATTTTGCACCGGACTGGTGGCATTGATCGTCGTCGCTGGGAAGGCAAGAGTAATGGGGGTAAGAACGATAGCTGCGGCAGGACTACCCGTACCTGAGAGCGCTGCTGTCGCTTGACCTCCGGAGACATTCCCATACACAGTAAGCAAGCCGCTCCGGCCTCCGGTGGCAGTGGGCAGAAAGCTGACATAGATCGTGCACGTCGAATTCACGGCGATCGAGACACTCGCACAATTATCTGTCTCGTTGAAGTCTCCCGTAGTCGCAACCATGCTCACCGTTAGCGGAGCATTACCCGTATTTGTAACTGTGATGGTCTGTGGCGCACTCGCGGTAGCAACTGCCTGCGGCCCAAAGGTAAGCGACGCCGGACCCAAACTGATCGAAGCCTGCGCTGCCGTCGACGCCGTGAGGAGCGGAATCTGCCACAGGCCGCGGCCATAGGTCGCAGCGCGAAGCTCGCCGGCACGGCCATCTCCGATTGGCATCGCCGCAGCGGCCGCCAGCTCAACAATCGGCGCATTCGGCAAATTTGTTCCGTAGATACTCCAGCAGTTTGCACTGACACAGGTCGTGACCTGCGTGGTGACATAGACACCGGTGTCCAGCGCAACGTACAGAGTGTTCGCATCATTAGGATCAACGACGACGCTGTTAGCGGGAGCATTGGGCAGATTGCTGCTGATGTTGGCCCAGTGAGAGCCCCCATCGGTGGAGCGATAGAGGTGCGATGCATTGATGCCGTTCCCCGCAAAGCCCATCACCGTCGCATAAACTGTCCTGCCGGTGGCGTCATGGGGGTCCGCCGCAAGAGACGAAAGATCGAAGCCTCCAGAATTGAAGCTTGCGCCCTGGCCATTCGTCACTGGCGATGTCGCGAGATCGTTCCACACTGTAGAGCTGCCCGCTGTGTTGGCAGCAGTGATGGAAAAAAGATGACCTCCATAGTTGCCTCCGCCATCGACCGCGCCCGCCATCCCTGCGTAGAGCACCTCTGACCCTGCATTCTGTGCAACAGCCGTATTGCTTGCGGGCCCAGCCGCGGCGAGAGAACGGACGACTGGGTTCGTACTCGCGCAGGATGCGTTCAGAGGTCCTGCGAGAGGTTCGCTGATAGCGTTCGCAGAGGACCAGGCAACCCCATTCGCAGCAGGTCCGCGCCAGATCCGGCACGTTCCGATAAGAATATCGGACGAGAGGGCCGGGTCAAGCAGCCAGGGTGCATCAATTAGAGACTCGTCCTCGGCGATCTGGGATGGTCCTATCATGGGCGCACCGGTAAAGTTCGCTGCAGTGCAGGCCGGGCCATTGGTACACTGACGAACGCTGACACCTGCCGCAGTTGAAACGTACCAGAGCAACGGATTGGTTTGATCGATGGCCACGGTGCCGCCTTCGCCCATCGAGAGCTGCGGCCACGATGTCGCGTTGGCAGCGGCCGCCGTAGAAGCAGTACCGTTTGCACCGAGACCAACCAGCAGGGTGCCTGCATCGGTAGGATGCTGCGCGAAGCTGATCACCTCCGCAAGTGATCCAAGTCCGCCATTGAGATTCTGAAAGTGGGTCGCATCGTCAGCGGAGCAGGGAGTTGCCTGCTGGTTCACTCCATCGATCGACCGCCAAAGACCACCATCATTGCCAAGATAAAGGAGCGGCTGCGTCGTAGTCGCCAGCACGGCAATCGCATGTTGGGCGGGAGCGACCTGCGCAGGGGCTGCGCATCCATTGACCCCATTGGTCGTGTTGCGCAACACGCATCCAGCGGCCAGCGAACACCGATAGAGGTCGACCGTGCCCGCATAGAGCAGCGTGTCCTGGGTTGGACCACTCGGCCCTGCTGGGACCGCCGCCAACGCGAAATTGTAGTCGGCCTGTGGAACCACTGCACTGCCGTTGCCGACCTCCATCGGAGATGAAGGCAGTTGCGTCCCAAAGATAACAGTCGAACTTGAGCAGCTTGTACCGGACAACGCGCACACGTCCTGCCACAGACCCTGATCGACATTGTTAGCGTCCACCGTGAACGCAAAGGTATCGCCCGTAGTCGCCTGCACGGCGAGCGCCCCGCGAAAGATGGGGCAGGCAGCGCTGCCTGTCGTGCCTGGCGTCGTCGCCGGGCACGCGGTTGTAGTCAAACCCGCTCCAGGCTGATTTGCCAACCGTGTCCATGTCACGCCATCTGCCGACTCGTAGTAGCCGTGGTACCGGATGGCAGCATAGAAGCGTTGGCGAACAGGGTTCCAGACGACGGCAGTTGCGGCCCTTCCACCAAGGTCTGCTCCGGACGGTAGCGGAGTCTGCACAATCTGGCTGCCGTCTAGAATGGTGGACATCTGCCAGGTAAGCCCCGCGTCGGTCGAATAGTAGAGACCCATCACGCTGTTGGTAGCGTCCGGAGCATTGACGAGTACACCCTCAGCCGCCTGAGAAACAGCAGCGACCACAGTACCCGGCATCGCGCTGCTCCAGGCAAAGCCGGCGAAGCCAAGCCCGCTGAACGAGTGATTACCCGCCACTCCGTCGTGCGAATTTTGGATGAGCGTCCAGGTGAGACCACCATCAGAAGATCGCAAAAGCCCGCTTCCATAGAAGGAGTCCGATGCATCGTTCGGGTCGCCCGTTCCCGCCAGCACAACGCCGGACTGAACACTGATCGCACCAATGCTGAGCGACGGAATCGCCGAGGTCCCAGCATCGGCGTTGAACACAGGTAGCGTGTCGGTAAGCGGAGTGAAGGTCACACTCGCCGCTGGGCCGGCCGCGTTAAATGACTTCCACACGCCTCCGCCAGTCGTACCGAGATAGACCGTATTGCCACTTGGATCCGCCGGGTCAATCGCAATCGCCGTAACGCGGCCTGTGACATTACCGTAGGAAAGGCTCGCGACCTGGTTCGGCCCTACGGGCTGCCATGCGGCCGTCAGGCTGGACAGTTGGGGCGAAGCAGCTTGCTGCGCCTGCATTGCGACGTGTTGCTGACGGGCCGCGTCCATCGCTCGCGCGGCGGCGACGCCCCCCGCAAGGGTCCGGCCACCAAGAAAGCGGCGTGCACGGACAACGTGCGATTCAGCAGGCCCAACGGAGGCGACCTCACCTGAAGTAGGTTGCGTTGAAATCAACTGCCCCAAGGCCCCAATGGGCGCGACAGTTATAAGACAGAAACCGATCGTCGCAAGAAAGCGGCACACATCACGGTGGAGGGATGTTCGTGCGTAACGCGCGAGTTGAGAGAATTCAATCGTGCCCATAGCGTGCAATCCGAACAGCAGACAGCTAGCCTTGATGCTGCAAGCTGGCATCGGACGAGTCAACGCTAGAGCGGGAGAAGAACGACGGAAAGTTCCACAACGGGATGAGAAAACTCTCATCTGCGTTGCTGGAGTGATCGTTGGTGTTACTCTGCGGCCATCTCTCAGCGTGTTCAGCAGCGGACGATTTCGGTAGGTCGATCTTCCGCGTGGACGTCCTCAATCTACCATTACCCGCGCGACGCCACAATCTCTCTGTAGTTGCATAGGGAGCCACTCGTATCCAGGTCTCAGACAAGACCAGCACCTTCGGCGCGAGATAGCATCGGGTTCTCGGAAGAGGAGCGCCCCTTGCTGCGCAGAAGCCCATCTGCTGAATATATTTCTTCGAGTCGAACTTCCCGCCGGGAGACGCGCCCAACATATACCGGACCTGCCCGAAGATAGAACGTTCTCCCACGCCGGCCAAACTTACCCAGGAACGCCTACCCAATCCCCGCATGTCCGTTGGGATCGCCGCCATCTAAAAAGAACCTGTCGTTCAGATAAATCGCGGACTTCATCAAGTGCACCAGGCGCAAACAGAGTATCTTCGTCGCAGCAAAAATGCGGCCCGCAGGCCGCATCCGTGTCAAAGCGAAAAACAATCCTTACCATAGTCCCCAGGCGCGGCTGATATAGTCGCTCAGCGTCATCGTAATCAACACGAGAAACGTGAAGAAGCCTGAGGCGACCGTCAGCTTGACCAGCCTCGACTGATATTTGACGTGCATGAAAAACAGAATGACGATCACAGCCTTGGTGCAGGCGATGGCCAGCGCAACGATCGGATTGAATATTCCGAGATCAACATAGGCCGCAGCAACTGTAATTGCTGTTCCAACCAGCAGCGTCACGAAGACGATCGCATAGGTAACCGGCGTGACGATGTGATGGTCGGCATGCTCCGGGTTCACCACGTTCGACGGATCATGAAATTCAGACATAATCTTCTCCTTCTGGCCACTTCCAGCGGCTGCAATCCCGACTACACAGGGTGTCGGTTAATGAGATACAGCAAGGGAAACAGGAAGAGCCAGACGATATCGACGAAGTGCCAATACAGCCCGAAATTCTCAATCGGCGCGACATATCCCGCGGAGAACTCCCCTCGATTAGCTCGCCAGGTCAGCCAGAACAAAAGCACCACACCAATCACCATGTGCAGTGCGTGCATACCGGTCATCGCGAAGTACAGGAAAAAAAAGACCTGGGTCTTCTGCGCCATATCGGGCGCAAGAGGCTGCTCCTTCAACCCGTACGCCTTTGGATTGACGAACTGCGAGACGTCAAAACTAGCACCTGGAATATGGTGCTTCTCCCACTTCTCGTGGTACTCGACGGCCTTGATGCCAAGGAAGGCGACACCGAAGAACGTAGTGAGGACCAGGAAGATGACCAGAAGTCCCCTCTTCTTTACCTCAGCGGCCCATACACCCAGCGCCATGAAAAAGCCCGAGGTGATAAGAATCGCCGTATTCGCCGCGCCCAGCGGAATGTTTAGCTGGTTGGAAGAGACAACAAACGCGTCGTAATACCAGTTGCGATACAGCAGGTAGGCAAAGAACAGCCCGCCGAAGAACATGATTTCGGTCAGCAGGAAGAGCCACATCCCAAAGGTGCCTGCCTCGCGCTGCTGCTCCTGCGTCTCGAAGTGATGGCGGTGCTGCGGGAGCGCAACATGCTGGTGCTCCGCCGCAACCGCGGTCTCATGCGTATGTGGATGCGTTGTTGCGGTCGCATTATCCAACGGTCGTCACCTCGTGTGCGGTCTTGTGTTCGAGCCATTCGTAGTCATAGGCCTCATGGTCCACGATAGGGATCTCAATAAAGTTCTCAGTCAGCGGCGGCGATTGGATCTGCCACTCAAGCCCCGTCGCCTGCCACGGATTGTTGCCCGCGATCGCGCCATACTTCAGCGACCAGGCCAGATAAAGCAGCGGCAGCATGTATCCCACACCAAGCACAGTGGCCCCGGCGGTCGACAGAACATTCAACACCTGAAATTCGGGCGGATACGCATGGTATCGCCGCGGCATGCCCAGATACCCCAGAATGAACTGCGGCAGGAACGTGAGGTTGAATCCAATGAAGGTCGTAACCGCCGCAAGCTTCGACAGCGACTCCGGATACATGCGCCCCGTCATCTTCGGCCACCAGAAGTGGATTCCAGCCAGGAACGCCATCAGCATTCCGCCGACCATCACAAAGTGGAAGTGAGCGACGATGAAATACGTCTCCGTGAGGTGAATGTCCATCCCCAGCGCGCCAAGGAAGACACCAGTCATCCCGCCGATCGTAAACAGGCCAAGAAACCCGAAGGCATAGAGCATCGGTGTCTCGAAAGTGATGGAGCCCTTTTGCATCGTAAAGGCCCAATTGAACGTCTTGATCGCAGAAGGCACCGCGACCAGCATCGTCAAAAGCGAGAAGACGAGAGCGGAATAGTTGGACACTCCCATGATGAACATATGGTGCGCCCAAACGAAGAAGCCGAAGAGCGCAATCGCCACCGACGAAAACGCGACCGCCGTATATCCGAAGACCCGCTTCCGGCTGAACGTGCTAATGACCTCAGAGATCACGCCCATACCCGGAAGAATCATGATGTACACGGCCGGGTGCGAATAGAACCAAAAGAGATGTTGAAACAACAGAGGATCTCCACCCTTGGTTGGATCGAATACACCGATACCAACCAGCCGCTCAAGCGCCACCAGGACCAGAGTAATGGCCAGGACCGGCGTACCAAGCACCATCAGGATTGAAGCAGCATAGTGCGACCACACAAACAGCGGCATCCGAAACCATGTCATCCCGGGCGCCCGCATGCGATGGATCGTCACGATAAAGTTCAGTCCGGTAAAGATCGATGAAAAGCCAAGAATGAAGACACCAGTCGCCGCGGTCATCACATGGGTATTCAGATAGTGCGTTGAGAGCGGGGTCGTGAAGGTCCAACCCGTGTCCACGCCACCCAGCACAAGGGCCGCAAGGACGACAATGCCACCAAGCCAATAGAGGTACCAGCTCAGAAGATTGATCTTTGGGAAAGCCAGGTCCTTGGCGCCCAGCATGATCGGCATCAGGAAGTTCCCCAGCGTGGCCGGAACCGACGGCACCAGGAAAAGGAAGACCATGATGATTCCATGCATGGAGAAGAACTTGTTATAGGTGTCCGAAGCCGTCAGATCGGGCTGCGGCGTCAGGAGTTCAAGCCGGATGAGACCTGCAAATGCGCCGCCAATAAAGAAGAAGAACGTAATCGAAATCAAATAGAGGATCGCAATTCGCTTGTGGTCCCCGGTAAAGAGCCAACTGAGCAACCCGTCCTCGTTGTTGATATAGTTCAGTTTCGGCAGGGTCGCCGTCCTCTGATCCGGTAAGTTGAGAATTGTAGAACTTGTTGCACTCATGGCTTTACCACCCCTGGCGTCGTCGGCGCCGTTTGGTTCGACTCGGACGTGGTCAGCGTCTGCTGAACACGATAGTTGCTCTGTATGGATTTGATGTACTCCACCAGGTCGATCAGGCCATCTTCACTGATCTGCCCTTGATAGGTCGGCATAATCGGCGCGTATCCCGCCGTAATGTGCTGCGATGGATTGAGGATCGAGTCGCGCAGGTAAGCATCATTCACCAGCACCTGCGATCCGTTTGTCAGTTGCAGCTTCGAGCCATAGACGCCTGCAAGACTGGGTCCGCGGGCCGCCGCATTTCCCGAATGGCACGAGTTGCAGCCCATACTTGCAAAAAGCCGCTCCCCATTTTGCGACAGTGACATCCCACTCGTGGACTGTTGGGTCCATTTCTCGTAGTCATCCGGGCTCAGCGCCGTCACCTCGCCAATCATGACCGAGTGGTTGGTTCCGCAGTACTGAGTGCAAAAGATATGATACGTTCCCGGCGTTGTCGCATTGAACCACACCGTCGAGTAGCGGCCCGGAATGACCTCACGCTTCACGCGAAAGTCCGGAATCGAGAAGCTATGAAAGACGTCCTGCGAGATCATCGTCAATTGAACATTACGTCCCGTCGGGACATGCAGCGCGTTGATCTCATGCTGTCCTCCAGGATGCTCCGCCTTCCACATCCACTGCTTGCCAACGATATAGATATTCATCGCGTTGGTCGGAGGGTTATAGATCCTGAAGTACAGCAGCGCACCCCAGACAAACACAATCAGAAAGAGCGCCAACGGAATAATCGTCCAGGTCGCTTCGAGCAGCGTGGAGCCTTCCACCTGTATCGCGACCGGGTGCTTCTCCTTGCGATAACGGATCGCGAAACCGAAGATGAGGCAGCCAACAAAGGTGAGGCCAACCACAGTGATCAGCAGCAGGAAGAAGTAGAGCGCGTCAGCGTAGGGCGCAATGGTCGACGCCTCGCGCGGAAACAGCGCGGAGTTGTTGAGCCATCTCACCAAAAATTGCCACAAGACTGGACTGATATGCATCGTTACCCTTTATCCGTTTCTTTCTTCGTCAGGTCGTGTTCGCGCGCAAGGTTGACGTCTCTCCGGAACATCAAGAACATGAAGCCGCCTAGTCCCGCCACCGTGATGATCCCGCCGAGCTGAACCACGCGAGCGATTCTCAGGGACTGCTTGTTGGTCTGCGGATCGTAGTGGTAGCAATAAGTGAGAATGTTCGCCACCGGCGAGCCGATCTTATTGCCGGAGGCGTCAATCAGTCCCAGCAGCATGTCCTTCGGTGAGTATTCGACCCCGAGATAGTACTGGGCGAGCTTGCCCTCTGGCGTAACGATCTCGATCGAGCTCGCATGCGCAAACTGCGACAGCTTGCCGTCCGGCCCCGGGACCCGAACATACCCAAAGCCGACCGCATTGGTCACTGCATCGATCGCCGGCCGCTGTCCCGTCAGAAAATGCCATCCAGCCGCCGTCTCTGGACGTCCATATCGTTTGACGTAGAGCGCTTTTGATTTCGCCGCCTGCGCCGGTGTGTCGCTGGGATCGATGCTGAGGATCACCACATCGAAGTCCTTGCCCGGAGTCAGCTTCACCATCTCAAGCGAACTCGTAAGACCGTCCAACTCCTCAGAGCAGAGCATCGGGCAGGTGTAGTACACCAGCGAAAGAATCGCAGGACGCTTGCCGAAGTAGTCTCCCAACTTCACCGACTTGCCGCTCTCATCTACAAAGGACGCATCCAGCGGCAACTGCTGATTCAAATGCTGCGACACCCCGACCTTCTGAAGCACCTGCGGCAGTTGGTCGCCGGCGTTCTCGCCACTCTGCTTGTCGCCGTAGCTTGAGACCTGGGCAAACAGCGGCGCACTCAGCAGAGCGCAGCTAAGGACCGCCGCCTGCCAACCGCCTCGTATTGTCCGCCTGTCTCTCATGCCGTCTCTTCTCTATCTTAAATCCGGTCCGTTTATCGATTACTTCACTGGAGCAAGCTCTGCCTTGGTCTCACCTTCGGCCTTGCCGTAACTCAGCTTCTGGGCACGAGCTTCGATGACCTCGAGCTCGTATCCGGTACGGGCGAAGCCGGAGGTCAACGGCGTCTGCACCACTGGCTTTTCATCGCCTGCCATTTCAGCACTAGCAGTTCCCGCCTGCGCATTCACCGGCAGGCCACGCTGCGCGATGATCTCCATGGCGCGTGAGATCGGGATCCGAATCGATCCCCCCTCACCGGGAACTTCGCTGTAGTTGTTCAGCAACAGGTCTTCGCGAGCGTGCAGGTCGGCGGTCGCCTGGTTGCCGTCGTCGATATCCAGACGTGGCTCGGGGAAGGTCGCGGTCATCTGCTGATACTCCTTCTGCTGCATCTCGGGGTTGCTGGCGAGGTCCTGACGTTTGCCACCTGTCGTCTCTGCTCCCGCAAAGTCGCTGAGCGTGTTCCACTTCGTCGTTGGCCCGTCGTCCTTCTTGATTCCGTTATTGATGAGCGCGCCCAAACCAAAGCAAAGCAGGAAGAATACGAAGACAGAGCCAAGCAGTCCCGCCAGGAAGACAGCAATACCACTGGCGTTGACGTCCGTTACCTCATACCCGGGGTGGTCAGCGTCACGCACATGCGAGTCGTGCGCTCCGGGTTGATTCAGATCATGGTCGTTAGTGGGCATGTTCGGGCTCCAGCATCTCCTCGAGGTGAGGATCGTTCACGTTGATCAGAGGACGCGCCTGCAGTTCTCTCATGTAGAACCAGCCCCACAGCGATATCACAGCCACAGGGACAGTTATGTAGGCAAGAATTCCAATGTTGCCCACAATGTGCAGATTTCCCGCCGCGTCCGCGAAGTTCGGCTCGATCAGCCAGAACATATCCAGGCAGCGCGCGAAGATCATGAAGCACGTCAGCCAGACCATCTTCTGCCTGTTCCGCTTCAGGTCGCGCGAGAGCAGCAGACAGAAGGGGATCAGCCAGTGGCAGATGAAGTCCGCCGAGCAGACATACCACCATCCCCCATGGATTCGGTTCAAATACCACGGAATCTCGTCCGGAACATTGCCCGACCAGATGATCAGGAACTCCGCGAAGCAGAGGTAGATATTGAGCATCACGAATGCAAAGGCCAGCTTGCCCAGGTCGTGCTGTTCTGTCGCCCGCAGCATCGTCTTCATCGGCTCGAACCGCGACAGCAGGATCACCGTCAAAATCCCCAGCGCCAGCACCGCATAGCCCTGGCCAACAATAAACTGGAGTCCCCAGATCGACGAGTACCACGTGATATCGAGTGACTTGATCCAGTCGATCGCTCCCACCGTCAACAGGATGGAATAGATGACGATGCCCGGCCCGGACAGGTTCTCCAACTTGATGCGCCAGTGATCGTAGCTAGGCTCCGTACCCCGTGCAGGGTCGGTGTCACGCTCGAGCGACCACTTGTTCAGCAAATACTGGAACAGCCACAAAATTGCAAAGATGCCAATGGTCTGAACGATGACCGCTGTCGGGTTGAGCATCGCCCGCTTCGCATTCAGCGTCAACGCCTGTTCCAGTGTTACGGCGTGGTTCGACAAGGCCTCGGCGACGGCCCCTGCAGTCGGATACGCTGCCCACTGATAAAGGTGCTTCCACAGAAAGATGATCGGCACGAACATCAACCCGACGAGCCAGATCGTCCGCGACATCGCCTCCAACGGCCGGCGCAGCAGCAGCCCCCACTTACCGCCGCTGACATACTGCAGCATCAGCATCGCAAGCCCGCCGCACGCGAAGCTGAAGCAGATCATGTAACCCAGCAGATAAGCGCGAAGAAGATGGTTCCTTCCTTCATGGCTCCATGGGAAAGCAAGGAGCGAGATAAGAGTGGCAACCACACAGACAATCAACGCACGCGTCCGCCATGCAGAGACAATCTCCGGCGCAGCAAGCGATGCAGGCAGCGTCCGCGGCCCATGATCACCGTGGTGGCCGCCCGCCCCTCCGTTATGTTCGTGTCCAGATGACATGCGTTTCAAGCCTTCATTCGGAAGCTTCCGAGGTTACTGCTTCGGTACGGTTTGTCCGGCTGGCGCAGCGGCCGGAGCAACTGAGTTGGTGTGTGATGGGGCAACGGCCCCCGTTCCGGCAGCTCCAGGTACCGGAAGAACAAATAGTCCGTTGTCAGGGGTCCCGGTCACCGCAGTCGGCGGCAGGGTCCACTCGTCGGCGAATGAGGCTGGTAAACCCTCGTGTTCGGCGATACTTGCCAGCGGTTGGACATGTTCGCCAGCAGGGACATCGGCCTGTGTCGCCTTCTGGCTCAACTGCAGCGCCCTGATGTACGCCACAATCGCCCAGCGATCAGCCGGCGTAATCTGCGCCGCATAGTCCGGCATCGCGCCGTATCCGTTCGAGATCACGTGAAAGAAATGGCCCAGCGGAGCGGACTCAAGCCTCGCCGAGTGGAAGCTGCCGGCCTTCATATATCCGCGCTGCACGATCATTCCAATGCCATTGCCCACGCGCGAGTGGCACGGCGTGCAATAGACGTTATATCGCTCCTGCCCGCGCTCGAGCACTTCGATCGTGGCGGGGAAGGGCATCCCATCGCCCTCTTTTCCATTCACCAGGCCCGTGTAAAAGTACCCGTCTTCATGCAGCTGGTTCCGCGCGACCGTGTTCTCCACCTGAGGACGCACCGAGCGTCCGTCCGCATAAAAATCCGTACCCCGCTGCGGAAAGAACTTAGGCTGGTCCTGCATGTCCTGGCGGCAGCCGGCGAGAACCAACGTCGCCGTCATCGCACCGAACGCCGCGAGTTTGTTGAGCTTTTGCACGCTATTTCCTACTCCCTGTTCCCTATTCCCTCGCATTTAGTGGTCCACCTCCACCACGGAGACCGCGGGGAACTGTTCAAGGAACGCTCGTGTCTCGGCAGGCGAAAACAGCGGGTCCGTCGCCTCAAGACAAAGAAAGAACTTGTCCGTCGTCGCCCCATTCCTGAAGTTGGGCGCATTGAAGAGCGGATGATAGGGCTGCGGCAGTCCATTCAACGCCAGCATTCCGAAGCACGCCGAAAAGCCCGAAAACAAAATCGTCCATTCGTAGGCCGGAATGATGAACGCAGGCCACGAGAACAATGGCCGCCCGGCAATATTCAGCGGATACGCCCACACATTGACCCAGGTCTCCATCGCAAACGCGGTCGTCACCCCGAGAAGTCCGCCCAGCAGACACACTAGCGGCACTCGCGTCTTGTGGAAGTGCAACGCCTCTGCGGCCTCTTCCACCGGATATGGCGTGTAGCACTCCATCCGGCGATATCCCGCGCGGTGCGCCTCTTTCGTTGCATAAACCAACTCGCTAGGCGTGTTGAACTCGGCCAGCAATCCGTAAATTCCTTCGCGCGGCGGCATTAGGCTCCCTCCTCCGTGACGGTCTCTGCTTTGGCTCCGCCCGGCGTCACCTTGGTCTGCGGCAGCATCATCCGGATCTCGGACATCGGAATCATGGGCAGGAAGCGAATGAAAAGGAAGAACAGGAACGTGAACATACCCAGCGTCCCTACATAAATCATGTAGTCCCACTTCGTCGCCCGGTAGGTGCCCCAGCTGGACGGCAGATACTCGCGATAAAGGCTGGTGACGACGATGACGAAGCGCTCAAACCACATTCCCGTATTGATGATCAGCGACAGGACGAACAGCCACGCCACATTGACCCGCAGCTTGCGCGACCAGAGCGTCATCTGCGGAATAGCGATGTTGGTCAGGATCAGGACCCAGTACGCCCATCCCATCGGACCGAACATCCGGTTCCACATCATGAAGAACTCCCAATGGCTGGCCGAGTACCAGCTCATGAAGACCTCCATCGCGTATCCGTATGCCACGATCGACCCAGTCGCCAGCATCACCTTGGCCATGTTGTCCAGGTGGCGCAGCGTTACCAGATCTTCCAGGTGGTAGAACTTCCGCAGCGGAATCGCCAGAGTCAGCACCATCGCGAACCCCGAGTACACCGCGCCCGCAACGAAGTAAGGCGGGAAGATCGTCGTAT
>DATHQG010000254.1:0-3888 GCA_035483075.1 Edaphobacter sp. | reverse complement strand
AAAGCGATCCGAGAGGAACTCGGATGAACGATGAACTTCGGCAGTTTGTGTTCAAAGGTATTTTAGCGCGACACGCAATAGTCGATTTGGAACTCGAAGGTTTGTTGCACAAGCCCGCAATCGGGACTGAGGGACGCTCAGAGGTTGATCTTTTTGCGTCGGTTCAACAGACAATTCGCAATAGTTCAATTCAAATGCAGCGCGCTTATCGAATTCTATATGTACTGGAAAATATCGTTCGGGATCTAATTGTTAGTAGATTCTCGGAACCGGATGGTTCAGCATGGTTTGACAAGAGAGCAAATTCGGCAATGAAGACCGAGTCAGCCAGAGAAAAGAGCAAGAAGAAAAAAACCAGTGGCACTCGGGTAGAAACAAAGACGAAATTTATTACTTGGATTTCGGGGATCTAGCGAAATTAATCATCACGCACTGGAACCTATTTCAAGATCTGCTACCTACCCAAGCCTGGGTACAAGCTCGGCTTGATGAAGCAGAAAGAAGTAGGAACGTGATTGCTCACACAAATTTGCTTTCTGCCGAAGAGGTAGCTCGCCTAGAACTATACCTGCGCGATTGGATTAAGCAGATAGCATAGGTGCCTTAGATTTGATGGCCGGGCATCTGCCACATCAGTTCATCGGGGTTGCGTTGTGTTGATCGAGGGCCATGGAGTTTGGGCCGGACTTGAGTTGTACGGGCTTGTCCCATACGAGGACCTGATTGCCGACGCGTGCGGAGATCATCAAATAGTAGGTGCCGGGGGCGACGCCGGGAAAGGTGCCGCTACCGTTGGCGTCTGCACGTACGGCTGAGGCGGCGTTGGCTTTGATGGCGTCTGAGATCTTTTGGCAGTCGGGTGTTCTGGTGGGAGCGCAGGCGGAGCCAACGTATTTGTAGGGCGAGACTCCGGGTGGGACGGTGACCCCGCCCTTTGCGAGGGCGTTGGCGTAGCTGTCGCGGAGGAGAACGTAAGGACGGCTGGCGAGAGGATTGGGAACGCCCGGTTGCGCGGGGAATCCGGAGGTGATGGCGAGAGTGGCGTCGCCCAGGGTGGCACCGGGAACAGAGAGCGTGCCTCCGCCGTTGTATGCGGCCGTGCCGGGAGTCGCTGCTGGATTTCCTGTCGGATTTCCGGATGGGGGACCAGCTGCGGACGCGACCATGGTGGCAGCGGTGCCGCCGCTGGAGGGGATGGTCTTGCTGGGAGCGAGAGCGGCGAGGTTGCAGGTCTGCTCCATGGGAGCGAAGGTGAAGTCGCCGTCGTCTTTCTGTCCGGTGACGATGCGTCCGTGGACCTGGTAGGGGCCGGTGGCGGCGGGTTCGAGTGAGCCGTTGGCTGCGAAGTCGAGGGTGAGGGGGTGGTCGGGTGCGTTGATCTTGACGACGGCCTTGGTTCCGTCCGCCTCGACGGTGTAGGGATAGGCGCGGGCGGAGTCGGGGCCGCAGCCGAGGATGGCGGACTCGGGGAAGAACTCGACGCTGAAGCCGGTGGAGGCGGCGTAGATGCCGTGCATGCGGATGCCGGGAGGCGTCGGAGGACCTTTGTCGCCGCCGAACATGGTCTTGAGGAGATCGGTCTGCATGGTCTGCACGCCGACGGTGGCGCCCTTGGTGGAGAGGTTGATGGCGGGGCAGGTGGCGCGTTTGGGGGCGAAGTTGGTGTAGCCGGGTGTGGATGTGCCGGCGACGTAGGTGCTGTTGGTGTGGGTGGTGGCGGCGTCGTATTGGCCGTTGCCCTGGTAGGTGAGCTGCGATTGGCCGTACATGCCGGTCTGGCTCTTATCGACGGTTTCGTGAGTGGTGGTCTGGGAGGTTTCGGTGTGGCCGGGAGAGGAGCTACCGGGGGTGTAGCCGGCGGCGACTACGCCGTCGATGGTGACAGGGCCGGGCGGTCCGGTGATGGTCGTTTCATTGGCGCTCAGGGTGAGGACGAGGGGCTTCGGTCTTGTGGCGATCGTGATGACGGCACGGCCGCCTTTGAAGTCGAGGGAGTAGGCCTCTTGATTGGGCGACAGGAAGGAGCAGTTGACGAGGACGCCGCCGTCGATGAAGTCGAGGCGCCAGTTGCCGGGGCCGACGAAGACTCCGGCCATGGTGGGGCCTGATGCGGGTCCGTCTTTGATCAGGCCTGGAGCGACCTGAGATGCGACCGAGTTGATCATCTGGCCGAAGGCACCTAACAACTGGTTGCCGGTGCAGCTGGCCGGAAGCCTGCCGGAGCTGACGCAACGGCGCATTGCGCGTTCTTCAGCGTTCTTTGGCGGAGTGATATGCTGCTGCTGGTTGCCGCCGCCAGAGACGGGTTGTGGCCGGGCGGCCATCTGGTTGTTGGCTTTCGCCACGTTGGCGTCGTAGATGTCCTGCTGCTTCTTCTGGAAGGCCTGCGCTTTGGCGATCTCCTGTGCGGTGGGCTGCTTGCAGGTGGGGAAGAGCTTCTTCAATGCACCGCGGGTCATGTTGGTGTATTGCATCAGTCCGTTGGGCATGATGTGGTCGGGATGGCCGACCATGCAGTTTGCGTTGTCGGAGGTGTCGCGGATGTTGCAGTTCTCGATGAACATGCGCTCGCCGCTGCAGACATAGATCACGCCTGGGGTCAGGTCTTGTGCGACGGCGAAGGTGGAGGCGAAGAGAGCAAGCAGCGCCAGGACGCTCAGGTTGAAGAGGCGGCGTGCGCTTTGGCTACGGTAGTTCGAAGGAGATGGGCGCATCGTTGGACCCCCGATTTTCGAGATGGGCGCAGTCTCCGACGGCCCTCGGGGGACTCGCTTCGTGCCAGAAGATGACCTGGCACGGACGTTGTTCTGGGAAGGGAACTCGATGGTAAGACTTTTTGGCGTCAAAGAGCAAGCGAGGCGGATCAGTTTTTGGCGGGGGTCGGTTTCGCTTCGGCGCCGGGGGTGAGGAAGAGTGAGTAGAACTCTTTGTCTCCCATGACGCGGCGAAGTTCTATGAAGGCGAAGAGAGGAATGAAGGTGCAGAAGACGATGAGGCTCTTGCCCATCAGATCGTCGAAGTGGAGATCGTTCCAGACGGCCCCAAAAGGTTTGTGGTGAATCAGGCGTTTGACGAACTCTTCGAGGAAGTGGAAGGCCAGGCAAAGCAGGCCGAAGACGAACGCCTTGTAGACAACGGATTGATATAGCGGTCTTGATTCGGCACCCGTGCCGATGTGGGCCATTTGGCCGATGAGAATGACTTTGGCGATGATGAGAGCGTTGATTATCGCGAAGCTGTAGTCCAGATAATTGACGTCATACTTTCTCAGCAGCAGCATGGTGTAGGTCGTGAGTGCGCAGAAGAAGATCGCCAGATACGCGGAGATGATGATGAAGTCCTTGAAGTCCCGTTTGGCTTTTTCCTTGAAACCAGGTGCCGCTGGGTCTTTGGTCATTTGAGGTTCTCCTGTTCTCCGGAGCGACGGTTAGGGCATGAGGGATTGTAGGCCAACGGGCCGTATCGATGATTCTGCTGAGGTTTAGAGGTGGGTGATGGCTTGCGCGGCCAGCGCCTTTTCGATTGCCTGGTTCTGGTCGCTGGTGTTGCCGGTGATCCGGGCCATGATGAGGAGGACCTGCGAGCCTTTGAGGACGTATAGCGCGGCGGAGTCTTTTCCGGTGACGAAGAAGGCATCGTCGCCAAGGCCGGAGGCGGGCACGAGGTGGCCGGCGGATTGGGCCTGCGATTTGAAAGTAGCGAACGAGGCGCTGTCGCGGAGAGTGATGTAGACGTTGCCGTCGCGTTTGGTGGCGTGCCAGATGCAGTTTTTGGGGCCGGGTGTGCCGTCGTTGACGGGAGTCCCCATGGCTGCTGTGACCTGCGCGGTGGTGAGGAAGGTGCAGGGGTCGGCGGCGTGAGCGGGAGTGGTGGCTGCGGCAGCGAAGA
>DATHQG010000253.1:0-23017 GCA_035483075.1 Edaphobacter sp. | reverse complement strand
GATGTAACCGCCGTTGTTGTTCCGAACGTCCACCACAACACCCTTCTTCGCCTCGTTCTGCGCATCGAGATCGATATACAACTGCTGCAGCGAAGCATCGCTCATATCGGCAAGGTGGACGTAGCCGATCTTGCCGCCGCTCACACGGTCCACCAGTGCACGCCGCTCTTCGACCCATTGCCGGTACAGCAAGCCGACCGCTGCAACCGACGACACCGGCCGCACCACCGCATCGCGCGTCTTGCCCGCCGTTTCGATGCCGAGCACGACCCGCTTGCCCACAGTGTCCTCTAACATGCCGTCAAGGTCCTTCGCACCCACCGCCTCACCGTTCACGCTCACCAGCCGATCGCCCGGCTTAATCGAGCCTTCAATCGCGGCAGGTCCCAGCGCAATCACCTCACGCACTACGAGCTCTTTACCTGTCTCATACGCCTCGCGGTCAAACCTCAACCCAAGATTGCCGACCTGCACAGGTTGCGGCGAGGCGTTTCCAGGCCCCATCGGCCGGTTGATCCCCGAGTGCGACGAATTCAACTCACCGATCAGCAGGTTAATGTCACGGCGCAACTCGTCCGACGTCTTAACTCCCGCAATATACGGCGCCCACTCATCATGCAGCTTCAACCAGTTCTTGCCGTTGAAGTTGGCGTCGTAGAACTTCCGGTTCAGCGTCTCCCACGTCTCTTCAAACACCACTTTCTTCTCTGCATCGAAGTCGATCTGCATCGCCGCGCTCACCGCAATCGTCTTCGGCGTCCGCGTCTCCACTATGATCGTCTTCACGGTGCCGTTCTCCAGAAAGAACACGTCCTTGCCGTCCGGCGCGAAGAAGTAGTTGCTCTTTCGCCCGGGAGTCGTGGTCAACTGCCGCGCCACCGACGGCTCCTTCGGAAGCTCTTCGAGGCTATAGGTATAGAGGCTCTGCTGGTTCGCGGAGCGGGCCGCAAAGAGCAGCGTCTTGCCATCGGCACTGATCACCGGCTCGTCCGCATTCAACCCGATCGGCAGAAACGTCAATCGGTCGCGAATGCCTTCGAAGACGATCTTCACCGGCTCAGGCTTCTTCTTCGCATCTGCTGCTGCAGGTGGTGTCGCCGGCTTCTCCTCCGTCGAGGTCGACGGCGTCACATCTGGCGTAGTCGGAGTTCCCGGCGTCTTCGAAGGTTTGAACAACTCCCGAAACTCGTCCTCCCTATACTTCGGCACATGCGGCAGCAGGTCGACGCGCGCAATCTGCGCCTGCTCGCTACGCTGCGCCGTATCGAACAGAAGGTACTTCCCGTCGGGCGACCACACCACACCGCCGATCTCTCCGTTCGCCAGAAAGCTGACCGGATGCGAATCGCCACCCGCTGCAGCCACGACATGCACATTGCGAAACGAGCGGCTATCGTCCGCCGTATACGCGACCCACTGGCTGTCAGGCGACCACGCCAACGACGACCTCGGCAGCTCTCCCCTCGCCACGACACGGTCCGCAACCGTGGCCCCTGCCTGCGCCGGCACCGTCAACACATGCAGCTCTTTATCATTGCGCAGATACGCCACGCTCTTGCCGTCCGGAGACCACTTCGGGTTCTCGTCTTCACTTCCGGCCGGTGTCAGCACAGTCTCTTTGGATGTCGCAAAGTCATACATCACAATGTTGTGACCGCTGCCCTCGCCGGTCCCCGACTCCGATAGGTACACCAGCTTCATCGAGTCCGCCGACCAAACCGGATCGCTCTCCGCCGTCGCCGTATGCGTCAACCGTTGCGCATCACCCCCATCTTTAGCCGACGCGGCAAAGACCTCGCCATGCGCGATCACCGCGATCTTCTTCCCATCCGGCGACAACGCCATCGTGCTGAAGTTCGTCTCCGTCACATGCGTCACGCCAGGAGAAGCCGGGACACCACGCAGCGTAATCGGCACCAGCTCCGCCTTGCCAGTGGCAGTGTCCATCTTCCAGATCGTGAAGTTGCGCTCGAATACGATCGTCTTTCCACCGTCTCCGATGCTCGGCCACAAAACCCGCCCTTCCTTGAAGTGGGTCAACGCCTTGGCCGAAGCGGGCGAAGCCACCGGCACCGCCCAGATGTTCTCCGCACCCGACGCATCGCTCATGTAGAACAGCGTCTTGCCGTCCGCCGACCACATTGGCCACGCGTGCTTCGCATCGGCCGTCAGCAGCATCTGGTACTTGCCGCTCTCGGCCACCGGCTTCAGCCAAACCTCGGTCTCGTCGATATGCGCATGCCCGTTCCGCCACCACTGCGCGCTGCTCAGTCCCCTGGCCATCAGTGCGATCGTCTGTCCATCCGGCGAAGGCGCACTCTCAAACTCATTCAGATATCTCTCGTGGCTTACTTCGAGCGGCGTACCACCAGCCGAGCTCACGCGAAAGATATCGCCCTGACCCGCCACATCATTCACTGCCGAGGTGAAATAAATCCACTTCCCATCATGCGACCACGCATCCAGCCCATCCGGCCGGTCCGAGTAGGTCAGCCGAGTCAGCTCTCCCGTCGCCAGCGTCAGCACATAGATATTTCCGGCACCCGTGCGTGTCGAAACAAACGCCAGCTTCGTCCCGTCCGGCGAGTACAGCGGTCGCGACTCAGTCGCCGGATGTGTCACCAACAGATGCGCCTCGCCACCCGCCGACGCCACCGTCCAGATGTCGCCGCCCGAGACAAATGCAATCTCCCGCCCGTCAGGCGAAATCGCCGCATCGCTCAGCGAGGGCAGGGCCGTCTGCGCCATCGCCCCCCTTCCAATCAGGAGGGCCCAGAAAATGACCACACACAGGGGCGAACGACGAAGAACGAGCGACATGACAGACACGTCCCTTCAATTGAAAAGATTAGATGAAGAAATTCTACACACTCGGCCGGCCCTTCCCACCTGACACGTTTTTCTCACATGAAAGGACAGCCAGCGTGTCCGGCGGCACAAAGACCCTGGTTCCCGCCGCCTCAACATCAACTCGCGACGCAAGCACTAGCGCAAGTCCCCGGGGATTGTCCAACTCCACCGTCTCCGTACCAAGGTTTCCCATCACCGTCACCGCCCCCCGCTCCACCACCAGCCATCGTCTTTCCTCATCAAACGACACCTTCGTCTGTCCCGGCTCCCCATCGTTCAGCGCAGGCGAGCCGCGCCGCAACGCAATCAGCCTGCGATACCACTCGAGCATCTCTTCATGCCGCCCCTCGTGCACCTCGTCCCACCTCAGCTTCGACCGCTGAAACGTCTCCACCCTCTCCGGATCGGGAATGTCCTCTGGCTTCCAGCCAAAAGCCGCAAACTCCCCCCGTCTTCCCTCCTTCACCGCCCTCGCCATCTCCGGATCTTCATGGTCCGCGAAATACTGAAACGGCGTCGAAGCCGCAAACTCCTCCCCCTGAAAAATCATCGGAACAAACGGCGCCGTCAACACGATCCCAGCCGCGACCTTCGCACGGTCCATCCCGACGATCTGCTCCACCCTGTCTCCAATCGCCCGGTTCCCCACCTGGTCATGCGTCTGGATGTACCCCAGAAACTGGTGCGGCGAAAGGTCCTCCACCGATCTCCCATGGTTTCGCCCGCGATACCTCGAGTAAGTTCCGTCCTGCACAAAAGTCTTCGTCAGCGCCTTCGCCAACTTTGCCACCGACCCAAAGTCAACGTAGTACCCCTTCTCTCGACCGCCGCTGTGCAGAAGAGCAAACAGCGCATGATGAAAGTCATCACTCCACTGCGCATCCATCCCATAGCCACCAATCTTGCGCGCCGTCACCACCCGCGGATCGTTCAAGTCGCTCTCAGCAATCAACACCAGCCGGCGCCCCAGCCTCGCCGACAAATCCTTCACCTCGTCCGCCAACTGCTCCATAAAATGCACCGCCGACCGGTCCACAAACTCGTGCACCGCATCCAGCCGCAGACCGTCGATGTGATAGTCCCGAATCCACATCAGCGCGTTGTCGCAGAAGAATCGTCGTACCTCATCGCTTCCCCAATCCTCAAAGTTCACCGCCCCTCCCCAGGGCGTACGGTGCTTGTCCGTGAGATAGGGCCCAAATCTCCCGCTATAGTTCCCCACCGGCCCAAAATGGTTGTAGACCACATCCAGCAGCACCGCGAGCCCACGCGCATGACAAGCGTCCACCAACCGCTTCAACCCATCCGGTCCGCCATACAGTTCGTTCACCGCAAACAGCGAAGCCCCGTCATACCCCCACCCATACCCACCGGGAAACGCCGCAACGGGCATCAACTCAACATGCGTGGTTCCAAGCTCCACCAGATAATCCAGCCGCTCAATCGCCGAATCAAACGTACCCGCCTGCGTAAACGTCCCGACGTGCAACTCGTAGACCACACCCAACGCAAGCGGAGGCGCGTCCCACCCTCGATCGCTCCACGCGAACGCCGCCTGGTCATAAACCTGCGACGCACCATGCACACCATACGGCTGCCGTTGCGAACGAGGATCGGGATACACCTTCCAATCGTCATCCAGCAAAAATCCATAGTCGGTCCCCGGCCCCGCGTCCTGCACCGAGACACTCCACCATCCGCGCTCACCCGGCCCATGCATGGGATACGTCGCGTCCCCAATCTTCACCGCGACCTTGCGCGCATGCGGTGCCCAAACTTTAAACTCATGCATCGATCTCGTCGGCCCCCACACCCTCGCGCACCAGCAGCGCTACCGGAAAGTCCTTCAGCAACACCTTCATCGCAACCACACCCCCGTCAACACTCGCTCCTGTAAGACGGTTCCTCCACCTACCCTTCGGAAGCACTACGATCGTGTCCTTCCATGCGCCGCCCAGCTTCAACGTCAACCTCTGCACAACAGTCACCACGTCCTCACCGCGCAGATACGCAATCACATGATCATGCTTGTCCCCATCGACCTCCAGCGGCGTGTACTCCGCCTCCGCGCCAAAACACTCCGGCCTCTCTCGCCGCAGTTCAAGCGCCTTATGGATCGTCCACATCTTCGGCAACCCTTCGTCGGCGCGTACCATCACCTGCACAGCAACGTCCTCCCCTGTCATGTGCTTAAGCTCACACAACAATCGCTTCCGCAACGCATAATCCACCGGACGCCGATTGTCCGGATCAACAAGGCTCAAGTCCCACAGCTCCGTTCCCTGATAAAGGTCCGGCACACCCGGCGCCGTATGCTTCAACAGCGTCTGCGTCAACGAGTTCACCCGTCCCGCGTCCTGCACCCTGGCCACAAACCCTTGTAGCTCCCTGAGAAACGGAGCATAGTTCAGCGTTAATTCAATAAACATCCGCAACGCCTCTTCGAACTCCTTATTGTTCGCCACCCAGGTCGTGTGCTGCTTCGCCTCGCGCACCGCCTTCAGCATATAAGCCTGGGCCCGGTCTATCGGCAGCGGCCACGCACCAATCAGCGTCTGGTAGTACAGGTACTCCGTGTTCCTGTCGGGCATTGCCTCTGCACCGGGCCTCTTCATCCGAAACGCACTGTTCATCCGTGCCCACCGCTGCACCGCTGTACTAAACCTTCCCGGGATCTCCGACAGCACCGCCAGCCGCGCCCTAACGTCATCACTGCGCTTGGTATCGTGCGTCGCCAGTGTGGTCATCGTTGAAGGATGCGTGGCCTGCATCTTCTCGCAGTAAGCATGAAACTCCGCGACGCTCAGACCATTGCGTCCCGGATCGCTTCCAACCTCGTTCATACCCGTCAGCCGGTCGTAGCAATAAAAAGCCGTGTCCTCCACACCCTTTGCCATCACCGGCCCGGTGAACTGCTGGAACCGCTGCACAAACTCGCTCTCTTGCTTTCCCTTCACCACCATCGTCAACACGTCGCGCATAAAATCGAAGAGTCCACCATCAATGTCCAGCCGTTGCTGTTTCGCACACTCCGTGGCCTCCGTGATATGTTCCCGGTCCTCGTCCGTAATCTCGTTCCGCTCCGGCACCACATACGTCCGATAGATCGCGAAACACGCAGCCACCTCGCGAATCGCCCGTCTCACCTCCGTCTGGGTGTAGTCCCGCCTATCACGATTCGCCTCGCATATCTCCACAAACAGCGACGTCAGCCGGTTGACATCGCTCCCCAACCCCTCCTGCGTCACGCTGATCTTTTTCTCATGCGCAATGGAGTGGAAGTCTGTAATCTCGTCCGTAAAATCGCCGTAGACCGACGTCAACTCCGCCATCCCCTCGGGCGCAACCAGCACTCCAGCGACAACGTTCAGGAAGTCATACCCCGTGGTCCCCTGGATCGGCCAGCTCTCCCGCAAAAACTCGCCCGGCTCAAGGATCTTCTCTCCAACGACCCACGCGTCCGGCGCATTCTTCCGCAACCGTTTCAGATACTCCAACGGATCGCGCAGCCCATCCGGATGGTCCACCCGCACACCATCCAGCACGCCGCGCTTCAACCAGTCCAGCACCAACGCATGCGTCTCTTCGAACACATACTCCCGCTCCACGCGCAGACCGATCAGCGTATTCACATCGAAGAACCGCCGGTAGCTCAACTGCTGGTCCGCCGTCTTCCAGTAAGCCAGTCGATAGTTCTGCTGGTTCAGAAAATCATCCAGCCCATCCAGGTTCGTATTCAAGTCGGCCGCGGAATGGTCCATCCCGTCCAAGACTCCGGGTTCCTCTGCACACAGCCGCTCCAGCAGCGTGAACAACACGACCTTGTCGCGATGCCTCGCAAGGATCGTCCTGCGGTCAACATATTCGGGAGCAGGCAGCCGGCCGAACGAAGCCGCGAGAAAACTCAGCGTGTCCGACCTCGCATACTCCGCGGCCCGCGAAAGAATCACCGGAAGCGACGGCGGCGACACCGGAAGCGTCTGTCCTGCACACTCCACCTGAAACTTGATTCCCCGCCGCACGACCTTGATGCCGCCCGACTGTAGCACCCGCCCATACTGGTCCCCGAGTATCGGCACCAGCACCTTGTCCCGCAACCGCTCCTCCTGCGGCTGCCAGTCGATATCGAAGAACGAAGCATACCGGCTCGAAGTCCCGTTCTCGAGCACGTCCCACCAGTACCTGTTCTCCTTGCCGAGCGACATATGGTTCGGCACAATGTCCAGCACCTGCCCCAGGTCCGCTTCGCCCAGCTTCGTGCAAAACCGATCGTGCGCCGCGGCCCCACCTAGCTCTTCATTCACCGCCTGATGTGAGACAACGTCGTACCCGTGCATGCTTCCCGGCGCGGCCTGCAAATACGGAGAGCAGTAGACATGCGAAACCCCGAGCGCGCGCAGATAGTCCGCGATCTTTGCAGCATCATCGAATGTAAAGTCTTTATGGAGTTGCAGCCTGTAGGTCGAACATGGAATCCGTAGCATTGTCATCAACCGATCAGAAAAGCTCGTTACGGAAAACAAGGCAGCAGAAGAGTCATTCAGGTGATTGATTAGAGGCCCTTAGCGTCCTGAAAGGTTGCATTCCAGAAGGCTGTGTTCCCGATGATTGCATCCACACCGTTGCACTGCAATGGCCGATTTAGTCCGCTCTCTTTCGTCGGCCCTTTGTCTCGACCAACGGCTCCGGCCGCCACAACCCCGACATCGCAAACGCAGACTGTATCAACGCAATATGCGACAGCGCCTGTGGGAAATTCCCCACCATGCGCTTCGCCGCCGGGTCATACTCCTCCGACAGTAGTCCCACATCGTTCCTCAGCGCAACCAGCCTCTCGAACATCGCCTTCGCGTCCGCCTTGCGTCCAATCAGCCAAAGGTTCGTCACCATCCAGAAGCTGCACGCCAGAAACACACCCTCCCCCTCCGGCAGACCGTCATCTGTCGTCTTCGTGTTGTACCGTTGCACAAACCCGTCTCTCATCAGCCGCTTCTCAACTGCCTCGATCGTTCCCACAATGCGTGGATCGTCCATCGAAAGAAAACCCACCAGCCCAATTCGCAGACAGGAAGCATCAAGCTCCTTCGACCCATAAGACTGGACAAAGCTGTTCAGCTTTCTATTGAAACCCTTCTCGCAAACCTCCTCGTGGACCATCTCCCGTATCTTCTTCCACCGCTTGACATCACCACCGCCGTCAAAACGCTCGTGGTGTTTAATCGCCCGATCGAGCGCGACCCACGCCATTACCTTCGAGTGCGTAAAATGTTGCGGCCCGCCGCGAGTCTCCCATATTCCCTCGTCCGGCTCCTGCCATACCTTGCATAGGTGGTCGATCAGCGCCGCCTGTACGGCCGTCGCCGACACACGAATCTCCTCCTCCGCCTGCGGTATCCGGTTCAGCGCCGCTGCTACCTCGCCGAATACGTCCAGTTGAAACTGGTTCACCGCCGCATTTCCGATCCTGACCGGCCGCGAGCCCTCATATCCAGGCAGCCAGTCAGCCTCCCACTCAAGGATCTGCCGCTCCCCGCGGATTCCGTAGATAGTCTGTATCTGGTCGGGCGCCCCAGCGATCGCCCGAAGCAGCCACTTCCGCCACTCCACGGCCTCCTCGACATAACTGGCCTGCATCAACACCAGCAGCGTAAACGCTGTGTCCCGCAGCCAGCAGTACCGGTAGTCCCAGTTGCGCGACCCACCGATCTTCTCCGGCAACGAAGCCGTCACGGCTGCCACGATCCCGCCCGACGGCCTGTACGTCATCGCCTTCAACGTCATCAGCGACCGTTCCACCGCCTCCGCATACGGGCCTTTGTATTTATTCTGGCCGTTCCACTCCCTCCAGAACTTCTGCGTCTCTTTAAGCAGCGTCTTCGCGGGCAGCGCTGGCGGGACCTTCTCCAACGACGACAAACTCGTCATCGTAAAACTCACCGTCTCACCCTCCCTGACAGTAAATTCACTGCGCGTCGACATCCCCTCGCCCCGCAGCGGCACCTCAGTCCGCAGCACCACCATGTCTGACCCGGCGATCGCGTGCAACTCATGGTCCGTGCTCGTTACCCACGGAATCGTCCTGCCGTAGTCAAAACGAATCGTAAGGTCCATCTGCATCGCCACCTTGCCGCGCACCCCGCGCACCATCCGCACCAAATGCGAATGCTCCTCCCGAGGAGGCATAAAGTCCACAAGGCAGACCTCGCCGTCCTTTGTCTCAAAAGTCGTCTCGACTACCAACACGTGCGGCTCGTACCGTCTCCTCACCGCCTTCACTTTCCCGGCAGGGGAAATCTTCCAATATCCGTGGTCGCGCGTACCCAGCAACGCAGCAAAACACGCCGGCGAAGAAAAATTCGGCCAGCACAGCCAGTCGACCGAACCATCACGAGACACCAGAGCCGCCGTCTCGCAGTCTCCAATCATGCAATAATCTTCAATCAGCGAGCCGTGCAACGCTCCCGCGCCTTTCTTCTTTTGTTGGACCACTGCTTCTCGCCTTCCTTGGCTGCATTCCTTTTGCCAGCAACCGCATACGCCAAAGAGCGCATCTGTTTAAGAGCGGCTCCAAATACCTGAGATGCACACGACATCCTTTGTGCGTCTGCCCAAAATTACGGACTCTGAAAACAACCTCCGAGGCTGCGAATGAATGACCACATCAAGACCGTCCGCCCCTCGCTAGCTGATGTAAATTACCGCTAACTGAACAAAGAAAGTCCACATCGCCCGATGGCCTCAACGCAAACCAATGTCGACCTCGCCTCAACACCTGCGGTAGGCACCAGCGGCCTTCTTGTCAGCCTCGTCCCCCTGCCACAGGAGGCCTTTGAGGCCACTCTCAGTAACCTCGCCCTCGCCTTCCCCGGCGAATCGGTCTTTGTCGCCACACCCGACACCGCCCCGCAATCCTCCTCCGGGAGCCCCCTTCGCCTCGTCCCTTACACCCTAACCACCGTCTCGGCGACCCCATGGGTCCTCAACGCCGCTGACTATCTCAACGCCTACAAACTCGCGCAGGAAAACCACGCCACCGCCTGCGTCCTCCTCGGCGGCGAATCCCAATCCCTACACCCCGAAGCCATTCGCGCGTTGGCGAAGTCCGCGCTTCAATCCGACCTCACCCTCGCCCACTACGAACTCGGCCCCCGCGAAGGCCTCGTCAACTCCGCCATCCTCTACCCTGTCACACGCGCCCTTTTCAGCACGCGCCCTCGCTTCCCTCTCGCCATCGACGTCGGTCTCTCCCTCCGCATGGCGGGGCGCCTCGCAATTACCGCGCAACGGTCCATCGCCGCCGGACAAGACGACGGCTTCCTCTGGCCACTCAACGAAGCCGCGTCAGCTAACTGCTCCATCGCCGAAGTCAACGTCGGCGCTCGCACCCTGCCTCAGCCCGTTGCCCCGGACCTCAACGCCCTCCTCGCCCAAATCGCCGGCTCCCTCTTCGCCGACGTCGACGCCCGGGCCGCCTTCTGGCAGCGGGCCCGCGGCACTCAACCCGCCCAGCCCATCTCCCAAGCTACCCCTATCGCCGAGCCGCCACCCGACATCGCCTCCATGCTCGACGCCTTCCGTCTCGCCTACACCAACCTGCACGAGATCTGGGCCCTCGTCCTTCCACCCAATTCACTCCTCGGCCTCAAGAAGCTGTCCGTCATGCAGCCCGAAAGCTTCCGCATGCCCGACAACCTCTGGGCCCGCATCGTCTATGACTTCATCCTCGCCTTTCGTCTCCGCACCATCAACCGCGGACACCTCCTCGGTGCTCTCACCCCGCTCTATCTCGCCTGGGTCGCCTCGCACCTCACACTGACCAGCAAAGGCACACCCCCTGAAAAACACATCCAGGACGTCGCCGTCGCCTTCGAGACCGACAAACCATACCTCGTATCACGCTGGCGCTGGCCCGACCGCTTCAACCCATAGAAAAAGACACTCAGCCAAATAGGTAGCAAAATTAGCACCGGCCAGAAGCACCCGTAAGGAGACCGAACTCATGTGGCAACAAATCGAACTCGCCCTTAGACAGTCCGCGCAAAGCGTCCTGGTCAAACTCGCCAGGTTTCTCCCTGGCCTCCTTGCGCTTCTGCTCGCCGTCATCGTCCTCACCGCCATTGGAGCAGGCGTGGCCACCCTTCTGCGTCGCATCCTCACCGCCGCAAAGTTCGACGAGCGCCTCGCCCGCAACGCTACCGGGCCGCTCTCCGACTGGTCTCCCGCCAACAGCCCCACCGCGCTCATAGCCCGTGTCGCCTTCTGGGCCTGCGTTCTCATCGGCTGTTTCATCGGCATCTCCGCGTTCGACGCCGCCTACCCCGGCGACTCGCAGATCTCCAACTTCATCATCCCCTACCTCACCCACTCCATCGGAGCGGTCCTTCTGCTCATCGCCGGCACCGTCATCGCCCGCTTCCTTGAGCGCTCGGTCCTCATCGGCGCCGTCAACGCCAAGCTCCAGTACGCGCGCTTCCTGTCACTCGGCATCAAGTGGCTCGTCCTGGTCCTCACCGCCGCAATGGTCCTCGACCACCTCCAGATCGGCGGCACCGTCGTCGAACTCGCCTTTGGCATCCTCTTCGGCGGAATCGTCCTCACACTGGCCCTCGCCGTCGGCCTCGGCTCACGCGACATCGTCAGCCGCTCGCTCGAACGCAGCGCCGACCACCGCTCCCCCCTCGACCCCATCCATGCCGACCCGGACTTCAAGTCTCCAACACCCCAGGAGACCCTACGCCACTTCTAACATCAGCGACCGGCACTCAATATTCAGGTCCCGACAGCAAAGACCGCTGCGTAGCCTGATAAAACCCATACACCGCCACTCCAGCAAATCCCACCAGCGGCACCACATATCCCAGCGCCAGACTCCCCGTATGCTTGGCGATCAACCCAAGCACCGGAGGAAAGATCGCACCGCCAACAATCGCCATCACCAGCAGCGACCCGCCGATCTTCGTGTTCCGCCCCAGCCCCTTTAAGCCCAGCGCAAAGATGGTCGGAAACATGATCGAGATGAAGAACCCGCTCGCCACCACGGCCCACGCACCCACAATTCCGGGCCTGGTCACCGCCACCAGCATCAGCAAGGCGTTCATCACGCCATACGTCCCAAGCATCAAACTTGGCCGCACAAAACGCATCAACGGAGTCGAAACAAACCGCCCAATCCCCATCGCAATCAAAGTACTCAACAGATACAGCGCGGCAGACCGCTCGCTCACCGCCGTGTACTGCTTCATGTATGGAATCAGGCTGCTCCACGACGAGATCTGCGCCCCCACATTGCAGAAGTTCGCCGCCACCGCAATCCAGATCGTGGGAATCCGCAGCAACTCCGCAAAGCTCCCGTGGTTCTCGCCGGCGCCCTCATGCTCCACCTGGATCACCGGAAACTTCGTCCGTGAAAGGACAAAAGCACACAGCAGCACCACCGCACCGAACGTCAGATAAGTCGGAACCACCCGCATGATCTCGGTATGCAGATAAGCCGGGTAGGTCCCCGCCGCCTTCATCGCGGCCACCTCGACCTGGTTCTTCTCCACGCCCGAAAAGATGAAGTACGTCCCGATCAGCACCCCCGTAATCGTCCCCGGAGGATTGAACGACTGCGAAAAGTTCAGCCGCTGCTCCGAGGTGGCCGGATCGCCAAACTGCGCAATGAACGGGTTCGCCGCCGTCTCCAGAATCGAAGCACCGCAGCCCACCGTAAACAGCGCCATCAGGAACAGACCGTATTGCCCACTTACTGCCGCCGGCCAGAAGAGCACCATCCCCGTCCCGAACATCATCAGCCCCGTCACCATCCCCGACTTGTATCCCCACCGGCGCATCAGCAGGGCCGCTGGAATCGCCATGCAGAAGTAGCCAAAAAAGTTCGCCGTCTGCACCAGTTGCGCACCAAACTGCGACAGTTCGAACGACTTTCTGAACTGCTGCACCAGAATGTCTGTCAGATTGTTCGACATCCCCCAAAGAAAAAACAGCACCGTCACGAACACAAACGGCAACAGATGGCCCTCAGGAAACACTGAATGTTTTTTGCCATCGTGTGAAGAGACACCCGAACCAACCGACGTTGAAACCTGCATGCATCGTCCTCTCGAATTCAGCCATCAGCAGCAAGCGAAGAGTTGGCCTCGCGACCCGTGCCCCACAAAAAAGTGATGCCCAGTCTATCGCAGTCTTCCAGGGCTTCAGAAATTCTTGCGCCCTTCGCTTCCCACCTTGCCAGCGCTGGCATACTATGGTCTCTCACAAAGTTGCGCATCGTGCGCACGGCCCTCTCACAAATTCATCCCCAAATTTGGAGACTCCCCATGACCCTGAAAAAAAGATCGGCACCGCATACACCCGCGTCGCCTCGCACCGTCCTGCCGGGCAGCGAAAAGGCCCCCTTCGTCCAGACCACCGGCGAAAAGCCCGCACCCTCTGGAGCCAAACTCACCGTCTCAGTCGTCGTCAAACGCAAGAACCCACTGAAGGCCGCTAACCGTACCGGCAAAGAACGCCTCACCCACGCGCAGTACCGCCTGCACCACGGCGCAGACCCCGACGCTGTCAAACTCGTCCGCGCCTTCGCCAAAGAGTACGGTCTCGCAGTCGCGCCCGACACTCCTGGTCCAGAGCGCCGCACCATCAAACTCATCGGCACCGTCGCCGCCATGCAGAAGGCCTTCGGCGTCACCCTCGTCCACAAGGTCCACGAAGGTACGACCTACCGCGTCCGCGAAGGCAGCATTACTCTCCCCAGCAAACTCGTCGGCCCCGTCGAAGCGGTCCTCGGCCTCGACAACCGCCCGCAGGCACACCCCCACTTTCGCGTCCTCGGCGAAACCGGAGACGTCAGCGCAAAGCTCGCACAAAGCGGCGGCTTCGCCAAACCTCACGCCAGCGGCGGCAATACCTCTTACTCTCCACCCCAGGTCGCGGCGCTCTATCAATTCCCCTCCAACGCGTCCGGCGCCGGACAAACCATCGGAATCATCGAGCTAGGCGGCGGCTACAAGACCACTGACCTCGCCACTTACTTCAAGTCCCTCGGACAAAAAGCCCCAACCATCTCCGCAGTCATCGTCGACGGCGGTAAGAACGCCCCATCTAACGCCAACAGCGCCGACGGCGAGGTCATGCTCGACATCGAGGTCGCCGCGTCCGTCGCGCCCGGCGCCAACATCGTCGTCTACTTCACCCCCAACACCGACCAGGGCTTCATCGACGCCATCGCCACCGCCGTCCACGACACCAAAAACAAACCCAGCGTCATCTCCATCAGTTGGGGCGGCCCCGAGGCCAGTTGGACCGCCCAATCCATGACCGCACTCGACGCCGCATGCCAGTCCGCGGCCTCTCTCGGCATCACCATCACCGTCGCGGCCGGCGACGACGGATCCACCGACGGCCTCACCGGTGGCCAGAACCACGTCGACTTCCCCGCCTCCAGCCCTCACGTCCTCGCCTGCGGAGGGACCAAGCTCGAAGGCAGCGGCAACACCATCTCCTCGGAGGTCGTCTGGAACGAACTCGCCAACAACGAGGGAGCGACCGGCGGCGGCGTCAGCAACTTCTTCCCGCTGCCCGCATGGCAGGCCGGCTCCAAGGTCCCTGCACCCACCACCGCCGGCGGCGGCCGCGGCGTCCCCGACGTCTGCGGCGATGCCGACCCCTCCACCGGCTACGCCATCCGCGTCGACGGCAAGAACATGGTCATCGGCGGCACTAGCGCAGTCGCCCCGCTCTGGGCCGGCCTCATCGCCGTAGCCAACGCGCAAAACGGCAATACCGCTGGCTTCATTCAGCCCGCCATCTACTCCGCGAAGGGCAAGGCCGCCTTCAACGACATCACCTCCGGCACCAACTACACCGGCACGCCCGTAGGCTTCAAAGCCGGCCCCGGCTGGGACGCCTGCACCGGCCTCGGCTCCCCCATCGGCACAAAGGTGATCGCCGTAATCAACCCGGGCGTCTCGACGGGCTCATCAAAAAAACAAATAAAGAAGGCGACAAAGAAAGCGTCAAAGAAGTCAGCAAAGAAAAAGAGAGCAGTCAGATAGCTTTGCACTTGCCCTCTTCGACTGACCCAATACGCGCCGGGTGCTCATCCATCGTGCAGCTTGCGACGGGATATTCCGTGCTGAATCGGCCCACAACGCTGTGGGTTAATATTTTTCTGCGTTCTCCGCCCAAAAAACGCATGTCAAGTCCAAAAACCGCTTAAACCATTACAGATCAGTAATATCAGCGTGGCATTTTAGTTATACTCCAACCGCTATACTGGATATATAGATCAAAACAAACAAGCCCCGGACACCGTCCGGGGCTTGTTTGTTTGGAAAGAAGAATTTAGCCGCAACCCTTTTCTTATGACGATTTTGCACGTGATGGCCTGCCGTAAACTATTGAAAATAAATATTTCAAACTCGAACAGGGGGAGGGGGTACCCCGGGGAGGGAGAAGAAAGAAAACACGAACAGCCCGCTTAGAACAGGGCCCAGGAACGGCCAACACGGCAAAACCCTTCATCATTCGTCCACTACATCAATACTTCGCGCCGGTCGCGCTTTCGTTCTATTCTTTACCCTACCCCCATGGCCAACACCCACCAGATCGTCGGCCACTCACCCCCTCGCAAGGAGGGTGTAGCCAAGGTGCTCGGTCGCGCCCAGTACGTCGACGACATCTCGCTCCCCGACATGTGGTTCGGGGCCACCGTCCGCAGCACCATCCCCCACGGCCGAATCTCCTCCATCAACTTTGGCCCCGACATACCCTGGCACGAGTTCACCATCGTCTCCGCCGCCGACATCCCCGGCGAAAACACCATCGTCCACCTCACCAGAGACCATCCCTGCCTCGCCGTCACCAACGTCAATCACGTCGAAGAGCCCATCCTCCTCCTCGCGCACCCGGATCGCGCCGTACTCCCTGCCGCCGTCGCCGCCGTCCACATTACCTACGAAGAACTCCCCGCCATCTACACCATCGAAGAGTCAGAAAAAAAGGAAACCATCATCTGGGGCGAAGGCGAAACCGCCAACACCTTCAAGACCTACCTGATGCAGAAGAACCAAACCCCGGTCCCCGACGAGGTCTGGGAGAAAGCCGACTTCATCGTCGAAGGCGAGTACCGCACCGGCGCCCAAGAACAGCTCTACATCGAAAACAACGGAGTGATCGCAGAATACGACGCAGAAAAGGGAGTGACGGTAAGAGGCTCGATGCAGTGCCCCTTCTACCTCGTCCACGCCCTCGAACTGGTCTTCAACCTCCCCGCTGAGAAGTGCCGAGTCATCCAGGCCGAAACCGGTGGGGCCTTCGGTGGCAAGGAAGACTTCCCCAGCGTCATCGGCAGCCACGCCGCATTGCTCGCCATGAAGTCCGGCCATCCCGTAAAGATCTGCTACGACCGCTCCGAAGACATGGCCGCCACCACCAAGCGCCATCCCAGCCGCACCCGTCACCGCACCGCCGTATCGAAGGAAGGCAAACTCCTCGCCGGCGAGATCGACTTCGCCATCGACGGAGGCGCCTACGCCACCCTCTCTCCGGTAGTCCTCTCCCGCGGCACCATCCACGCCCCCGGCCCCTACAACTGGCCCTATATGACAGTCCGCGCCAAAGCGATGGCAACAAATATTCCACCCCACGGGGCCTTCCGCGGATTCGGCGCCCCGCAAAGCATCTTCGCCCTCGAACGGCACATGGACAAGATCGCGAAGGTAGTGGGCCTGACCCCTGAAGAGCTCCGCCGCCGCAACCTCCTATCCACCGGAGATCGAACCGCGACCGGCCAACTCCTCAGCGACCCCGTCGACATGCAACACCTTCTCACCCGCGCCCTCGAAGAATCCGATTACCAAGCCAAACGCAAGCAGTTCGACCGCGAAAACCCGACCAGCACCATAAAGCGCGGCATCGGTTTCGCTACCTTCTTCCACGGATCAGGCTTCACCGGCTCCGGCGAGCGCCGCCTCAACTCCCTCGTCGCCATCGAACTCACCCCCAAAGGCCAACCTCGCCTCCTGGTCTCCTCGACCGAGTTCGGCCAGGGCACCAACACCATCCTCTGCCAGGTCGCCGCCCAGACCCTCAACCTTCCCTACGAGGAGGTCCTCATCGCACAACCCGACACAGGACATGTACCCAACTCAGGCCCAACCGTCGCCAGCCGCACCGCGATGGTCGTCGGCAAACTGGTTGAACGCGCAGCACAGTCCCTCTGCGCAACACTTGTCGCCAGCGGTAACCTGCAGCTGGGCTACACGCCAGAAGACTTCCGCCGCGCCGCCTTACGCTATCTCACGCAACATGGCGCGCTGAAGGCCGAAGTCCGCTACGAATCGCCCGGCAACATCTTCTGGGACGACGAAACCTATAGCGGCGAAGCCTACCCCGCCTACGCCTGGGCCGTCTACGTCGCCGAAGTCGCCGTTGACACCACGACCTACGCAGCCAGCGTCACCAACTTCCACGCCCTGCAGGAGGTCGGCAAGGTCCTTCACCCGGTCCTCGCCGCCGGCCAGATCGAAGGCGGCGTCGCGCAGGGCATCGGCTACGCCCTCTACGAGAAATGCCTTTGGCAGAACGGTCACCTCGCCAACAACCAGATGACCAACTACATCATGCCAACCAGCACGGACCTGCCACCCATCCACGTCACCTTCGAAGAGGTCCCCTCGCCCCATGGCGCATTCGGAGCAAAGGGTATCGGCGAACTCCCGATGGACGGCCCGGCCCCCGCCATTCTCAACGCCATCGAACACGCCACAGGCATCGCCTTCACCGAAGTTCCTCTCCTGCCGGAAGACATCTTCGAGCACATGACCCGTATCTCTGACTCAGGCACCGAATCTCTCGATCCTGCCGTCGCCGGCCCCATCTTCAGCGAGGCCACCGCGTGACTACCGTCCTATGCACCATCAACGGTCGCGAAGAGACCATTGAAGCACCACCGATGAAGCGTCTCCTCGATGTCCTTCGCGAAGACCTGCACCTCACCGGGGCCAAAGAGGGCTGCGGCGAAGGAGAGTGCGGGGCGTGCGCTGTCCTGATAAACGGCGATTTAGTGAACTCCTGCCTCGTACCAATCCTGCAAGCCGAAGGGGCCGAGATCACCACCATCGAAGGCCTCGCAATCGACGGAAAACTTCACCCCATCCAGCAATGTTTCCTGGAAGAAGGAGGGGCCCAGTGCGGCATTTGCACTCCCGGCATGATTTTGGCCACCCACCATCTGCTCGAGAGGTATCCACAACCGACGCTGTTACAAATTCAGGAAGGCCTCAACGGAAACCTCTGCCGCTGCACCGGCTACATGCGCATCTTCAACGCCGTCCAGCAAGCCGCTCTTGTTGGAGTTGAAGAATAATGCGCTCTAATGTCACCCAATACGATCTCATCGCACCCCACTCGCTCGACGCGGTACTGCAGGTCCTCGCCGACTCGCCCGATCACTACACGCCCATAGCCGGGGGGACCGAACTCATGGTTGCACTTGGTGCCGGCCGCCTACAACCCAAAAAATTCGTCTCCCTCTGGGACCTCGAAGAGCTTCGTTTCATCGAAGTCGCCCCTGACGCCATCATCATCGGAGCCGGATCCACCTTCACAGACATCAGAAAACACCCGGTCATTGCAGACGAATTCTCTATCCTGGGCCAGGCGGCGAGTTGGACCGGCAGCATCGCCAACCAGAACCGCGGCACCCTCGGTGGCAACATCGTCAATGCCAGCCCTGCCGCCGACTCGCCGCCAGCTCTCCTTGCCTACGACGCCGAACTCACCATCATCTCCACTAGAGGGCCCCGCACCCTGCCCTACCGCGACTTCCACCTCGCCTACAAAGAGACCGCCCTCGAACCCGACGAACTACTTCACAGCATCACCATCTCACGTAACTTAAGGGGTTACAAAACCTACATCCGCAAAGTTGGCACGCGTAACGCACAAGCCATATCGAAGGTAGCCATTGCGGCGCTCGCCCGTATGAAAAAGGGCCACATCGAGGACATCCGCATAGGCGCCGCCAGCCTGCGGGAATACCCCGCCCGCCTCACCAACACTGAACAATCTCTCGTCGGCAAAACCATCACATCTGCAACCATCGCCGCCGCCCGCGCCACCATCCTCGCCGAAGCCCGCCCGATAGACGACATTCGCAGCACGGCCAAATACCGCTCAACTGTGGCCGCCAACCTCCTTGAAGAATTCCTCCGCACCCTCTAGCATTGGCGTGAGGTGGGCCGGCCCCTAACCAAATAACTCCCGCGCCCGCGCCAAGTCTTCCGGCGTATCCACATCCAGCTCCCCATTCTCCAACCACTCGTATCGCGCCCCCGCCAGCAACTCGCGGGCCCCGGCGTCCCCTTTCAACTCCATCAACTTGTCAAAATACTCCGCAGGGAAAAAAGCAGGGACTCCATTCCTTCCCGCATACCGCGAAGCCGTCACCTCGGGCTTCGACATCAAGTGCAGTAGATGCGTCACCGTCACTGCGGGTTGATCGCAAGTCATCAGCAAGGCACCTTCCGCGTCCTTGGACATCAATCCCAGGGTCCGCAGTCCAAGTCGGATTGAGGACGCCATCCCCTCTTGCCACTGATCGTTGATCACCGTAACCGCGTCCCCAAGCACGCTGTTCTCCAGCACATTTGCGTATTCGGCTCCCACCACAACCACCACGGGCAGACATCCAGCCTCGCATGCCACCCGCACTGTTCTCTCCAGGAGAGTCTCACCACCTAGTGATACCAGTTGTTTCGGCTCACCCAACCGTTTCGAAGCACCAGCTGCCAACACGACCGCCGCAACTTCCATCAGGCAACATCCAGCGCACACGGCACCTGAAGATACCGCGAACCCCCGCCTTCGCTTACATGTCTCTCAACGTCCTCTGCCGACAACCTTCGCGAGGCCCCCAACTTGCCCATGCAACAGGCCTGAACTTCAGCAATCACGGACAGCGCAATCGCTTCAGATCCATCCCCACCCAAATCCAGACCCACCGGAGCATATATCTGCTCACAGCACGCAGCGACCGTCTTTCCAAGCTTTGTCGCAACTTCACTCACCAGCAACGAGCTGCGGTGTCGGGCCCCCAGTAGCCCCAGATACCTCGGTCGCAATGGCAACACCATCGCCAGCAGCTCCCGGTCCTGTTCGTAACTATGGGTCATCAGCACGACGGCGTCCTCGGGACGGATCCCCATCACTTCGACGAAGTTTGGGGAAACCACCGCCACACGCTCGGCCTCCGGAAACCGCTCGGCCCGAGCCAACTGCGTCCGACCATCCATCACCGCGACACTCCACCCCAGCAGCGCCGCCATCCTCACCAGAGGCTTGGCATCGTCCCCCGCGCCGAGAAGAAACAGCCTTTGCGGAGCGACAATCCTCTCCGCGAAGATTCCCTCCGGCGGGTTGTCGATCCAATCTCCTCGCAGCACCCCCGAACGCGCCTCGACCAGTTCAGCTTCGGTCAGCCCTTCACTCGCAAAGGCAACGTCTCCGCTCACCGTAATCACCGCACGCATCAACCCTCTGCCCTTGCGCGGCAGCCAGGTCAACACCGACACCTCGTTTCCGGCAAGGGCCCCCTCCAGTACCGTCATTAATTCCCGGCACTCAAGCGTGTTCACGGGCTCCAGCAGTAAATCCACGATCCCGCCGCACCCCAGCCCAAACGGCATCTCCGCCGTGTCATCAAACATCGTTGAATAGCGCTGCACTACGGCGCCTTCGCGCATCAGCCAAGTCGCCTTGCGCAGGACCTCCGTCTCCAGGCACCCTCCACTGATCGTCCCCGCATACTCGCCCCTGGCACTTAGCAGTAGACGAGCTCCGGGCCGCCTGTAACTGGAACCCACAGTCCGCACCAGCGTTACCAGGACCGACGCATCACCCTGCTGCCATAGCCGAACGATTTGCCGTTGTTCCATCATCCGAGAGCCCTTTCCTAAGAGCTTAGTCCATTCGCCGCCCTGAAGCCCCGGTGCTTTATCAGACGCTCCGTTTCGCTGAGCAAAGAAAAGTTTTTCCACTACTAACCAATTCACTGGCTCGAACCTCCGGAAAAGGGAAAAAGTTTTCTCTTTTTTGATAATTCGGTGCATGCATTACTTGAAGGTCAGTAACTAGCAATACACCCAGAACCCCACAATTTTCAACATTTTAGACCCCCCGCAGCCAGCCGTTTCTCCTTATATTGCCGTCACTTTGCAGATGAGGCGCAAAAAATATGCCATTCGCATCACTTTGGCACTTCCTGTGCATGAGTGGAGACATCATCCCAAGTCTGCGGAAGCTAAGACCTCCAAAGAAAGGTCTCTGTTCCACCAGCTCAGTCAGCACGTTCGACCTGATTCACTTTGCACGACAAAAACCTAGGAGTTTCACCCATGCGAATCAGCCGTCTTTCGGGAGTCCGAGTCCTCTTCAACCTCGTCTCTTTTGTTGCATCTACCCTGGCCCCAACATTCGCGTACTCACAGGCGCTGACCCCCGTGCAGAGCGGAACGCGCTACGCGGGCACCATCACGCCGGGCTTCAATGGAGACTTCGGGTCCGCAACGACGGTCAGCCTCAATACCCCTTCCTATATTGTCTTCGACTCGCACGGGAACCAGTACATTTCGGATACGCAGAACAATTGCGTCCGCAAGATTGATACGTCGGGATCAATGAGCACTCTGGTCGGACTCGCCGTCTCCGGCAAGGGCGACACCTGCAACACCTCCTCCAACCCCACGCCGACGCCCTCTCAGGGTCTGTATCGGCCCAGCGGTCTTGCCGTCGACAGCTCCAACAACCTCTACATCGCCGACAGCAGTCACAACTGCGTCCGAATGCTCGCCAACGGATCCAACGGTGTCACCGCTCTCACCACCGTCGCCGGCGCCTGCGGCTCCGCAGCATCGACAACACCCAGCCCCAACGGCCTTGTCGTCGACGCCAGCAACAATCTCTACATCTCCATTCAGGACACCGAGGTCCTTCCCACCGTAAGCACCTACCAGGTCCTTCTCCAGGTGCCGAAGGCGAGCCCCTGCGTGATGGCAGGCACCCCCTCCACCCTCGTCCCGAATGTCTGCTCGGGCATCACCGGCAGCGTCGTGCTCAATGCGCCCTCTGGCCTGGCTATTAACGCCATGGGCGATCTCTTCATCGCTGACACTGGCAACAACTGCGTTCGCCAGATCGCGAACCTCGCCACATACAAGACTGCTGTCGGCCAGTGCTCCAACGACAGCTCCGGCAATCTCGCGACCGCACTGAACAAGCCGTACGGCCTCACCTTCTCGCCCATCCAATCACTCCTGATCACTGAGACCACTCCGGACAACGTCGTTAGCTTTGTCCTCGGTTCATCCAGCCTGACTATCGCCGCAGGCTTGCCAAACGGCGCCTCTGGTCCTTACAGCTCCACTCAGGACGGCACCTCCGCCCTCAACGCTCCACTCAATGCTCCCCGGGGCATCGCCGTTGACAGCTTCGGTAACTTCTCCCTCGCGGACTCCGGCAACAGCATCGCGCGCAAGCTCAGCAGCAATATCATCTTCCCCTCGACCCCGGTTGGCAGCGCCAGCGCAACCATGCCCCTCACCTTCGTCGTAAATCAAAGCGTCAACCTCTCCGTCACCTCTGGTCCCGACTTCAGCATCACGAGCAATACCTGCAGTGGCGCACTCAGCCCTGCGGCACCGAGCTCAGCACCCAACACCTGCCAGGTCTTCGTCCGTTTCACTCCAACTCGCCCGGGCCTGCGCAGCGCTCCGGTCAGCTTGACCGACTCGATCTCCGGCAAGACGATCCTGCAAGGCCTTCAGGCCGTCGCGACCGGCTCATTGAGTGTCTTCACACCCGGTACCGTCAACACCATCGCCAGCACATTGACCGCTCCTGCCGCGGTGGCAGTTGACTCCACTGGCAACGCCTACGTCCTCGAAGCAGGTACAACATCGGGCACGGCCGACCTCTTGCTTCTCCCCGCCGGCGGCGGCGCACCTCAGGTCGTGATTCCACAAGGCGCCGGCCTGCTCACTCCTTCCGCCCTCGCAATTGATTCCGCGGGCAACTATTACATCGCGGACGCCACCCATGGCACCGTCTCCCGCTTTGGCGCCGACGGCACCATCAATACCAGCTACGTCACGGGCCTGGACACGCCTAC
>DATHQG010000252.1:0-4868 GCA_035483075.1 Edaphobacter sp. | reverse complement strand
ATCGTTCCCATCTCGGCCTGCGGAATCTCCTCGCGAATCACGTCCTCAATCTGATCGCAGATCCGGGCCGTGTCTTCAATGCGCATGCCGGTGTGCGCCCGCACATGCAGTTTGAACTGACCGCCGTCCACCGACGGGAAGAAATCCTGCCCGAGCCACGGATATAGGAGAGCGATCGACCCAACCCAGAATGCGACGATGGCCACGAGAAAGACCGCACGATACTCCATGCAGAAGCCCAGGACTCCGTAGTACCAGTTGCGCAGCTTCTCGAAGTAGTGCTCGAAGGTGATCTGGAAACGAATGAATGGGTTGCGGCTCGCCTTCGCCTGGTCCACACGGTCGTGCTCATGCCCCTTCAGCAGGTACTTCGCCATCGTCGGGACTATAGTCCGCGAGAGGAAGTAGGACGCGAGCATCGCGAAGACGACGGCCTCGGCCAAAGGAACGAAGAGATACCGTGCAACGCCGCCGAGGAAGAACATCGGCACAAACACAATGCAGATGGAGAGGGTCGAAACGAAGGCCGGGACCGCGATCTGTGCGGCGCCGGTCAGAATCGCGTCTTCGACCTCTTTGCCCTCTTCAAGGTTTCGATTGATGTTCTCGATCTCGACCGTCGCATCGTCAACCAGGATGCCGACCGCCAGCGCAAGACCGCCGAGGGTCATGATGTTGATCGTTTCGCCGAGGGCCGCCAGCATCAGCAGCGAGCAGATGATGGACAAGGGAATCGACACTGCGATGATGAGTGTCGAGCGCCAGCTTCCGAGAAAGATAAGGATCATCGCTGCCGTCAGACAGGCGGCGATGATCGCCTCACGCACCACACCGCTGATTGCCGCCCGCACAAAGATCGACTGGTCCGCGATAGGCGTGAGCCGCAAAGCTGGGGGTAACTGGGCCAGAATCGACGGCAGCTGGGCACGCACGTTCGCAATGATGTCCAGCGTCGAGGAGTTACCCGTCTTCTGGATACTCAGCAGCGAAGACCGCTGTCCGTCCACGCGCACAATGTTCGTTTGCGGTGGAAATCCGTCCCGGACGTTGCCGATATCGCGAATGTAGATGGTGGCGCCGTTCACGGTCTTGATCGGCATATTGTTAAGTGCCGCAATCGAGGTCGGCGCGCTGTTTGTCTCCACCGGATAGTCGACGTGGCCCATCTTCACATCGCCGGCAGGCAGAATGATATTCTCCGCGTTCACGGCATTCACTACATCCGAGGCGGAAAGCCCATACGCTTGCAGCTTGTGCGTATCGATGTCGACCTGCACCTGACGTTGCTTGCCCCCATACGGAAAAGCAAGCGCAGCGCCCTGCACCGTTGCGAGCTGCGTACGTACAAAGTTCTGCCCGAAGTCGTTCAACTGCTGCTCGGTCAGGCCGTTGCCGGAGAGTCCCAGTTGCAACACAGGCACGCTGGAGGCGCTGTACTGAATTACCAGCGGCGGCGTTGTTCCCTGAGGATACTGGCGAAGCGCTGTCTGTGAGATTGCGGTGACCTGCGCGACCGCCTGCGAGATATTGACCGTCGGGCGGAAGAATATCTTTGTCACGGAGACGCCGTTCAGCGTCTGCGACTCGGAGTGCTCGATGTCGTTGACTGTCGTTGTAAGACTGCGCTCGAAGGGCAGCACGATCCGGTCGCTTAGCTCCTGGGGCGACATGCCTGCATAGTTCCAGATGACAGAGACGACCGGGATATCGATGTTCGGAAAGATATCGACGGGAGTCCTCAGCATGACCACGGGGCCCACGATGAAGAGCAGCAGTGACAACACAACGAAGGTGTAGGGTCTCCTAAGTGCGAGACGGACAATCCACATCGTTACTCCTTTGGCCTGGACCCTCTACGAGCCGGCCGGATGACCTTCACCGTTGCCGCAACGTATTGAATCGAAAAAATATGTTCTCTGGTGCGTCAATTTTTTGATAGTAAACCTATCGTTCAGTATTTAGACGACATCGAATCCCCTCGGGATTCAAGATGTTCTGAGATCCCGAGCGGAATTTGACTCTCTCCGGCTTTCATTTATTGAATAATCATGGCCGGGCCGTCTAAGGCCGCCGAAGATGGCCTCGACCATTGCCTCCGACTCATGGTCGTTTAGTGAGCCGTGCCCGGCAAGCAGGCGAAAGACCATCGGCCCGTAGATGAGGTCGAGGACAATCTCCCCGTCGATTTCTCTGCGAATCTCGCCGCGATCGACGCCGCGCCGCCACATCACACGCGCCGCGTCCCGCCTCGCGTACAGAAATCGCTCCCGAAACAGCGCCAGAAAGCCGGGGTCGCTCTGGCCCTCCGCAATGAACTGCCCGAAGAGTCGGCCAAGCGGGGACTTGTAGAATGCGGTCACTGATTTCAATTGCACTGTGAAATCTATCTCTGCAGACCCTGTGTCCGGTATGGGGACCCGCTCGGTCATTCCTCCCAGGTATGCATCGAGCGCCACCATGCTCTTATTGGGCCACCATTTGTAGATGGTCGCTTTGCTCACGCCAGCTCGCCTGGCGATCGCATCTGTAGTGACCTGACGCAGCGGCTTGCGCTCCAGCAGGTAAAGCGCTGCCTTCAAAATCGATGCTTCTGCCTCAAGACTCCGATGTCGTCCGCGGGTCTTTGGCCCATCCGCGGACGGGGCCTCGCGCGATTGCCGCAAGTGGCTACTCCTATGCAAGATATGTAGTCCCTGCCAAACTGGCTCCTTTAAATATCGGCGGCGCTGACGAAGGCTGGTAAAAATTAGACCTTCTGATTGCAAAAAACCCGCGCCCGCTTGTCTGATTCTATACTGTACATCTAGTTCACATATTCGCGCCTACCGAAATGTGAGCGCCGCCGCTGTTTGCTGCGTCCTCCGGTGCCATTGCTCAGTCGCCCCCCTAGACGAGCATGACCCTGACAGCGGTCCAGGCCGTCGCGCTTAACAACGTCCCGATCGGCAGTCCAGGCCTTCCGTGGGGCCGACACGAAAGTTGTTGTCTTCAGCGATTCCAAAAAAAATAATTTCTTGTCGAACGAAATATTATGTTTTTACCTTGATATCCTCTCTTCACTTGTGTGATATAAAAAACAAGTTGTCCTTCTGAAACGTTCGTCAGCATTACGTCGTCGTTTTTTCGTCTGCCGGTTCTGATGATTTAGGAGATTCGCTCAATCGAGCTATTTTTCTCAGGCAGGCAAGACTAATTCGACACAGAACGCACACCCCGGCATCTCCTCCCACTATGCACGTCTCAGGCGCCCGCCTGTTGGCGGGAAGAATTTCCAGCGTATCCCGTGCTATCCGTCGGGCCGGGCCTCGAACCTCGGGTCCCCCAGAAGTTGTATTTTCCAAACCGGGATAGGTAATCAGACTTCGGCTGTCTTACCTTAGTAAGACAAGCTGTTAACCTAAACAACATCACTGATCACCTCTGCTCCGCTTGCGCTTTCAGCGTATTAGGCACGGCCGTGCCTGAAAACTGAGAGATTCTGCATCGCTCACCGTGAAGCGGCATACCTAGTTCCCCATTGGGACACCTGTAGCCCTTTTTCCCGCGTAACGATCAACCGTGTAACTCAGCAAGCCTTCGTTTATCTGGCTGCGGTGTTTCGGTTGGCAAGCTTGATTCCTTTGGGGTGTATTTTGGGCCAATTATTTAAGACATTCACTAAGTCATTCGCGACGAGCGCAATCTTCCTTCTTCTTTTCCATTCGCCGCTCGCCGTCGCCTCAGCAAGCTCTCCTGTTTCATCTACCCTGACGGTCTCCACCTCCGCGTTGCCTCAAGCGACCGTCAAGGCTTCTTATTCCGCGACCCTCGCTGCTACTGGTGGGACCGCGCCCTACACCTGGAGCATCAGCACTGGAAGGCTTCCCGCTGGGCTTAGTCTGGCGGCAAAGACCGGGACCGTCTCCGGCACGCCCACCTCCAGCGGCAACTACTCCTTCGGCATCAAGGTGACCGATTCAACCGCCACGACTTCAACCGCCACGAAGGGCGGGGGGAAGGACAAGACAGCGACCGCCACGGTGACCCTGACTGTAGCTGCGGCGTCGGCTCCGGTCGCGCCAACGGCCTTGAGCATCACCACATCGAGCCTGCCCTCCGGCACGCAAGGCTCGGCGTATTCGAATGGCCTGGCGGCGACCGGCGGCACGGCGCCTTACACCTGGTCCATCTCGTCCGCCACGGGCCTGCCCGCGGGACTTACTCTGGCCTCGTCGACCGGCCTGATCTCCGGCACGCCGACCGCCGGCGGAACGTCCAGCTTTACCGCCACGGTCGTAGACTCGTCCAGCCCGGCACAGACCAAATCGGTCAAACTCTCGATTGTCGTCGCATCCGCGTCCCTTACGATCACCACATCGAGCCTCCCCTCCGGCACGCAAGGAACAGCGTATTCGAGTGGCCTTGCGGCAACTGGTGGCACCACGCCTTACACGTGGTCAATCGCGTCCGCAACGGGCCTGCCCGCAGGACTTAGTCTGGCTTCATCCACGGGCCTTATCTCCGGCACCCCGACCGCGAGCGGAACCTCTAGCTTGACCTTCAAGGTCGTAGACTCGTCGAGCCCGGCCCAGACCAAGTCGGTCACTCTATCGGTTGCCGTTGCAGCGGCCCAGAAGGCTTCAGCATTGACGATCAGCGCCACGCTTCCCTCTGGGACAGTGAGTAGCGGGTATTCGGGCGCCATGACAGCGACAGGCGGCACACCTGCCTACACCTGGTCGATCAGCGCCGGCAGCCTGCCTCCGGGACTCACCCTGGCCGCGACCAGCGGCACCATCTCCGGGACCCCGACGACGAGCGGCACCTACAACTTCACCGCGACCGTCAGCGACAACAGCTCTCCGGTCCAGACAGCGTCCGCTTCGACT
>DATHQG010000251.1:0-2638 GCA_035483075.1 Edaphobacter sp. | reverse complement strand
ACTCATCCCAAACCCAACGCCGAACTCGTTCCCAGGCGAGGCGAACCCGGTGACATCCTCGTCGGCCTCCATGCCCAATTCGTCCCTCGCCTCTTCCAGTACCAGCTCACCGGAGCCTTCACCATTCCCACCGGCGATGAGGCCTACGGTCTCAGCACCGGCCGCGTCACCTTCGACATCAGCAACCTCTTCCAGCGAAACTACGGCCGCTTCACTCCCAACCTTGAGCTCGGCGGCGGCGACTCCACCACCTTCGTCAACCGCACCGTCACCAAGAACTACACCTCCCTCGGCCCGCTCGCTCACTTCCAGATTGGCGTCAGCGTCGATCTCTTTCGCAACATCTCCTTCGAGTCCGACGCCTACGAACAGCTCCCCATCGGCGACCAGAAGATTTACGGCCCCTCACGCAACGGCAAAGCCACCGTCGTCACCGGACACAACGTCACCGAAGACAACGGCTTCACCAACAGCCTCGACGTTCCCATCTCCAGAAACATCACTCTCTCTGGCTACTACAGCCGCAGCCTCCGCCTTCACTCCGACACCGCAGGCGCCGCCGTCACCTTCGTCCTTCGCACCGCCCCCACCACCGAAGAGACAGCACTCGACGACCTCTTCCGCTGACGTAATCCTGCACGAAGACAAGGGGGGATCTGGCCTTGCCTTTGCAGTTGCTCCTGCTGCAGGCCCTCCCAAAAAGTGTCATCCTGAGCGGAGCCGTTCGCGCACTTCGCGAACGGCGTAGTCGAAGGACCTGCGGTTGCCTTTGTTTTGCCTTTTACTTTACCTGCCCTGACCAAAATCAAAGCGGGGATCTGCCGCAACGCTTTTAGCTACTGCTTCTGGCTAGCCGGTGGAACAATCCCATTCATCCGCAGATACTCCACCAGTTGTCCATAGTGATCGCACATATGCGCAATCGCGAACGCCGCCACACTCGTCTTCGTCATATCGCCCCTAACCGAAGCAAACGCATCCGCCGCCGTCAAGGTGGCCAGTTGCTTATGCGCGTAAGCGAACGACCCCTCCAGTGCCTTCACTGTATCTTCCTTCGACGTCAGACCTCCCATCGCCTTCACATCCACATCCGGTTTCGCTCCGCCCAGGCTGCTGAAGAAGGAGTAGTTCGCTTGGGCGATATGCGACACCGTCTGCCCAAAGGTGTTCACGCTCTTTGGTGACACGAAGTCCACCTTCTGCGAGGCCGCAAAGATCGCCTGGCTCGGCGCAAAGTTGTACTTGTCCGCTGGCATCGCTTTCGCCGCACCCACAATCTCTTCTTCGTAGATATTCAAAAGCGCTTCTATCGACTTCCCCGGTTCGATAATCGTTCCCGCAGGAACCTTCGGAGCCGTCCCGTTCTGCGCCGTTAAGCTGCCTGTGCAACAAATCGCCAGCGCCAAAACCACAACCATCCGCTTCATCATCGTTACATCCTCCTGAAAATTGGGTCCCAATGCCGCCAAGGCTACCAGATTTCCACACATCACGGCATCAACGCCGGTCACAAAAAAACTTGTTACAAATCTCAACATCCTAAACTCTTTCGCCGCATCATCCGTCTTCCTGCTATAACAGCCACAACCCACCTCCAAGGAGCACGTCGCCTTCATGAAGCTGCGCTATCGGTCTATCCCACTCGCGCTCTCTCTCCTCATTGCCATTCCGGCCTTCGCCCCTCCCCTCTTCGCCAAGACCGAAAAGACCGACGGAGCAGCTACCCGCCAAATCACCACCCCCAAACAGCAGTTCGGTCACGACATCGGCGACGACTTCCAGCTCGTCAACTACACCCAGGAGACCGAATACCTCCAGAAGCTCGCCAAAGAGTCCGACCGCATGAAGCTCGTCGACATCGGCCTCACCGCCGAGGGCCGCCATCAGTACATGGCCATCATCTCCACGCCCGAGAACATGAAGAACCTCGAGCACTACCGCGAGATCAGCCAGAAGCTCGCCCTAGCCAAAGGCCTCTCGGACGACCAGGCCAAAGCCCTCGCCGAAGAAGGCAAGGCCATCGTCTGGATCGACGGCGGTCTCCACGCCTCCGAAACCGTAGGCGCCCAGCAGCTGGTCGAGACCATCTACGAGCTCAACGCCAAGACCGACCCCGAGACCATGCGTTTCCTGCACGACGACATCGTCCTCTGCACCTTCGCCAACCCCGACGGCATGGAGCTTGTCTCGAACTGGTATATGCGAAACCCAGACGCCCCCAAGCGCTCGCTCGACGGCGTGCCCCGGCTCTGGCAGAAGTACATCGGCCACGACGACAACCGCGACTTCTTCGCCAGCAACCAGCCAGAGACCACCAACGTCAACCGCATCCTCGACCGTGTCTGGTACCCGCAGATCGTCTACAACCACCACCAGGCAGGCCCAGCGGGCACAGTCATCTTCATGCCGCCCTTCCGCGACCCCAACAGCTACTTCTACGACCCCCTCGTAGTCCTCGGCATCGAAGCCGTCGGCACCTCAATGCATCAACGTCTCGTCGAAGAGAACAAACCCGGTTCCACCTCACGCAGCGGCGCCCCCTACTCCACCTGGTTCAACGGCAGCCTCCGCACCGTCTCCTACTTCCACAACGAAATCGGCCTCCTCACCGAGATCATCGGCAACCCCACGCCCGAAC
>DATHQG010000250.1:0-5388 GCA_035483075.1 Edaphobacter sp. | reverse complement strand
CGTGTCCTCCACCACACCGACAATCTCATAGTCTCCAGCCGAGGCATGTCCATTCCCACCGAAGTGCTGCCCAATCGGATTGAGTCCCTTCAGATACTTCTTCACAAACTCCTCGTTGACCACGGCCACCGTCGGGGCCGTCGACGTGTCCTGCACCCGAATCCCGCGTCCCATCACCACCCGCGTCCCCACCGAATCGAAGAACTCCGCGTTGGCCTTTACAAACGACGCACCGAAGCCGCCTTTCGTGGCTGGCTGTCCCTGCACATCGACACTGGTTCCCCAGTTATCGTCCTCCATCGGCGTATAGGTCGCGATCCCCACCTTCGCCACTCCGGGCAGCATGTGGAACCGCTCCTCGATCGTCCGATACAGCGCCTCCACCTGTGTCTGCGAATACCCCGCCGCCTGCGGATTGAAATGGACGATATACCGGTCCTTTGCCTCCAGCTTCATGTCCGTGCTCTGGAGCTTGTTCAGGCTCTGCGCAAACAATCCCGCACCCACCAGCAATACCAGCGACAACGCAGCCTGCAGCACCACCAGCCCGCGCTGCAGCAGCGAAGCTCCAGTAGTCGTCGTCCGCGTACCGCTGCGTAAAACATCGGCAGGGTTTGCGTTTGCCGCAATCCACGCCGGCGCCACGCCAAACAGGACACCCGTCCCCAGCGACAGCGCAAACGCAAACCCGATCACCTCCAGCGAAGGGCTCGCATGGATCGGAACGTTCTCGTCCCCAGGAAACGCCATTCTCAACAGCATCTGCGTCCCTGCAAACGCCACCACCAGGCCGGCCATTCCTCCCATCACCGATAGCAGAACGCTCTCCGTCAACAACTGGCGAACGATCCTTCCCCGCATCGCCCCCATCGCCGTCCGCACCGACATCTCCGGCTTGCGCCCCATGCCCCGCACCAGCAACAGGTTCGCAATGTTCGCGCACGCAATCAGCAACACCAGCCCCGAGATCCACATCAACAGGTGCAGATGCGACGCATACTCCTCTTGCAGGGCCTGGATGCCGGCCCCCGCCGGCGTCAACGTCGTATGCGTCTTCGCCAGCACCTCCTGATCGTGTTTCGATGCTGTAAATCGATGTGCATAAATCTGCCGCAACAGCGCGTTGATCTTGTCCTGCAGCGGAGCGATCGCTACACCAGGCTTGACGCGCCCAACGATGTACAGCCAGCTGACGTTCGGCTGGTGCACATAAGCCGCGGCCGCCAGTACCGGCATCGCCTCAATCGTCAGGTAGTAATCCGGCGGCGTATTCGACATCCGGTCGCCGTAAAATCCCTGCGGCGCAATCCCCACCACCGTCACTGCCTTCGTATTCACCCAGAACGTACTCCCAATCACCGACGAGTCGCCCGCATAATCGCGCTGCCACGTGTCATAGCTCATCACCGCCGTAATCGGAGCGCCCTGCACACCATCGGCATCCCCGAGCAACCGCCCCGCCGACGCCCTGAGCCCGAACGTGCGAAAGTAATTGCCCGAGACAAACTCGCCCATCACACTCCGGGCCTCGCCTCCGCTTCCGTCCCGCCGCACCGTCACCGGCCGGTAATGAAAACCCGCCTGCATCGCCGCCAGCTCCACAAACTCGGGCGTGCTCTTCTTCAACTGCTCATAGGTGTCCGTCGAGAACATCCCATAGTTCCCATCGTCCTTCGTCCCACCCGTCACGCAACAGTCGTCGTTATCGCCCAGCCGCACCAGCGTCTTCGGGTCCGCAACCGGCAGGTCCTTCAGCAGGACCGCGTTCACCAGTGTGAAGATCGCGGCATTCGCGCCAATCCCCAGCGCCAGCGTCAGTAGTACCGTAACCGTGAACCCCGGTGTCTTCCGCAGCTGCCGTAGTGCGTACTGAACGTCCTGTATCAGTGTCGTCATTGTCGCTCTCCCTCGAAGAAAACTCGAATCATCCGACGCAGCGCATCGTCCTATTGCAAGTGATTGGCGATCCAATAACAGAGCATCTCATCAGCCAAACTCAAAAAAAAGTTGTCTCGTATTATCTGCGACATAGTACAGACCGGTTCGCGAGCACTGTCCACAAACGATCCTCGTAGTCCAGAACCGGACACTGACTTAACCAGTCGTCCGCGCCACTCGTTTTCATCAAGGACCCAAAACACACGAGACCCGCATTCGGGAGTGCCTCGCCCTGCCAACTCCTGCGCAACGGCGTTCTGCGCTATACTCCGCCCATCTTGAATTCCGTAAAATGGAGCCACCCATGTCCGCTCCCGCATCCCAGCAATCCACCGACATTCATGCCAAAGCCCTGGCCATCAATCTGGAGGCTTCCATCTACGGGACCTTTGCCGAGATTGGGGCCGGCCAAGAGGTGGCCCGCTGGTTTCTGAGCGTCGGCGCGGCTTCGGGAACGGTCGCCGAAGCCGTCTCCACCTACGACAAGATGGTCAGCGACGACAGGTACGGCGGCGGTACGCGCTACGTCTCCAGAGAGCGCCTCGTCGCCATGCTCGACAACGAATATCAGCTCCTCCTCGCCCGGCTCGCCAAAGCTCGCGGCGACCATACCCGATTCTTCGTCTTCGCGGACACCGTCGCCACCCGGAACTTCCAGGGGACCAACGAGCAACACGGCTGGCTCGGTTTCCGCTTCCAGCACGAACCCGGCGGCCAGCCCAATCAGATTCTCCTCCACATCAATCTCCAGGATTCCACCGCGCAGCTCCAGCAGCAGGCCATCGGCACGCTCGGCGTGAATCTGATCTATGCTTGCCACAACCAGCGGTCGGCCCCGGGAGCTTTTCTGGCCGGCCTGTTCAACGACTTGTCCCTTGAACGGATCGAAATCGACGTCCTCGAACTAACCGGCCCCGTCTTCGCTGGTGTAGACTCCCGCCTCTGGTGCCTGGAATTGCTCCGCGCCGGAATGTCCCATGCCCTGGTCTTCGACTCAAACGCCCAGGTAGTCGAGCCGTCCACTTCCTTTCACAAGCGTCCCTTCATCATGCAGCGTACTTTATCCGGCCGTCCCGGCCCATCTTCCGCCGAGGCCTTTCAGACCGCACGACAAACGTTCCTGGCCGAAGGGATTCCCTCCGACCGCGAACCTTTGGCCGCCCTCGAGGTCTCCACTCAAAATCTCGAAGGCCCGGCTGCCTCTGACAACGCGGAGCTGCTCGCCCTGGTCGAACAGCTTGCCCCCTTGGGCACGGTTGTCGTCACTAATTACCCGGAGGGCCACCAGGTCCTTGATTACGTTCGCCGCTACACCGCCGAGCCAATCGCAGTGATTCTCTGGCTCTCTATGTTTCTTAAGAACATGGAAGACCGGGTGCTTCCGGCACTCCCCGGCGCCCTCTTGGAGGGCTTCGGCCGATTGCTCGCTACCGAGGTCACAATCTACGTCGCTCCCATGAGCAAGGAATCGTTGATGGCCGCGCTCGGCACCCTGCCCGAAGGTCTTTTGCGGGAAACCCCCGGCCGCAATCTCCTGACCCTCGACGATTTCTTTCCCAAGCCGCCCCTGGACCACCTCTTCCGCTATCTTCGTGCTGCAGGCCGCATCGTTCCTCTGCAGAAACCGTAGGCCAAAACCTGACAAAGATTAGAAATCGTCTTCCTGGTCCTCACTTAATCTGGTCGCTCACTTAATCGGAAACCAGATCATCCGGGCGACAAGGCAATCCCACGACAATGTGGACGCCCGCCGACAGAAGAGCGTGGCCGATGCATCGCCACCTGCAGAAGAGAGGATATCTGATCAGGCCGGTTAACTAGCCTCCGCCGGTGGCGGCTGATTGCTCTTTCACATCGTTCGGATAGGGAAAGAACAACTCGTTGCCGTCGGGGTCCTCGATGATCATCGTGTCATAACCCCACCAGCCATCCTTGATCGGCGCGCCCCGGTCTTCGAATTCGGTCCTGAGCGCCTGCAGCGGTGCCAGATCGATCGAGATGAAGATACGGCCGCGGCCGGTCTTTTCGGGCTGCTGGCAGTTGAGGAGGACCTCGCAATCCTCTCGGTTGACCTGAGCCACGAGGACCTTCCCTCCCTCCTCGTAGCGGGTCGATTCGACGAAGCCGAGCTTCTCGGTGTAGAACGCGATCGACCGCTCCACACTTTCGACGAAGAGAACAGGACGTGAATACCAGACGCTCATTCGATGGGTCCCCGCACTGCAGTGATGATCATCATAGCCGGAAGGGTAGGCCGCGTCGGTCGGTCTGAAAGTGCCGCCGTGCCCTCAAACACCGTTTTGCTTAAGGGCACGGCTTCAGGCTGGGTGGCCCACACCTAAATTTGGGTGCCCCATCTTCGCGACGGTTTCATCGTCGCTAAGGTGGGCCATCGCGCGAAAGCGCGATACGCTCTCCTCAAAACGTCCTACTTAGCCGAATCCCCCACCTCGAACAGCGCTACCACCTTACTATTCTTTCTTTGGAACCATCATTTGTCTTTCTGATTACATCGTGTCTCGCATACGGATGAGCAGCGCAAACACTCCGGTAGTCATCAGGATTGCGCTTGCAGGTTCTGGAACGGTCGCTGCAACGATCGAAAGTACGTCGCTCTGCGATGGCAGCGAATAATTCAACGTTCCATCGCCCTCGAGGGTCGTGAACGGGACCAGATGGGCAAGCCCTCCAGCCGCAACGGCGTTCAACGCGACGGAAAGCTCAAACGGCGTACCGTACGTGAACGCGACCCCGATAGCGTCCGTCGGATTCATGCACACGATGCCTTCCATCGCCGGGGGATTGCCGCAGATCCGCACATCGCTGTACTGAACTCCATTCAGGGCCGCCACCACCTCGAAATTAGCCGATGCCTGAGGATCGTTGTTACCCATGACGTCGCTTTCGACGAAGTTCAGCGTCAGAAATCCCGGCCCCGAGCCGCCCGTCACAACGAACTCATAGTCAAAAAGCGAAGTGCTCAGGGCCGTCGAAGATTGCCCCGCGCCGTCATTGAAGGTCCAGGTTGCGATCGTGGACGACGTGATTCCGAAGTTGATGGATGTCGCAGCGCGACCGCCCTCCGGGAAGGTGCAGGCATTCGTGCTTGCGTTGGACGTACCCATTACCTCCGTAGACGACCCACATGGATTGAAGATGTTCACCGTGGCCGTGCTCACCAGGTCCGCATACGATGTGGAGGAGATCGCTAGACTCAGGAACGCAATCGCAAGGAATCGCCGCATGGCTTCCTCCGGAGCTAGTCTTATACACCCGGGAGCGCCATGATTTCAATGTTCGGGTAGTGGGCTACTTTGGTTTTGAAGCGTTCTTGAAGATGGTGTAGTAGGACCATGCCAGGAGAATGTAGGACGGGTGGCCCAGATCTAACCTTTCCATCAAAAATCGGGTGCCCCATCTTCGCGACGGTTTCATCGTCGCTAAGGTGGG
>DATHQG010000249.1:0-4786 GCA_035483075.1 Edaphobacter sp. | reverse complement strand
TGAGGCGCATGCGGCGGGGCTCCTTTGGAGGAGATTTGCGACGCCTGATTGGAATGCTGCGGGGCCGAAGGAGTGGGCGCCGTGTCTGCTGCGATTATATTGCCGGGCGGGGAGGGCCCGAAAGGAGGATGGGGCTCGAACCAAGCGTCAGGGGCCAAGGGTCAGGGAGCGGGGGTGAGGCCGTGGCGGCGCATGATTTCACCGATGGCGGCGGCGTTGGGCGGGGTGCCGGGCGGGGTGGATTGCAGGACGCCGGCGATCTCGCGGAAGTAGTCGGGGCCGAGGAGGCCGGGGGTGATGATGACCAGCGCTTTCGTCGGGAGGGAGTGGAGGTTTTCGAAGCGGTGGATGGCTCCGCGAGGGATGAGCACGCAATCGCCAGGACTGGCCTCCATCGTCTGGCCGCTGACGGTGTAGGTCAGGACGCCCTCGAGCCCATAGCAGCTCTCTTCGTAGGCGTCGTGGCTGTGGGCGACGGGGACCCTGGCCCCCGGGGCGACTTCGAACTCGAAGATGGCTACGGAGCCTCCGGAGTCCTGGGGCTCGACGAGGTAGCGGATGGCGAGGCCTCCGATGCGGATCACTTCCTGGGTAGTTGCAGGCATGAGTTTTTATGGTTTCCTGTTTTCGCGTTCGGGCGATTGTATCCTGCCGGATCTTGCGCTACCACGAAAATGCCCCACCTCAGCGACGACGAGACCGTCGCGAAGATGGGGCTGGGTGGTCCGATCAGATGTGCGCCACCCCAATCGATTTGTAACTGGACCAGGTGTGCGGGCCACCGTCCCTGCCAGCTTGACGGCTATTGGCCCGCTTTGTTTAGAAGGCCAGCAGACGATCGAAGAAGGAGCGGTATTTGCGAAGAGCTTGACGGAGATCTTCCGTGGAGACCTCTGTTCCACGGTCCCACTGGTGCTCAAGGTCGGCCCGCTCTGCTGCGAACTGTTCGGCGAGACGCTTGACTACGGTGGCGACGAGGCTGTCGGCTTGTTCGACTGCGGCGCGGGGTTCGTCGACGAAGCTGATCTGCGTTTTGTCCCAGCGAGCGCGAAGATCGTTAAGTTCGTTGTCGGGAAAGAGTGCGCCGGGGCGGTCGTTGGTCACTACCGTCTGCTCTGGAGTGAGAGTCCGGGCGCCATTGATCTGAGCACCGTCGGCGGAGCGAACGTCGGTGCGGGCGCTGTCGACCTCTTCCATATCGTCGGCGGGCGGATGGTTCATCTGATAGCGAACTGCAGGGTTTGCGATATCTGCAGTGGTTAAGGTTGTGTCTTCACGAACTTCGGGCGTCATGCTACCTCCTTGTGCATAACAGCGGGAGTGCCGAGCAGCTCATCGAACAGGGACCGAAAGTGCACCATGGCCTGGCGAAGGTCTTCGGTGCTGGCCTGGCCCTTGCCGTGGCGCAGGACAATGTTGTGCGCAGAGCGATAGTTGCCGACGGTATTCGGGTAATGGACGGAGATGTCCTCGGCCCTCCGGTCGAACTCGTTCATCGGATAGCCGCGCGCGTTCATGACGTCGGTGACGAGGCGATCCGCTTCATTGACCGCGCCGCGAGGGTCGTCGACGAACTGCTTCTGCACGAACGCCCATTGCTGGAGATATCTCTCCTGTTCGGCCGCGGGCAGTGTGCGAAGTTTGAGGTGAGAGACGCGCTTTACCCGTTCGGCAAGAATGGCTTCTCCGCGCTCAAGGTCTCCCTGCTGTCGGACGACGCGTTCGTATTCGGAGCCGAAGGTTTGTTTGAGACGCTCGCTTCTGCGACGACGCTCGTAAAGGACTGCTGCGACGATGACAATGATGGCGACCACCGCGACGATGATTGCGATCAGGGTTTTCTGGTCCATAATTACCCCCTGCTGACTTGATGCATGGAGGCATGGATAACGTTGTGTCCGATGAAAGCTCGGGGCCCCAGTGGATTTCGATGTTACGAACAAGGTTTGTCTGGGGGTCTTCTGGGCGGTTTCTCGCGCCTTGGGGTTTCAAGACATCTGGACCTTCGCGGGGGCGAAGATGGGGCACCCGATGAGTAGTGGTACGGTCAGATAAGGGCCACCCAGCCCGTTGCCGCGCGATATCAATTCTTTTTGTCTGATGGGGGCAAGGTCCTGTGGGGTTCCCGGTATTTGAAGAACCATCCGGCCGAGGCGGTCGCGAGAAAACCAAAGCCAACGAGAAGAACTACAGTAATCAGGACTCCCACAGCGAGCGCCATGCTGCCTCCTTGGTCTTAGCTGTTCTGTATCCGGCTGCCGATGCCGCACAGGAGACAGGAATGACCAATCAAAACTCAACTCTCAGGAGACACATTACGCTTATTGCTTCAGAACTTAATACCCCAAAGGGGGCAGGAGAATGGGCGAAGGTGCAAGGAAGATGCAGACATCCGGGCGGATGGCCCACATCTAAAGTCTGGGTGCCCCATCTTCGGCGCGGTCTCATCGCGACTAATCGGGGCCCCCGCCAGCTTTGCTGGTGGGGTGAGCTTGGGTGGGCCATCGTGCGAAGCACGATCCTGATCGTAACGCTGCAATCAGATGTGGGCCACCCGTCCGATAAGGGAGAAGAAAGGGGCCCGCGCGTAGCGCGAATGCCAACTCATTTCACGCCAAGACGCGATGGAAGGAGTACCCATTCTGTGCCTGGGCCACCCGGATTGAAAACAGAACTGGATTGGTGGCATACGGGAGAGACATTCTGCGTCCCGCTCCACGAGCCTGTCCAATTTGAGCCTCCGCCTCCGCGGGCGCCGCCAACAACAAGCTGTTTCAACGGCTGATCGCTGTTGTTGATGCCTTCAGGAGTTCCAGCGTGGTCGCCATTGTTTTGTCCACAGGCAGTTTGGTGACCGGCTTTGACGGCAAGAGCGTTGTAGTTGGTCGTGAAGTTGGAATAGACGGCCGCACCCCATTTCCACTGAATGGATACGCCAGAGGCGCCGTTCGTACTGAAGGCTCCGTCCCAATTTACGGGATTGATGCCGCCGACGAGTCCGCCGCTCGGTACAGGCCACGCCAGGCCAGTAAGGAATATCTCATCGTCTCCTCTGACTGGCACCGTCGTCGTCCATGTATTGGTCAACGTGCTAAATGTGGTGGAGCTGCAGGTAGCACTTGGAGAGAAGACGATCTGCGCATTGGGGACCGCCAGTTGATATTGAGTTCCACCCTCCGTAAACGAAATCGTTGAACCAGTCAGGCTCACTGTTGCTCCACTGCTGGGTATTCCGCTAGCGGTAAAGTTGGCATTGAACCAGACATAGTCGCCTCCATTTACAGGAGTGCCATTGAAGTTCGAGCTGTTCGCCGACTGCACTGAGCAAGCCGGCGGGGGTACTGGTCCGCAGGTAAGGTTTGAGGGCGAGAAGTTAATGTTTATCGTCGAAGGATCTTCTTTCGAGAAGATCGGCATCAGCGAAGCCGTGCCCGAGAATGTGAAGCTGCCAACGAGCGTGGGGAACGAACCCGTAATGGTGTCGGTGAATGTGCCTGAGTCTGGCACCGTAAATGGAATTGATCCCGTGATGGGAAGCCCGGTAGAACCCGGTGAAACCTCGATTGAGTAAACGAGGATGTACTGCGTTCCTGGCGTCAGCTGTGGTGCGGACAGGGCAAGACTATAGGCCCCGCATGTTGTTGTAGCGGTAGCAGTACCAAAGCTGGCCAAGGCTGGCGTCGCAGACAGCACGAGCAGCCCGAATGTTACGCCCACTACCGTCAGGCATCGCTTAAACATATTTGTTCCCCCGGCAGAAAGTTTTACTTAGATCAACGCAATTGGTGCACTCATCTGTTATTGCTCTTTGTTCCATGCACGCGATATCCCACCATTGTGTTATTGCGTTGACATCGTGCTGATTGCAAAAGGGTTGTCTAAGCGTTGGGATTCTGCTGCAGCGAAAATGGGCGGGTAGGCCCACATCTGACAAAACCGCCACAGTAGAGTGGACGTGTGTCCCACATCTGAAATCTGGGTGCCCCATCTTCGCGACGGTTTTATCGCGACTAATCGGGGTCCCCGCCAGCTTTGCTGGTGGGGTGAGCTTGGGTGGGCCATCGTGCGAAGCACGATCCAGTCACGTCAGACACGAGTGATTGTGACAGGACTAGGTTCGTCATCCAGGTAGTAACGAAAAGAAGACCAGCGCCATTCCTCAGGTCTATCCACAAGACCTCGGGCAACCGGATTGGACGTGTGTCCGACATCTGAAATCTGGGTGCCCCATCTTCGGCGCGGTCTTATCGCGACTAAGGTGGGCCATCGTGCGAAGCACGACCCTCTCACGTCAGACACGAGTGATCGTGACAGGACTAAGTTCGTCCTCCAGGTAGTAACGAAAAGAAGACCAGCGCCACTCCCCAGGTCTTTCCACAAGACCTCGGGCAACCGGATTACGGTGCATATACTTCAACTTTTCGACCCTCTTATTGTGGGTGAAGACGTTGAAGTCGTAGTAGCGGACCTGCCAGAAGGGTCTCGGGCTGAGACGCTTCGAGACCGAAAGCTTGGGGGATTGGATCGCCTTCGAGAGCGGCACTTCGTGGTCCAGCGGTTCGCTGATGAGGAGATGGACGTGCTCAGGCATGACGACGTAGCTGAGGACTTCGAAGTTGTGGCGCTTGCGGGTGAGTTCGAGCGAGTTGAGGAAGATGTCTTTTGAATCTGAGGCGCCAAGGTGGGGTTCGCGGCGGTAACAACTGAAGGTGATGAAGTGGTCGTCGCCTTCTCTCTGGAATCGTTTGAGGCCTGACGGCATGGGCGAGTTTAGAGTATCGGGATC
>DATHQG010000248.1:0-3577 GCA_035483075.1 Edaphobacter sp. | reverse complement strand
TCCCAATAGGGGCGACACCACGCTCCTCTTAAGCCAGATCGGCCGGTCCTCTGGCGTCGACCAGCCGCACTAGAGACACAAGCCACGATGGGCAAAAATAAGCGTGGAGCGAACCAGCCGACCCCATCAGCGTGACATTGGCAAATGTGGTCTGTTTCAAGACAACGCGGGCGGCCCTCCCTGGATGCCCGGCGTCATGTCATCGCCTCGGCCCACTTCATATGCCCCTCGAAGCCAAGCGATGTCGCCAGCGTGCGGTAGCGATCCCGATAATCGCGATACGCGGTATCGCCGCCATGGGCTCGTGCCAACAGTGCGCGCAGCCGCAGCAGCCATATTTCACGTATCACCCGACCCTCGTCGGCTGGCGCGGCCGCCAACCGCTCGATCGCGGCCTCGGCTTCGGCCACGTCACTCGCTGCCCTGCGGTCGAGCAGTGTTTCCGCCAGAACACCTGTTCACCGACGGCGGTGTAACCGAATTGGCCAGAACCGATTTCATCGAATAACTGCAAGTCCTCGATGCGCCCGGACAGGTCGATGGTTTCGGCCGGCCGGCAGGCCTTACACGAACCAGCGGCCGCCGTCGGGCTACTTCAAGACCAACATTCTGGTCGACTGCATGGGGTTCAACCCAATCGGACTGCGAGCCGCGATTGAGATGTGCGGTGTGGACCGAGTGGTGTTCGGCTCCGACTACGGTGCGGTGCCTTACGGGATCAAAGAGCATGTGCAGATCGTCGAAGACGTGCTTCCGAGCCCGGCTGAGCGCCAACTGGTGTTCTGGACGACAAGCAACAAAGTATTCCGCCTGGGCCTACTCGATACCGATCTCGTAACCCCCGCTTTGCACCAATCGCGGTAGCCCAGAGCGTGATCCGATGCCTCCTACCTATCAAAGGAAAGTCATGTCGAAAACTGAGGTCATCAGCGCATCCTTGCGCACCGAGCTGCACTCCGCCCAGTCGGCTAAGTCGCAGCCCAAACCCAAGGACGGCTTTGTCGACGTCCACGACCTTCAAGTTGCGCCTAGTCGCGGCTTAGCGTGGAGGTCTTGTGGAGGGGTTCGCACTGTTTGCTAGCTCAACGCAGTGTTCATTGCGCGTGCAGACTGGCCGGGTCAGTCTCGAGCTCCTCAAGAAGACCATGCCGCGGCTCAAGTCGGCGAGATGCCCGAGCTGCTCACGACGGTCGCGGCACCTGCAGCCGGTCAGACCACCTCGGGCACACGCAGGTGTGCAACCGCCAACTCGAAGTCGCACTCGTCGAGCACCTCTGCGTGTGCTTCCTGACTGCCCGTAGCTCTGATGCTGTCCAACTGGTCCTTGTTCCGCTCCATCGCTTCGACGCTGTCGAAGGTCGCCGAGGCCACGGCACGACCGGACGCTCGGTCGACTAGCAGGCTGCCACTGCAGAAACCTTCCAGCTCCTCGAGGGCGGGCAGGATCGTCATCTTGTAGAAATCGATGCCTCGGTCGATCTGATCCGGGCCGACCTTGACCCAGGTGGCTCGGACACAGGCGCCCTCATTTGCGCGGTGCTCGCGATGCATGGCAGCGATCTGCCATTCCTCGACCTGCCTGCTACCACCGAAAAGCTCGGCGGCCCGGTCACGAATCGGCCGAATGGACTCCTCGCTTGCGCGCATCGCCTCCTCGGACTCCCAGGAGGTGGTAACAATGCAGCGGCCGGACGTTCGGTCGACCAACAGGGACGAGCCAACGCACCCGTCGATGCCCTCGAGCGCGGACATCGCGCTGTCGCGCATATGCGCGATACCGGCGTCAATGGACGAGGGCTGCCCCTGGATGGTGGTGCTTCGTGCATACATGATCTGCCTCCGTTGTATGTGGGGCAGCGTCTCGACGGCGCCGCCGGACTACTTCATCGTCCTCCAACAGGCAAGGCATAGCAATGGGTGGCGGGTGTCAGCCTGACGGCAATTCTGATTCGCTGAAATCCATTGCGCGCCCGAACAATACGTAGTTTATAAACACGCGACTAATGAGTTCTGAGCTCCGGCAGTAGTAGCGCGCTGTCTCCGAACTCATGCCAGAGGTTTCCGTGCTCGACCGCTTCCTGGTACGCCGTGGTGACCAAGTCAGGACCCCTAGCTGCCACCGCAAGCCCAAGCATCCCGTGCGCTCCTCATAAGGGCCTTGCCCAGGGGTATCTCGGGTCAGGGCCGCGTGACGTTGCAGACCGGAATCGCTCGGTCGGTGTCGGCCTTCGGTGGCTCGTTGGAACTGCTGCCACCGACGTTTCGATCTCACGCGGGGCCGCTTGGAGCATTGCTGTTCGCACGTGTCGATGGGCGCACCACTACCGCCCTCACCGACGACAACTGAGTGTTATAACCCTCTCTGATCCGGCGGCGACCATTCGTAGCTCAGCGGGATGAGGTCGTCATCGTTCGGGTCGAACGGGATGATGTTGAACCAGCCGGACAGTGGGTCAACCTCGTCGTTGCTGTCGAATTCGATTCCTGCCCAGATGCCCATCATGCACAGTCCGCTGTTGGCGCGGGCGTAGTCCACCTCGCTGCGCGTAACGCTAACTTTGCGGCCATCCGACCGAGTACCTTTGGCCTCCAGATAGAGAAGGTCGGCGCCTTTCTGGGCAACAGCGTCGAATGGGTTGCCGTACCGGGTGTCGGTGACCGTCCAACCCTCATCGCGGTAGTACTCCATCAGCAGGTTCTGTGCGGCGTTCTCGATCTTCTTTCGGCGTGCCGCATCCATCAGCATGGCTTGCCCAAAGCTCGGGCCGGTGTCGTTCTGGGCGATACTCGCGAGATGGTTAGACCACAGCTCCTCCAGCTCGCCGACCTGCTTTCCCCTGATGAAGGTTCCGCTCATCTGGAGGCGGTCCCAGTTCGTTTCAGAAAGCTGTCGCTTCAGCAGATCTGTCGGAAGCGCGTCCTCGACGGCGACAAGGCGTTCCAACAGAACGTCTACGTAGCTGGCTAATCCTCCCGATCCGTCCCAATCCAGATCTTGGTAGATTTCACTCACGACGGTTCCGCTGGCGACGATTCCCCTTCCCTGGGTTCCCTGCCGGAGCATGAACACCCGGTCACCGCTAGATACGCCCCCAATCCTGCCGCCGGTGGACCAGTCCATGATCACACCCTCACGCTGTGCAGTCCGTTCGACGAAATCGAGGTATTCGTTTTCATTCCAACGGTATTTCTGAGGGTTCCAGGTCAGGATCATGGCGTGCCGACCCTCAGTGTCCCCAAATTTCGCAGACGTGTTTGGCTGCATTGTCTTACTCCATTGTCAGTGAACTCTATTGACCATCAGGCACCCCGGCGAAGGTCTCGGCCACCGTCCGCCACTTTGTAGCGACCCCGCGCCGGTGCGCCAGGTCCAGGGCGGCCAGGACGTCGAGCAGCATGGCGGTCTTCTCGAACCCTGGGTGATGACCAGCGCCCCGGGGTTCGCAAACTAGTTCTGGACGATCCCAGCGCAAGTCGTCCAGATTTACATTGCAATTCCGGCGCAGCATCCGGGCATGTCGAGCGGCTGCACTTGATTGGCATGCTATGTGAAGACGTCGTTGAGGGTGACGGTTTG
>DATHQG010000247.1:0-43532 GCA_035483075.1 Edaphobacter sp. | reverse complement strand
GCCAGTATGGGGTGGACCAACCGTGGAAGGGGGGGCCGGGGCTAGGGGCGAATATGTGGCGGACGACGGACGATATCGACGACTCGTATGGGCGGATGATTGCAATTGGATTCAGCCAGGCAGGGCTCGCGAAGTATGCGGGGCCGGGGCACTGGAACGATCCGGACATGCTGGAGATCGGTAATGGCAAGATGACCGAGGACGAGTACAAGACGCATATGAGTCTGTGGGTGCTGCTGGCCGCGCCGTTGCTGGCGGGAAACGACCTTACGAAGATGGCGGAGGCGGACAAGAACATCCTGATGAACAAGGAGGCCATCGCGATCGATCAGGACGCGTTGGGCAAACAGGGAGATCGATTGTATGAGAGCGGGGACCTGGATGTTTGGACCAAGCCGCTGAGCGGCGGGCGTGTCGCTGTGGGGCTCTTTAACCGGAGCTGGAGTGTGCGGGACGTCTCTGTGGACCTTAGTGAGATTGGATTCAAGAGCGGGGCGAATGTGCGGGACGTTTGGAAGCAGCAGGAGATGGGTCATCGCTCGAGCGTGTTTACGTCGAGGGTCCAGAAGCATGGGGTGACTCTGCTTGTGGTCAGCAAATGAGGTTCTGAGAGTCTTTGATCTAGGGCTTTGCCGTAGACGTACTTTGTGGTGAAACGTTAATGAGGTGCTTGCCTTCCTTCTCGTCCAGGACGACGAAGGCGACGGTATCGACGGTCTCTGCTTCTTTTGCTGTCATGTCATGAGGTGTGCCCGGCAAGCCTCCGCCGCCATTCTCCCTGGGAGACCCAACCGCCGTTCGGGTGATCTTGAAGTCGTAGTAATAGACGTTGCCGGCCTCGGCCTTTACCGTAGCTTCGCCAACATTGACTCTGTCGGATTTCGCGCCAGACTGGCGGACGGCGCATAGGTGGTGCTCTCCGGGAGCGACGGAGACTGCGAAATAAGACGCGCCTTTGTTGGCGCCGGCCCAGGAACCGTCTATGCCGAAACGAACGACCGGATCGGAGGCAAAGTCTCCGCTTACGCTTTCAGTAAAGATGATGAGGGCCTTCCCGGTCTCGGGCGCGACTAGCTCGGCCTGCTTTTTGCTCGTCTTCACTTTGAATTGGGTCGAGTCATTGCCGCAGGCGGCCGGCCAGGTTGAAGCTGCGGCTTGAAGTGCTGAAAGAGTTACAACGAATATCGTGATCGTGAATTTCATCTCTGCTAGGCCCCGTCCTTTGGTTTGCAGGTCCAGTCTAGCCGAGGGACGCTCGAATTGGGGTTCATTTTGATGTGAAAAGAAGGCGGTTGCGGCACTCAGTCAGGAATTCTGAAGTCGTAAACGCGCCCTGCAGCCGCGCCTCCTGACCTGGCGCCTCCAGTTTGGCCGCCGGCCATGGTGGCTGACTGACCGGTACCCATGAAGAAGGCGTATTCGCCCGGCTGCATCGCTCCATTCACCTTGATCTTGTAGGTCCTGATGCCTGCGTGCTCTGCGGTGAAGGCGACCTCCTTGTCGCGCTTGACGCCGGACTTGCCGCCCGTGATGCCGCCGAAGCTTCCTATCTGGAACTCCCTCCGGTTGTTTTTCTTTTCAAGGGTGATCAGGGCGAAGTCGGATGCACTCGCACCGTCGGGTACGTAGAGGTAGAAGACAGGCTGACGGTCATTGATGACGTTCTTCGATTGCGGTCCATCGAGGTATGCGTCCCAATGTTCGTTTCGCAGGCCATAGGTGAACATGCTGCCGGCCTTGCCCCCGACCTTGGCCTGGCTGATTGCCTGTCCCTCAATAAGGACGAAGGCGTTGCCATTTCTCCAGTAGACGCCGACCTCCGGGGGCGGGAGGTTAGGGTCGTTTGAGATGGGAGTGGCGGCGACCACGACTGGGGCAGCGGGAGGGGCTGGATTGATCATCACTTTGATGACTTCGTCGGAGACCTTGGCGATCTTGAGCTCCTTCAGCGCGTCGACGCTGGTGTCGAACTGGAGCGTCCCTCCCCCAGCGGCACCGCGGATCTTCGCGATGATGATGTCGTCGGAGAGGCCGAGGCCCACCATGTCGATGACGTCTTTGTTGGTGATTCTTTTGCTGAGCTGCTGCTGGCTCCACGTTGTTGAGACGAGAACAAGGAAGAGGGCCGCAAGCAGATAGGTGAGTCGTTTCATGAGACCTCCTAACCAAACTTCAGGTCGGTAGCCCGGGGCCTCGTGTCGATGGTGCTCTACGCTAGGAATTTAGCACAGGGGACGCGCTACCAGATACTTCCTGCGCGGGGGGGCCGGAGATGGCCACGACGGAGCTGGCTATCAGGGTGTGCTGATGGCGCGTTGACGGTGGGATAGACGCGTTGATCTCGAGTTGAGAGGTGGAGAGGGTGACGCCGAAGGTGTTGAGGCGGGCTGTGTTTCCTTCGGCGTCTTCGATGAGGTCAGGGCCTGATGATGTCGGGGAACTTGAATACCAGGTCGGCGATAGGCAGGACGACGTTGACCGGCTGTTGGGTCGCGCTCGGATCGCGCTCGAAGTAGACGCGGCCGTGAACGGCCTGATTGGGTGGAATGATGATTGCCTTCAGATGCGGGGTCGCTGCAGCGAGCTCGATTGCTTCCTGCTCGGCCCTTTGTCTGGCTGCCTCGAACTCGCTGAGCTCTGAATTCGGCGGCGGATTCACCGGCGCGTTGGCAGCGGCGTTGGGGGTGGCCCGTGTTGGGGTTGGGACGTCCTCGAGTTGAGAGGGCGGGACGTAGAGGAAGACTTTGGACCTGGCGGTGAGGGCCTCTATGCGGAAGTCTTCGGGGGAGAGGTTGATAGGGGTAGGGGTGAGGTTAGTGATGCTTACGTCGGCCCGAGTGTAGCGGCCTTCGGTTGAGAGGAAGACCATGACGGTGAGGCGGTCGGTGCTGAGTATCTTGTAGTCGTGGCCGAAGATGGTGTGGTGGATGCAGCGTGCGCTTGGCTGGCAGACCACAACATTGTAAGAGGTGGTGTTCCGAGGCAGACTGGCTGCGAGTGAGAGGGTCGCGGAGGTGAAGATTGAGGCGAATACAGCCGTGCGGAGAGGAGTCATGGGGGAGGACCTCACCTACTGTTGTGATGAGAGTAGGAGCGGGTACCTCTTTAGGAAATAACACGGAAGTGTTAGGGTGGCCCCTTCCCCCATCCCGTCAAATGCGTTCAAAGTCTTGGAAATAATAGGGTTAGGTTTGGACTTCGGGTTACATTTTTTGCGCTCTCCCCTGGGGAAGCCAGAGACCAGTTGGATCCCTGGCTCCCTTATTGGGGTAGCTTTTGTCAAGCATTTGCTCGCAGGAGCTGACGGAGTTCACACTGTTGATGAGCGGCAGAGTTGAGCTACCTTAGTGGATGACTGCGCGAAGAGGGGGTACTCAATTTTCAGATCGGGCGCTCGCCGCCCCGGACATTTTTTCGCTGGGTCATTGCAGCTTCTCGTACTCCGACTTAGCAGCGATGAGGATGGGCACGTCGGGGTCTGCGTCTTTCCAGAGCGCGAGGAAGTTCTGATAGGAAGCGCGCGCTTTGACATTGTCGCCCGATAGGGCATACGCCCTGCCCAACTCAAGATGCGCCAATGACCCGATCGGCTGATTAATGACAATACCCGGATGATCGATCAACTTCTGAAACTCTGCGGCAGCGGCCACCCCGTCATGTGCGGCCATATACGCATGCCCCCTCACCCACACAGGATAGAGGTAGGGAAACGCCAGTGGCCCTCCCAGTTCATACGGCACCGCCGGTTCCAGATCCAGAATTCCCTGCGAGGGATTGTTCTTACTGATTTCGATCGCACCATGAATGGTTGGCAGGCTGTAGAGTTTCAGCATCGTATCCGTGGAGGCGGTCCTTTCGTTCTCCAGTTCGTCCACAAGCCTCTTCGCTTTGGCCGTGTCCCCCGCGCGTGCCAGAGTTAGCGCTGCCAGCAACTTGACGGCGCTTCCCGACTGAAGTGAAAGCGCCGCATCTGCGTTCTCCCTCGCTACGGTTGTATTGCCGAATTCGGCTTCCCGCAACCCTGCAGTCGCCTGCCAAAGCGCGGCCGTCTCCTTCGAGCCGGCGCGCACTGCGGACTCCGACGCCCGTCGCGAGTACTCCCGCGCCCGCGCGAGCCGCCCGTAGTAGGCCTCCGTGTCTGCCTGGCCGGAGAGCATCGCATCTTCGTCTCCAGTTCGCCCTGCCGCCCAGGCGAGCTGTTGCCCCATCCCTTTACCGTCACCTCGCCGAAAGGCCAGGAGATATAGGCCCTCCCGGATGTAGAGCCCATCAAAACCCTTCGTCTGGGCCTGTTGCAACAGCTTCTCCGCATCGTCCAACCGGTCGAGCGCAATGTACTCAACGGCAAGGTTGCCGTATCCCGTCGTCGTTGGTGCAAGCAGCAGCGACTCTTGCGTCTCGTCTACGGCTTTGTCGTATCGCCCTAGTTGTTGGTAGACGACACCGAGATTTAACGGCGGCGTGGAATCCCGGGGGTAGCTTTTCGACCACAGTTCGTATTCTTTGGTCGCTTTCTCCAGGTCTCCTGTGACGGCGTGATAGTAAGTCGTCGAAATTCTGTATCTCTCGCGCTCGCTCACCCTGTCCCGCAGCTCATACGCCCTGGTCGCATTCTCCGCCGCCAAATCTGCCCGATTCAGATTGAAATATGAGGCACCCAGTGCGGAGTATGCCAGCGCAAAATTCGGATCGAGTTCAATCGCACGTTTATAAAAGGGGATCGCTTCCGTGTCACCCGTCCTGATTGCCGTTTTGCCTCCCATGCTATATGCCTTCAATGCCTCCAGCGAAGGCGTGGTCGCCTCCACCGGCGCATCGAACTTCTCCACCGTGGCGAGCGATTCGCCGAGCTTCCTCCGCAGCTTCCCTGCCGTCTTTCCCAGGGTCTTGAGCACGTCGCGCTTGGCCACTGCTGTCCCTTGTTCACTGGCCAGGGTGTCCCCGCCACGACACCCGATCGCATTAAGCCCGATCACGTACTGTTCGCCCAGATTGGAGATCGATCCGAGCACCGTCGCCTTGCTGCCCGTCCGAATACAAACTTCCTGCGCAAGTTCCGGCGTGATGTGTTGCGCGGCCGGCTGGCCCATCAACTTTAGCGTCTCCTCGATCTTGCGGTCGGAGACAATATTCAGGAAAGGTGATTGACTCAGTTCAATCGTCAGGGCCTGCTTGAGCGCATCGTCAAAGACTGGATCGCCGGTCTTGTTGACGAAGTCCGCCAACAGCACACCGTCCTTATCGGTCAGCGGTACCGCCTTCGCCGAATGAGCTGCAAGGCGCGATCGGAGATAGAGTCCTCCAGCTACGAGGGCGACCAGCGCCAAAGTCGCCACGGCGAGAGGCTTCCAGACGGAGATGATCCGCGGGCCCAGCCGCGAACCCGAACGCGGTTCCGGTTCCGCAGCGCCCACAGGGTCCAAACTTGCTACTTGGATGCGGTCCGTGTCCATGTCCCGCTTCAGCCGCTGCAGGTCCGCCCGCATCTCCGCTGCGCTTTGATAACGGAGTGCCCGGTCCTTCTCGAGCGCTTTGTTGACGATTCTTTCCAACTCCGCGGGCAGATCGGGATTCAATCGGACTGGAGCCACGGGAGCGCGATTGAGTATGGCATCGAAGACCTCCGCGGCGCTGTCTCCTCGAAATGGCAACTGTCCCGTGGCCATCTCGTAGAGGACGCCTCCAAAGGAAAACAAGTCGCTCCGTGCATCCAGCTCCCTGGCTCGTGCTTGCTCTGGTGACATGTAAACAAGGGTCCCCACGATACTGCCGGGACTTGTTAGATCGTCGAGGTGCGCGTCTTTGGATGCCGTGGTTTCCGTGCCATCGGCTGTTTTCGGCTCTGGGGCAAGCTTAGCGAGGCTGAAATCGAGCACCTTGGCGTGGCCTCGCTCAGTCACGAAGATGTTCGCAGGCTTGATGTCCCGATGAAGGACGCCTGCGCTGTGAGCTGCGTCCAGAGCATCGGCGATCTCTATCGCGAGAGACAGTACCGGACCCATATCAAGTGGTCGTCCCGTGATCAGAGATTTTAGCGTCGTCCCCTCCAGGTACTCCATGGCGATGAAGGATTGGTCTTGATGTTTGCCGATCTCATAGATGGTGCAGATGTTGGCGTGATTCAGCGCGGACGCAGCACGGGCTTCACGATGGAAGCGGTCCAGTGCTTGTGAGTCTGAGGCGGACCCGTCCGAGAGCACCTTCAAGGCGACAAAGCGGCGAAGCGTAGTGTCCTCCGCTTTATAGACGACGCCCATACCACCGCTGCCTAGTCTATGAACGATGTGGTAATGAGAGATGGTCTGGCCGATAAGAGAGGAAGAGTCTGCCATCAGGTGGACATCTTAGGTTGGGCCAAGAAGCAAGTCAACGAAGCGAGTTCGGCCCATTATCGCGATCGCCAATCCTTAAGCAAGAAACGGTGGGCCGGTTGAACCGGCCCACCGTAGAAGCAATACAGTTTCGTTAGAAGGTGATGCTCCCTTTCAATTGGATGAGACGAGGTGAGGCGTCGCCACCAAGGAACGAGCCGAGGATCGAGGTTGGCGTGCTCACTGTGCTGGTGATCGCACCCAGAGTCGCCGGATTGTTGATGTCGTGGCCGGGGGCCGCGAAGTTCGGGTGATTGAATAGGTTGAAGAACTGGGCGCCAACCTGAAGACGGCCGGTATCCGTGTGGGGAATAGGGAGCTTGAAACCCTTCATGATGCTGAAGTCAGTATCCGTGAACGAAGGAGCAATAATCTGGTTACGCCGCTGCTGCCCGAACCCTGTGGGGTCGACGTAGTTGCCGGCATTGGCAATTGCGCATGGATTCGCGGTTGTGCCGGTGGCGTTGTTGAAAACTGCACCTCCGCCGCAGCTCTTTACGCCATTGACCTGGGCCGCGATGAAACCCGGGAAAAGCGACCCGCCGTAGTTGGTTGCCTGCAAAGCAGTGTCAATTACGGTGAAGGGGAAGCCGGTATGGTGGAAGACCGTACCGCTCGCCTGCCAGCCATCCGTCAGCAGCTTCGGACCGCCGTAATAGGGCATCGTATAGACATAGGATGCGGTGAAGTTCTGCCGTACATCGTAGTCTGCATTGCCATAGTTCTGCTTGAGGTTGTTCGGGTTTGAAGGAGACAGAAAATTAGAGCCAGCGACACCGAAGCCGAGAATGCCGCCGTTCGAGATCTCGTCCAGAGCGTGGCTCCATGAGTAGTTGAAGTTGATCATCTGCGACTTCGTGTGGCGGGAGACACCGACCAGGAGACCGTTGTAGTTTGAGACGGCCCCGTTAGTAACCTCAGTCACCGCGCCGAATGATCCATTCGGAATAGTGGCTGGAAGGCCGGTAAAGTTGATCGGCGTTATTCCGTCGAAGCCGGGACTCCCGTTGTTGACGCCGAACGCGTTCACGCCAGCGTTTTGAACGGGTTCATGATATCCATGATTGCCGACGTAGCTGAGAGATACAACTGTCTGCCTTTTCGAGTCGACGGCCTGCTCGATCTGGAAGCTGTACTCTTCATAGGTGGGATAGTGTAGTTTGCCGCCAGCAGTAACCAGGGAAGGTGCAGCAAAGCCGGGGACCGCCGCGGAGAGCGTATTGAAGCTTGCGCCGTTCTGGTACCCAGCCTGAAAGGCCTTGTTTGAGCTGCTCGCCACATTCTGACCGCTTGCTGGATTGGCAGGATTTGGACTGATGAAGCCACCGCTGTCCTCAGGTCCAAACAACGTGAACCCAACGTTGGTAGGCGCATTGTTCAGGAAGCTGTCTGCCACAGTCGCTGGAAATACGTCTGTAAACAGACCGAAACCTCCGCGAACCACCGTGCTGCTGCCCGAACCAAACGGCGACCAGGAGAAGCCGACGCGCGGATTCACCGTAATCGCCTGGAACCCAGGAAACGCCCGGTGCTGGCCACTGGTAAGCAACGAAGAATAGGCCGTTGCAGTGCTGGGGTTCAAGGAACCGAATGCGCCGTTCGAATAGGAATAGCAGTTGGTGCCGCAGATCGGGTTGGAGTCGTGCTCCAGGCGAACGCCTGCGACTATATTCAAATTCGGACGCATCTTCCAGGTGTCCTGGGCATAACCTGCAAGATTGTAGAGAGCGACCGGCTGGGTATTCCGAAGCGGAAACTGTTGTTGATAGACCTCCAATCCGTTTCCGGCCGCGAAATCTCCGTTCTCATCCGCCTCGGCGAAGGGAGTAGTAAAAATAGAGGGACTGTAGTCGGTCACATCATCGCGCCGGAAGTAGGCGCCGAACTGGAAGGTGTGACGACCGCGTGAGATGCTCACGTCGTCGCTGAATTGGTAGTTGGTCACGTTACGGCCTTGAGGCCAATTGTTGTCCTCTCCACCGAGTCCGGTAAACGACCCTCCGAAGGCGGAAAAATTGAGCGCATAAGGAACAAGCGCGTTGGCGGCCGCGAGGTTAGTGTTCGTAAAGACAGCGCTGTACCAGATCACCCCGAAGAGGAACTGATTGCTCATTCTCGAGTTGATGACATGCGTCTCTCCGAGGGTCCCCTCAAACGATGGCTGAGGGCTGTCCGCATTGAAGATCGGATTCAGCGGGTCCGTATAAGTTGCCTGTACGCCCTTGTCCCACTTGAAGTGCCCGAAGGTCGTGTCCTTATCGGTAAGCTTCATATCCACTCGAGAGGTAAGCAGGAACTCGTGCGTGAAGTTTCCTGCCGTGGAGGTATAGGACAGCGCATTCGGGTCGGTGGGGGACTGGGTTGCCGTCGAATAGCCCTTGGCGTTCTGATAGACGCTGAATAACTGCTTGTAAAACGCCTGGTCTGCGGCAGGAGCACCATTGATCGCATTGGCGATATACGTCGGGTTGGGCGCGAACACGGTGCTGGACGATGGCAGCACGACGCGCAGACCTTCATAGTTGACAAAGAAGAAGAGGCGGTCCCTGATGATCGGACCTCCGATTCTTGCTGCAAATTGATTGACGTTATCGAAGCTGCGAGGGGTCAGAGTCGGGGTCTGGTTGCGGAAGTAGTCATTTGCATTGAGGACTCTGCCATTCCATTGGTAGACGGCATTGCCGTGGAATTTGTTCGTTCCCGACAGGGTGATCTCGTCCACCTGGGCGCCGCCGAGGCCACCGAATTGAGCGCCGTAAGCGTTCGATACCACATTGACCTCGGACACCTCATTGTTGCCAAGGAGCAGGTTCGTGGCACCGGAGTTACTCAGGTTCAGAAATGGATCGTTCTCGTATGAGCCATTCAAGGTGAAGGTATTCGAGGTCGCGGGTAGACCGAAGACGGAGAAGTTTCCGTCGCCCATCGACGTATTCATGACCGCTCCAGGAGAGACCTGGGCCACAAATGTCAGATCGTTTCCAGGATTAGGCAAGCTCTGCACCTGGGCTTGGGAGATCGAGGTGGAGATGTCGGCGTTCTCGGTATGAAGCAGCGACGCGGTGTCGCTCGATACCTCGACCGTGACACTGCTTGAACCGACCGTCAGGTGGACGTCACCGGAGGCTATCTGACCGATGGCTACGGTTACGAGGTTGGACGACGTCTGGAAGCCATTAGCCGTAACAGTGATCCTATAGACGCCGGGCTTGAGGAGCGGGGCGCGGTAGCCGCCGTTAGAACCGGAGGTTACGGTTTGGGTAAAACCGGTATCGTTGTTCGTTACGACAATCTTCGCATTCGGGACAACTGCACCCGTCGCGTCCATAACAACTCCGGCAAGATCACCGGTGGTGGTTGATTGAGCATATAGAGGAGTTGGTGGAGCTAAAACACAAATGGCGCCCGATACTGCCAGCGCCATGCCTAGGAAAGATATTGCGGGCCCGCGAAGTTTCATATTGTTGAGCAAGGCAATTCACTTGCCGTTCCGGACCGTTCTACAACTTCCGTTACAAGCCGCAATTTATCTGTAGCTTGGGAGACGATGAGACGCGCATTGGCTGTCAAGTCGATCCAGCCACAATATACCAAGATCTAAATATTGCGTTTCGTCCTACGAGGGCCTCTGTTCCTCGTGTCGGATGCCACTTGTCGGCCCGCCTAGTGACCCAAAATATTGGGAGAAGTTTCGGTAGTCAAAGGAAAGCTGAAAAAATCGAAAATTCTTGTCTCCGCGATGTCAGCTAAATGTCTAATAGATGTCAAGTTACGGTAAAAATATACGTTTTGAGTGAATATTTATACACCCGCAAAAAATCCGCAAAATTGTGTGTGATCTTTTCGTGAAATACACAAAATGGAATAAACTGGACTCGGTTCTTAGGAGCCGCTCTATGCCGTCGAGGGAAATGGTCTCATCATTTATTCAGTGCGGAGAGCAATCATCGGGTCTACCTTCGACGCACGTCGTGCCGGAATGATGCAACCGACAAGCGCAACGGCAAGGAACACGATGGCAATTGCGACAAATGTGGCGGGATCATCTGGTTTGATCCCAAAGAGCATCTTCGCCAACGCGCGGGTCGCGAACGCCGCCGTCACCGATCCAAACACAAGGCCAGTCAACACAGGGACCATCCCGCCAGTCAGCACGTTCCTCAGAATGTTCTGCTTGCTCGCACCTAGCGCGATGCGAATGCCGATCTCTTTCGACCGTCTCGCCACGGTAAGGGCCAGCATCCCACTGACGCCGACAAGCGTAATGAACAAAGCAACAGCGGCGAAGATGCTCAATAGCATGCTGGTCACGCGCGGGGTGCCCAGTTGCGCGCTGCGAAGCTGGTCCAACGTTTTGACCTCGGTAACCGGTTGCTGCGGATCGATCTGGTGAATGATCGCCGCGGCCTGAGTGGCCATCCGCAGTGGATTTTCGCGTGTGCGAACCAGCAAATGCCCGTTGGTTAGTCCGGCCTGGTCGACCGGAAAGTACATCGTCTCCCCAGGTTCTTTGTCCAATCCGTACTGATGAACGTCGCTCACCACGCCGACCACCAACGCCCACGTCTTCTTGTCCCCTCCGCCCGCAGCGACACGATGTCCGATCGGGTCCTCGTTCGGCCAATAGTGCCGAGCCATCCGGTCATTGACAATGACAACCGGCGGCGTCTCCACCTGATCGCTGGGCGAAAACGAGCGGCCCGCCAACAAGGGAATTCCAAGCACGCGAAAGTAGTCGGGACTCGCAAGTTCAAAGTTCACCTGAGGCTCGACCTCATCGGGGTGCAAAGGCTGTCCTTCAATCGCGATTCCCGCGGTCATCGGCCCCATCGTGCTGTTCAGCGGAACGTCCATACTCAGCGCGGCACTCTGCACTCCCGGCGTCGACTGCACGCGCTCCAGTGTCTGATGGAAGAAGTTTCTCGAAGTCTCGCTCTTTTTGTACTTCGTCCAGTTCAGGCGGACCTCCATGGAGAGCACATTCGCCGTTTTGAATCCGGGATCGACCGATAGCAGGTTGTACAGGCTGCGCACCATCAGCCCCGCACAAATCAGCAGCACGAACGAGATCGTAACCTGCGCCGTCACCAGCAGACTGCGCATTCGCGTCCCGCTTCCGCTGCCTGTCGAGCGTTCCCCGGCATCGCTCAAGTTTGTCAAGCTGACACGGCTGGCGATATATCCCGGCAGCGCTCCAAACAATAGCCCCGCAAGCAGAGACACGCCAAGGCCAAACAGCAGCACTCGTCCATCCAGACGGATCCCCGTGGCCAGTGTAGTCATATGCGCCGCGTAATCAATCAGCAGCGTAGAGCTGATCGAAGCAATGACTATCCCGACGACGCCGCCTGCCAGCGCAATCATCATACTTTCCGTAAGCATCTGCGAGAAAAGGTCCCACTGACTGGCTCCCGTCGCCATCCGAATCGCCATCTCGCGCGACCTTTGCAACTGCCGCGACAAAGCAATGTTCGCAAGATTTGCGCAAGCCAGCAGTAGAACAAGTCCCGATGCGCCCAGCAGAATCAGAAACGTTGGCCGCGCAGCGTGCGTAAGCTCCTGCTGCACACCGATCGCCTCCGCAGCCACACCCGCCGACGCCGGATAAGACTTCGGATACGCAATAGTAAGGCGGTTGATGATGCCGGCAAGATCCGTGTTCGCCTGCGCAACCGTGGCCCCAGGCTTCAGTCGTGCGAAGCCTGTAAGCATTCGTTGGTCGCGATTCGCAATCATCGCCGGCGCCGAACGAAACGGACAGGAGGTCGTCGGCATATAGACATCATCGGCGTCGGGAAAGTCGGGCAGCGACGGCAGCACACCGACAACCGTATGGACCCGATCATTCATCTCGAACGTGCGCCCGAGAATATTTTTATCGCCGCCAAACTCCTTCATCCAATACGCATAACTCAGCACTAAGACTGGAGGCGCCGTTACACTTTCATCCGCAGGAATGAGCAGACGGCCCAGCAGCGGCTTCACTCCCATCACATTGAAGTAGTTGGCCGACACCACCCCCGTCACCACCCGCTCCGGCTCCCTGGATCCCAGCAAAGTGAAGGTCATCGCGTGGTATTCGGCGAGGTCCGAGAATACGCGGTTCTGCTCCCTGAGGTCCCGTACCTCCTGGACCGACAAGCCAAGAGGGTCTGGCCCAAGCTTCGTCGCCGTCAGGTCCAGATGCACAATCTGTCCCGCATCGGCGTACGGCAAAGGCCGCAACAACACTCCATTAATTACAGTAAAGATCGCCGTGTTGGCCCCAATGCCGAGCCCCAACGTAAGTATCGCCAGCAACGCGTAGCCGGGATTACGCCGCAGCACCCGCCAGGAATAGCGCACATTGCGCAGAAGGCTCTCGAACGGAGCGACGCTGTTCATCTTCCACATCTCTTCGCGCACGCGAGTGGGGCTCCCGAACTTTAGAAAGGCCCGCCGTCTGGCCTCCTCCACTCCCATTCCCTGCGCGACGTTGTCGTCGATCTCCTCCGCAAGATGCAGACCGATCTCCTGCGCTAACTCGCCATCCGAGGAGCTGCGTCGAAAAAACCTGCGCCAACTCATTCTTCCCCTCCTGTCGCCTCACCCATCACTAGCGCAATCGCCCGTGCCATCTGACGCCATCGGCTGGTCTCAGACGTAAGCTGCCTCTTGCCCGCAGCTGTCAAACGGTAGAACTTCGCCTTGCGGTTGTTCTCACTGGCTCCCCAGTAGGATGAGACCCAACCACGGTCCTCCAGCCGATGAAGGGCCGGATAGAGTGAGCCCTGTTCAACCTCCAGCACATCTTCTGAAGTCCGCTCGATAACTTTGGCGATGGTATGCCCGTGAGCGTCCCCTGTAATGAGAGTGCGGAGCACCATCATGTCCAGAGTCCCTTTTAACATCTCGTTATTGTCATTCTTTGTTTTGGCCACAATTCTGAGTTCTCCACTCGAACTTCTAGGTTAACCAGAATAATAGACCACTCGAACTTCTATGGGAAGGGGAAGGTCAGATTTTTTTAACTAGAGGAGGTCCTTTGGAAGCAGGCTTGATTTGGGCGGGCCCCAAGTTGGCTTTCGCGCAGCCCTCAGAGTTTAGACTGGACGAGAAGGAACAATATGAAGATAAGCCCCTGGGCGGGATTTTTCCTGCCGACAGCAATTGCAATTTTGGTCCCTTCCACCTCATTCGGCCAAACGACACCATCCAGCGTTGCCTTCGTCAACAACCTTATGCCGCAGCCCGCCAGCGTGTCCGCCGCTCCGGGTCGCTTCCTGCTAACGCCCCAATTTTCGGCGAGCACAACGGCTTTTCATAACTCTCGGCTCGACGCTGCGATTGGCGAGACCATGCATCAGTTGAGGCAGAAGACGGGAGTTTCGTTCGCAGAACAGTCCGCGTCAGGAGGGCCTGGCAGCCAACTGACGATCGCTGTGCAAGGAGCGGGCGAAGAGATTCAGTCCGTCGACGAGGACGAGTCCTATACGCTTTCGGTCACGCCCACGGGGATCCGGCTCGAGGCCGCTACCGTCGTCGGAGCCATGCGCGGACTGCAGACACTTGTGCAACTGGTGCAACCCTCGGGCAGCGAATACGAGTTGCCGGCCGTCTCCATCCGCGATTCGCCACGCTTCCCATGGCGGGGCCTGATGATCGACTGCGGGCGCCACTTCGAACCGGTGGATGTGCTGAAACGCACGCTCGACGGTATGGCCGCAGTCAAGCTCAATGTCTTCCACTGGCACCTTACCGAGGACCAGGGCTTCCGCATCGAGAGCAAGCTCTTCCCAAAGCTCACCACCATGGGGTCTGATGGCCTCTTCTACACCCAGCAGGACGTCGCCGAGATTGTCCGCTATGCTCGTGAACGCGGCATTCGGGTCGTGCCTGAGTTTGAGATGCCGGGCCACAGCACCGCCTGGCTCATCGCCTACCCGGAGCTTGCCAGCGATCGCGCCCCCGAGTCGATTCGCCGCGAGTTCGGCGTCTCCGACTTCGCGCTTGATCCGACCCGCGAGGAGACTTACGAGTTCCTCCAGCGCTTCCTCGGCGAGATGGCGGGTCTCTTCCCCGATCCCTACGTGCACATCGGCGGCGACGAGACCGTATCTCCCGAATGGAAGACGAGTCCCAGAATCCAGGCCTTCATGCGTGAGCACCAGCTCAAGGACTCTGAAGCGCTGCAGGCTTACTTCAACCAGCGAGTCCTCAAGATCCTGACTGGACTTCACAAGCATATGGTCGGCTGGGACGAGATCCTGAACCCGGCGCTTCCCAAGGACGTCGTCATTCAGTCGTGGCGAGGCGAGGCTTCGCTTGTGAAGGGCGCAGAGCAGGGTTATCAGGGTGTGCTCTCCGCAGGGTATTACCTCGACGGGATGAACCCCGCTAAAGATTACTACCTTGCAGACCCCTTACCTTCGAGTGCGCCGCTGACTCCAGAACAGCGCAAGCTCGTCCTGGGCGGCGAGATCTGCATGTTCGGCGAGCATGTTTATGCGCGTACGATCGACTCTCGTGTCTGGCCGCGAACAGCGGCGATCGCCGAACGTTTCTGGTCTCCGGAGAAGGTCACCGATGTCGATGACATGTACAGGCGTCTGGATGTCGTCTCCGTGCAGCTTGAGGCGCTGGGCCTCCATCACCTCAGTCAGGAAGATGCCGGTCTGCGGGAGCTTGCTGGAACGGAGCATATCGATGAACTTCGCGTCTTCGCCTCAGTGTTGGAGCCCGTTGGCTTCCACGAGCGGTACGATCAGCAGAAAACCTCACAGCTCACTGTTCTCGACCGTTTCGTCGATGCGGTCCGTCCTGATCCACCCTCGCGCTACGAGATCGAGCGGCTTACGCACGACTTCCTGAAGGGGCCGAAGACCGACACCGCAGATCGCGATTCCCTTAGACGTTGGTTCGAGGACATGGCTGCGTCTGTCCCGGCGGTCGAGCGGCAGATGACGCAGTCCCCGCTCCTCGCCGAGGTCGAGGTCCGCGCCCAGCAACTGCCCGGACTCGCGACAACGGGACTGGAAGCGGTCAGCTTCCTTTCATCGGGGACAAAGGCCCCAGTGGGATGGAAGGTCCGCAAGCTGGCTGAGATCGAGGCGGCTAGAAAGCCTGCTGGCATTGTGCGCTTCACCTTTGTTGACCCGCTCGCCGCCCTGGTGAACGCTGTTCAGGAATAAGGACGAGGGCCCTTCAAAAGGTAAATATCTGCTCGGAACAACCGGCTCAAAATCAGTGGCGCAAGGTTCCCAGCTATCGCTTGTGTGCCAACTGCACCAACAACGACGAGCGGACATTTAAGTACAAAGGGAGCAGATGGCTTGTGGCCAGCCTGCTCCCTCGCTTCGTTTGTGATCCAGGTCAAAGCGTCAGAACATGTACTTCAATGCGAATTGAAGCTGACGTTCTCCCTGTGCGTTGTTGACGAGGCCGAAGGTTTGGCCGATGGAGGAATTGGGAGCCACCAGGATGGGGTGGTTCAGGACATTGATGGCCTCAGCCCGGAACTGCAGGCTCTGCTGCTCGACAATCGCGAAGTTTTTGGAGACGCTGAAGTCGATCGCTTGCAGACCAGGACCGGTGAAGCTACCGACCTGGCAGTCGCCAAAGCCGCTGGTGGGTTGCGAGACAGAGGATGGGTTGAACCATTGGTAGCCGGGATTCCCTGCGAGGGTCGATGCCTTCCTGGGGGTTTCGACCGGTGGGCCGCTGCAGTTAGCTCTGGGAAAGCCAGAGGTCGTTCCGGAGTTGTCGTTGGCCTGGGCAGTGATCGGGAAGCCATCGTGGAATTGCATGATGGAGTTGACCTGCCAGCCGCCTGCGATCAGATCAGCCGCGCGATTCATGTTCGATCCGAAGGTGCGGCCACGACCGAATGGAAGGTCATAGGTGATGAATCCGTTGAAGGAGTTTGTTATGTTCTGATCGCATCGGCCATAGTCGGCCGCTGGATTATAGGTGTTCTGGAAGAAGAAGTGGTTATTACCCGCCTGCGTAAGGTTGGCGTTGGTGTCTCCGTACTGCGCATAGAACCCGGAGGAGTTGCCCATGCACTTGGCCCAGGTGTAATTGGCCTGGAACTCGAGACCGTGGCTGAGACGCTTCTGGAAGCTGGTTTGAAGCGCATTGTAGTTGGAATAACCGGTGGATGCGGTGAGACGGGCCTGACCGATCATCCCCGGCGCTTGCAGCGTGGAATTGAGGTACGGGCTGGGGGCGATGGTGCCGTTTGCCTGAAGGACCTTCTGATTGATCAGGGCAATCGTCATCAGATGGTCTGTCACCTGACCGACGTAGCTGATCTGGAAGGTAGACGAGTTGCCAAACTGATGCTGCACAGTGAGGTTGAATTGCTGCGAGACAGCAGGACGAATGTTGTTTGGATCGAAGGCGTGGATGCCCGCTCCCGCGAAGCAGAGCGGTGACTGCGCGATGGCAGTTGCAATCGTGCAACCCGAAGTGGGGAAGCTGGAGAAGCCCTGATCGAGCGTTGTGGTGGGGAGGGCCTGCGTGCCGCCTGCGTAAGTTACGTTGAGCGGAATCGCGAACGGAGGGTTCTGAATGAGAAGATTGCCGGTCCCGGTGCTTTCGGTAAAGTTCGAGATACCGTAGGCGCCGCGAACGACCGTGGCTTTGATCATCTCCGGCTGCCAGGAAAAACCTACGCGAGGCTGGAAGTTGGTGGGGCCGTTGTATTGGTTGTAGAGCGCCTTGGAGTTGCCGTCCATCCCTGCGATCTCAACATCTCCGGTGAAGAGGCCGTAGTTCGTTGCCTGGTTGTGAGCTTCCGCGCGTGGGGTGACAACCTCGTAGCGAAGTCCCAGATTAAGCGTGAGGTTGGAGCGAAGGTGCCAGTCGTCCTGAACGAACGCCGAGTACAGGCTGTTGCGCAGACTGCGACCGCCTCCAGAACCCAGGCCAACGTTTTCAGGCAGACCAAGGAGGAAGTCGGCTTCAGACCAGCCGAGGGGAGTTGTGCCAGCAGCAGAACTTCCGACCGATGGATTGCCGGTAAAGGAGCCGTTGTAGATGAACTGGCCAGCGAGCCCGGAGTTGCCGACATAGAGGACGTTTGTGCGGTAGTTATAGAACTCGAATCCAACGTTGACTGTGTGCTTGCCTCGAATCATCGTCACGGTATCTTCGGCCTGAATGACGGTGTCGTGGAACTGTGAGACGAGATTGTTATTTCCAAGCTGCGGACCATAGCTGGGGCCCGAAAGGGTCATCAATGGGAGAAACGTCTGGTTGGCTGCCGCCCCGGCGATCCCGAAGGTCGTAGGTAGATTCAATCCAGTCGGGTTGGTATAGCCTTCGGTCACCGGGAAGTAGCTGGTTCCGATACGTGCGGAGTTGAGCAGGGAGGGGCTAAAGGTGTGGGTGTAGTCCAACACTCCGTTGTAAAGCGGGAACTCATTGTCAGAGTTTCCGGTCAGCAACTGGCTGTTAGTGGTGGGATTGGTGAGGTGCTGTTGGGAGTAACGAGCGTAGACATGGTCTTTCTGACTCGCAACCCAGTCGATCTTGAGGTCGCCCTGATCACTGTTGGTGTAAGAATGCACCACATTGACCTGATTGCCCTGCACAAGATTGTTGATAGGTCCGGGATAAAGGGTCGAGTTCAGGATCTTCGAAGCGGCAGAGCTAAATGGAATGTTGATCTGGTTGTTCAGGAACGGTGTGCGACCGCCCGGTGTTGAAGAAGAGTAGGGGTTGTAGAGTTGCTGCGCGAGATTGTTGCAGATTCCAGAGAGGTTGAAGCCGGCCGTGCAGACGCTGGCGAAGTTGCCCTGCCGCTCCGCAGTGGTGAATACCGTGTACGGCGTCGAGGTTGCAGGCTGGTCAAAACGTGAGCCCTGATAGTCGGCAAAGAAAAAGAGTTTGTCCTTGATGATAGGACCACCGACCGAAGCGCCAAATTCATTCCAGCGCAGAATCGGCTTGAGGCCTGTTCCATCTGGATTGTTTACACCCGGAATATAGGGTTGCCCCTTCGTGAGCCCGTTCTGCCATCGATTTGCGTTCAAGGCGTCATTGCGAATGAACTCGAAGACGTCGCCGTGGAACTGATTGGTTCCGGACTTAAGGGTGACGCTGATAATGCCGCCCAGATAGTTGCCATAGGAGGCAGGAGCGTTCTGCGAGATGAGATTGAACTCCTGGATGGCATCAACACTGGGTGCAAAGGCCACGTCGTTATTGTCGATCTGGTTGTTGTCCATGCCGTCGAGAATGTAGTTGTTGACCTGCTCGCGGTTGCCATTGATATAAGGACGGCCAACCTGAAAGCTTGCCTGCGCGCCGGTGAAGGCACCGGGGTTGAGGCTCACGGCGCCGGGCGAGAGCAGAGTTAGCTGGTTATAGTTTCGAGTCGCGAGTGGCAAGGTTACGTTCGCCCTGGCATCGAGCGTTGTGCTCATAAAGGTCTGATCGGTCTGCAGCAGGGGTGGGGCGCTTGAGACCTCGACCGTCTGCGAGGCCTGGCCGACGGTCATCGCAATGTCGACGCGGGCGGTCTGGTCCATGGCAAGAGAGAAGGAGGGGCGCTGGGCCGTGGAGAAGCCCGTGGCCGTTACCGTTAGTGTGTAGTCACCAATGGGCAGCGGCGACAGATAGTAGACACCAGCGGAGTTGGTCTGCGTTGGATACGCGGTGCCTCGGGAGGTGTCGCGAGCGGTTACGGTCGCACCAGAGATGACGGCCCCCGAAGCGTCGGTTACGGTGCCGGTGATTTTAGCGCTGATGTCCTGCCCGAAGGCGGCGACCGAACAACTTACTAGAATCGCGAGAAAGCTGCAAAGCACGATGCGTACTCTCATGTGAACCTCCATTTGATTTCTCGATCTGACTTGCCTTATGAATTTTGTCTCTGGCCTCGCACCAAATATGAGGTGGAATGCCGTTTGCTTCTGTGTTCCAGGTGTGACTCGGATGTTAGGTTGCACCTACTGTATAGACAACTGGACTAAATAAGCAATGGGAAAACCACCTAAAATCAAAAAAATGTTAAGGACCCGTCGCAATTGTGTGCCCGCCTCAGAGATCGGGCCCTGAAACTTACTCCACAACGACGGCCTTAACCAGGTTTCTGGGCCGGTCCACATCGATGCCCCGGCTGATCGCCAGCGTGTATGCAAGAATTTGCAGTGGTACGACTTCAAGGATTGTGGAAAGTAAATCATTCGTGGCTGGAATAAAGAGACAGGAATCGCTGTAATGTGAAACTTCCTCATTTCCCTCAGTGGCGAGCGCTAGGATCCGCGCTCCCTGCGCGCGCATGTCCTTCATTAACTGAAGGACCTTTGAGTAACGCAGGAGCGAATCGGGATCGCTGGCGTCGGCGGTAGCGATCATAATCAGTGGTGAATCCTTACTGACAAGAGCGTTCGGGCCATGCTTCAGCTCGCCGGACGGGTATCCCTCAGCGTTCAGGTAGGCGGATTCCTTCAGCTTCAGGGCGCCTTCGCATGCGATGGCATAGTGCGCCCCCCGGCCGAGATAGAGCAATGTTCTGGAGCCTTCCAGTTGCTGTGTAAGCGCCGCGATCTGCTGTTGCCATTTGGGCAGCGCATCTTGTAGCAGCGACGGGACCTCCTGGAGTCGACGGCCATGGGCCTCGGCTGCCTGAAGTGTCATGCGTCCGCGGAAGCGTGCAAGGTAGAGCGCGAGAGAATAGAGCACTGCGAGCTGAGTGGTGAAGCTTTTTGTCGCAGGAATGGCTGTCTCGATCCCGGCAATGGTAGGCAGCGAGGCGCTGGCTTCGACTGCCATGCTGGAATGACCGCTGTTTGTGATTGCAACGGTGGCAAGTCCGCGAGCATGGGCTTCGCGCAACGCTGCGAGCGTGTCCGCCGTCTCGCCCGATTGCGAGATGATCAGCACGCCTGGGTTGTGGAGGGTGTGGGTGGTGCGGTAGGTGTACTCGCTCGCGAACTCAACGTCGACAGGGATACCAGCCAGGTCCTCCAGCATGATTTCCCCTGCCAGACCTGCGTGGCGACTGGAGCCGCTGGCCGCAATGACAAGTCGCTCCCGCCTGCCGAATGCAATCGCCACAGACTGAAAGGCTTCGGCCGTCGCGCGGCCGCCTGGGACGTACTGTGCAATGGTGTCCGCCAGCGCCTGCGGCTGCTCATAGATCTCGCGCAGCATGGCGTGCGGGAAATTTGCCGTTTCCGTTCGGTAAGGGCCGGTTTCAGTCGTTTGCTGTAGCATCCATTCGCTTCCTGTCGCATCGTTTGGTCGTTCTTGAAACATCAGACGGTAAATGTTGACCTGTCTGGACTACTATACTTATACTTTCGATCTTGCAACAGAACATTTCCTGACCAAAAGCGAAAATAAGAAAGTCGTCACGTACTCCGGCAAATTTTTCGGCAACAATTGACAAAAAACAAGAGTACTTTTTCGGCAACAATTGACAAAAACAAAGGTACGAGGACTAGGAGATAAAGTGCCGAAAGCTGAAATTTCGTCTGCCACGACCGTTCACGCACTCGACAAAAACGGATTCATTCCGCTGTACTACCAGATTCAACGAACGCTGATGGAAAAGATCCGCTCCGGCGAATTGAAGGAAGGAGATGCGCTTTCCTCCGAGGAGGAGTTGGCGCGGGTCTATCGGGTAAGCCGGATGACCGCACGGCAGGCCCTGCAGGGTTTGAAGACAAGCGGCTACGCGTTCAGCCAAAGGGGCCGGGGCACGTTTGTGACCAGGCCGAAGATGGAAAAGAGCATCATGCATCTGCTTGGCTTCACGGAAGATATGAAGCAGCGCGGCATGGTGCCAAGCTCCCGCGTCCTTGAGCAGACGGTCATCAAGGCGACAGACGAACTCGCCGAGACCTTGAAGGTTTCTCCGCAGGACCCTGTTATCCGACTGCGACGTCTGCGCCTGGCTGACGGCATTCCGATGGCGATCGAAGAATCAAATATTCCTCTTAAGTTCTTTCCGGGCCTGGACAGAATAAGTTTTGCGAAGCAGTCTCTTTACCGTGTTCTCAGAGAAAGCTACGGTGTGCGTGTGGGGTGGGCCGACGAGGTCATCGAGGCGCTCCCTGCCACACGCGAGGAGTCGGAGCTGCTGACCATCCCTAAAAGGGCCAGTGTGCTGTCTATTTCACGAATCATCATGACGACAGAGGAGACACCCATCGAAGTCGCCTGCTCCCGCTATCGTGGCGACCGGTATCGCGCCTCAATTCGCGTCCCAACCACCGAGATCGAATAGGAGTTGGCCTGATTCAACTTGCGCTGGTGCTTCGGTGTCCCTTGAGCGAGAAATACAGGATGTAGACGTAGCAGACCACGACAATCGCGAAGCTTGGCCGATAGCCGAACGCATCTGCAAAGAATCCCTGGATCAATGGAATGATCGCACCGCCAACGACCATGGTGATGAGGATTCCTGAGCCCTGGCTGGTGAATCTGCCCAATCCTTTAGTCGACAGCGGAAAGATGCACGGCCACATGACCGAGTTGAAGAGTCCGCAGGAGACGATGGCCCATAAGGCAATGTGGCCTGAGGTAACGATGGTTGTAGCAACGAGGAGAAGTGCAGCGAGGGAGACGAACGCGAGAGCATTCTGTGCCTTGATTCTGCGTAGCGCGATGAAGCCGATGAATCGCCCGATCATCGCTCCTCCCCAATAGAGGGAGACGTATCGGGCAGCTGCGCCGTGACTGAGCCCGCCCATAGACGGCTGACCGAGATAGCTGATCATGATGCTGCCGATAGCGACTTCAGCGCCCACGTAAAAGAAGATCGCGAAGGCCCCCAGGCGAAGATGACGGAATCGCCACGCACTACCCTCCGCATTTGAGTTCGCAGCCCTCTTCTCGATGGCCTCTGGCAGGTGCACGAATCCGGTGATGATTGCCATCGCAAAGGCGCAGGTCGCGAGAATGGCGTAGGGGACACGTACAGAGTGTGCCAGTTGGGCTGCTGATGCTCCAGCAGCGATGAAGATGAATGCCGCTCCTACTTTTGGGGCGATCGTAGTCGCAATTGAATTGAAGCCGCCAGCGAGATTGAGACGCGACGAGGCTGTTTCAGGAGTTCCAAGTGCACCCACATAGGGATTAATGGCCACCTGCAGAAGGGCCAGTCCACTTCCGACGACAAACAGGGCGCAGAGAAACAGCGGATAAAAGATGATCAACGAAGCCGGCAAAAAGAGGAGCAAGCCGGTCCCCATCAAGGACAGAGACACAACAATGCCTGACTTGTAGCCGATTCTACCCACGATCCAGCCGGAGGGCACCGACATGACGAAGTACGCCCCGAAGAAACAGAACTGCACCAACAGGGCCGCCACGTTTGTGAGGTGAAAGAGGTCCTTAAAATGTGGGACCAATATATCGTTTAGTGCGGTGATAAAGCCGATCCCAAAGTAAAGAGAGACCATCAGCGTCAATGGGACGATATAGCTTCTTTTTTCAGTCACGACATTCGCGGCTGAACTTTCTTCCACGACGCCAATAACCATGCGGTCCCCGATCCATCAGAAGATGTCTTTTATTTGTCTAGCTGACTATACTTCTTTCTCTTCATACTTGGCCAAAGAAAAATGCCGTTATCTTCGGCAGATACTAAACTGGATCTCATGCTGCGTCGTCCAGTGGCGAGCGGAATGGTTATTGGCCTGCTTCTGCTTTGCAGTGCTGCCATTGCGCGGGGCCAGACGTTGGAATTCCACGCGGCGGTCGTCCTTACTGTTGTGGACGAAAACGGACTGCCGGTTTCAGAGGCCCACGTTACGGTTTTCGAGCAGGGACGCTCAGCCCTCCAGCTATTGACCGATTATGCCGGCCGCTGCTCCTACTCGCTGCATCGGGACGCTTCGTATCAGATTCGCGTGGAGAAGCCTGGCTTCTATGAGAGCCTCGAACCTCATGCAGAGGCGCATCTTGCCAGTATTGAAGTGGTGCTCGCATATGAGCAGCTAGTTCGACAAGAGGTAAGTGTTGTCGCTTCGCCAACCGGGATCGATCCGGAACGGACATCGGACAAAAGCGTGATGAATACGCCAGAGATCGTCAACGTGCCGTATCCTACGTCGCGCGATATTCGCAACCTGCTGCCCTTCAATCCGGGCGTGGTTCAAGAGGCGTCGGGACAGTTGCATGTGGCGGGATCGGAGACGTATGCGACGCTCGATCTGCTCGACGGATTCGACATTCGCTCTCCGGTAAGCGGTGAACTTGCGGCGAGGGTCAGCGCGGATGCAGTGCGCTCGACCAATATAGAGACGACCCGCTATCCCGTTGAATTTGGTAGGGCGACAGGCGGCGTTGTGGCGCTCACCACCGGAATGGGCGATAACAGATTTCGTTTTAATACCACCGACTTTATTCCCTCCTTTCGCGAAGCCAATGGGTTACGTTTCGATAAGTTTGTTCCCCGATTCACCTTTTCGGGGCCGCTGGCTCGCAACCGGGCGTGGTTCTTCGACGGACTGGAGGTGGAATACGACAATATCTATATTCAGGAGCTTCCTGCAGACGCTGATACCAACCATCTGGTCCGCGGCAGCAATCTGACCAAGGCCCAGGTGAATCTCACGCCGGCCAACATCCTCTCTGGCGGGTTGCTGGCTAACGATTATCACTCTCCGTATGATGGCATTTCGTCGCTCACGCCACAGCAAAGCACAACGAAGCGGGACACCATCGCCTGGCTACCGTACCTGCGCGACCAGATCAGCTTCAAGAGCGGCGCGCTGCTCGATACCGGTTTCGGAGTCCTGCGGTTCCGCGATGGCTATGAGCCGCATGGGAACAGTCCCTACGAACTGACGCCTGAAAGCGCGCACGGGAGCTATTTTGAGAATGAAGTCTCGCACTCACAGCGCGAAGAATGGACGGCTGCGCTGTATCTGCCGCCGCGTTACTGGGCCGGACGCCATGATCTGAAGACAGGAATCGAATTAGACCACATCGGCTTCGACGAAGATATTTCGCGCGCTCCAGTGAATTACCTGCGCGAGGACGGCACATTGCTGCGGCAAAGTGTTTTTCCTGCTATAGCGCCGTTTACACGCCACAATCTGGAGACGGGCGCTTACGTTCAGGACCGTTGGCTTGCGGGCCCGGGGCTGCTGGTGGAGCCCGGTCTGCGTTTCGACTGGGACGAAATTATCCGACGTCCGCTGTTTTCACCACGCATCGCCGTTGTGTATTCGCCGCCTGGCGCGGAGGCCAAAACCAAGTTGTCCGCCGGGGTCGGGCTGTACTACGAGCACACGCAACTTGAATACCTGACCCGGGCGCTTGCCGGTGTCCGCTACGACACGTACTACGCTGCCGATGGAACCACGCCAGTGTCCGGGCCCCTGCAGACGGCCTTTGAAGCAACCGACGCTTCACTCAGACAGACACGCGCCCTCAACTGGAGTCTCGGCGTTGAGAGGAAACTGCCGGGTGATGTTTATGCCGGCGCGAACTTTCTCGAGAAGCGCATTTCAGACGGGTTTGTGTATGCGAACCAGGGCGGCCCAGGTGCATTGTCGGGACCATACCTGCTGACCAATGGCAGACGGGACCACTACGATTCGTTCGAGGTCGACGCGCGCCGCACGTTCGCGAATGGATACACGTTGTTTGCCTCCTACACACGTTCTTCCGCGACGACAAATGCGGCATTAGATTACGTGCCTGCGGTTTCGGTGCTCGGGCCGCAGCAGAGTGGGCCACTCCCATGGGATACGCCAAACCGACTGATCTCGTGGGGATGGCTGCCTCTCCTTTTGCCGAAGCTCAAGAAGAGCTGGGACTTTGTCTACACCATGAACTGGCAATCGGGATTCCCGTATACCTCGGTCAATGCGAACCACGAGGTAGTGGGCCCGCCAGGCTCGATGCGGTTTCCTCAGTATGTTTCCTTCAGTCCTGGACTGGAATGGCGGTTTCATTTCCGTGGGGCTTATTTTGGGCTGCGCGGCGTGATCGAAAATATCACGAACAGTGGGAATCCAGCCGTGGTGAACAATATCGTCGATTCTCCTGCTTACGGGACCTTCAGTGAAGCTCTGGGTAGAGCATTCACTGGACGTATCCGCTTGATTGGCTCAAAATAGCTCTCTCTGATGTTGAACCCGCTGATTCTAGCGGACGCGCCGCCTTGGCCTTCAGCGGTGGTCCTGGGCCGAGCCTCCTATTTCGTGAGTTTGATAGTCGCGCTACTCGACCCAGAGGCGTAGTTGGTTCCCGCTCCATAAGTCGCGGTAATGGTGTGGGTCCCCACGGACAGATTCGCCGTAGTGTAGCTTGCTTGTCCGCTTGCGTTGACCGGCACGGTCGCAAGCAAGACGCTGCCGTCGAAGAACGATACACTCCCATTGGCGTCCGGCGGCCCCGCGCTCCAGGAAGTGACCGCCGCCTGGAACGTAAGGCCAGTTCCAACGGGCGCAGAGTAGCTCGACGGCGTCATTGACACATTCACAGGAGCAGGAGTCACGGTGAAGGTCTCGGTCTGCGGCGCCGCCGCGGCGTAGTTGGTTTGTTGCGCATAGGCCACGATCACGGTGTGGGTCCCGGCGCGTGGCTCGGTGATGGTGAACTGGGCATTGCCATTGGTCAGCGCCAGGCCCACCGGTGGACCACCATCGAAGGTGTACGTAATCGAGCCCTGCGGCGCTCCTGCGTTTGAACTCAGGTTGACGGTGCATTGATAGTTTGCGCCATAGGCGAACGAAGCGTTCCAGCACGACACACCCATGGTCACCGAAACTGGGTTGACAGTCACGCTAACGGGAGCCGAGATTCCAGGGGCATCGTTCTTGTCTCCGGAGTAGGCCGCGGTCAGCACATGTGTTCCAGCGCTTAGTCCGGGTGAGATATACCAATAGGCGCAGCCGCCGCCTTGGAGCGGTTGCGTGGTGAGTAGTGTCGTCCCGTCATAGATCTGGACGGTACCGGTAGCGGTCGAACCGAGGCAGACGGTCACGTTGGTAGCGCCAGGATAGGTCAGCTGTGTGCTTGCAAGCTGAAGCTTGATCGCCGCGTCATAGACATTCAATGCCAGGGTGGCGGAGCTAGCCAGGTGATTTGCATCGCCCTGGTACTGTGCATTGACCACGATATTGCCGGATGTCGTTGGTACGAATGTGCAGGTCGCAACTCCTCCAACATTGAGGGCAGTCGTGCAGAGCGTGGTTGCGCCAAGGCTAAACACGACTGAACCGCCAGGCTGAGCGGTCCCTGTCACTGTTGCGGTCAAAAGGTCCGGCTGGCCCTGCATCGCAGTAGTTGTATTGGCCGAGAGGGCCACCGTGGTCGATGCCTTTGCGATTACCAGCGTTCCAGATGCCGAGCCTGTGTAGTTTGGATTGGTGATAGTTGCCACGACAGCGTAGCTGCCAGCCCCCGTGGGCGGTGTCGCTGAGCCGTTGTACGTGAGACTTACTGCAAGACCTGTGGGAGTTGTCGCCGCTATTGCTGAGAGTGGGGAGCCGGTGTACGTCTGCGCTAGATTGCTCAACACAACGGTCGCTGGCGCCTGTGCCACAGTGAGTGTTGTAGTTGGGGTAGATGCTGAGGCAAATCCGTTGCTGCTGGTGTACGCAGCGGAGATCGTGTGGGTGCCGACGGTGAGGCCCGTCAGCGAAGTAGTTGCGACACCATTGACGACATTGACGCTGATTGTGTTGCTATCTACTGTGAAGACCACTGTGCCCGCCGGGATCACCGATGGGCCGGAAACAGTGGCGCTGATTGCAACGGATTGCCCATATACAGGCGATGCCGGCGAGAAGGCGCCCAGCGTAATCGTAGCCGTGGGAGGAACGGTTGGTCCCGTGAGCACAAGCTGTACCGCCGACGGTGTGGAGAGCGCGGCGTTCGTGAGATTGCCGTTGAATGTGGCGGTGTCAGTAGGATTGGCAAAGGTTGTGGGCGTGAAGGAAGCGGTCAATGAGCAGGCACCACCTACTGCCACAGAAGAGGGTAGTGGGCCCGCGAGAGTGCAGTCGGTGGATCCAGAAGCTGTGAGGCTATAGTCCGTCGTATCGCTCTGGCTGACCGAGCTGAGTTGCAGCGTCTGATTGCCGGACTCAAGGAGAGAGACCGTCTGTGGTGTAGCGGTGGCGCTGGCGAACAAAACGTATCCCTGCGTGCGCGTGAGCTTGAGGACAGATCCGCCAGAGCTGGTGTAGAGATTGCCCGCTGCGTCGATCGTGAGTGCCGAGGGCGTGAGGGTGGCAACGGTAAAGGACGCGCTGTTGGGGCTGGCCGGCACAGCGAGGACCGACGCAGTGTCGGCGATCAGCAGATTGCCGGCCGCGTCCGTCGCGATACCAAACGGTTTTGCGGCCGAGGAAGATACGGTTGTGGTCGCGTTGCTTTGCAGATTGAACCGGTAAATAGTCGCTGCACCAGGGTCAGTAACGAGCAGGTTGCCTGAAGGATCGATGGCGAGACCAGCGGGTGCGACGAGTGATGTGAGGGCGAGCGTGCGCTGCGCTCCAGTGATGACGCTGAGTTGATAGACGGACTGTGCGGAAGAGTCCGACACATACAGGTTGTTCAGCGCGTCGACGGTAAGACCGGCAGGGCTGGTGAACTTGAACGGGAGTGTCGCTGCAGTACCGGCAGGTGAGATTTGGGTGATCCGGCCAGTGGAGGTATCGGCGACGTAGGCGAAGCCTCGTCCATCGACGGCAACGGCCCCAGGTGCAGTAAGCGTTGCGAGGGTGGTCGAAGTCGCGCTGGTGCCTTGCGCGATAGCAGCCGGAGCAAAGCGGAGCAGTTGCTTGCTGTTGGCGTCCGAAACGTAGACATTTCCTGCGTTGTCGGTGGCGAGGCCGGCGATCTGGAGGTTGGAAGCAAAACTGGTTTGGCTTGCAGGATCGAGCGTGGCTCCGGCGCCGACGCCGGTCCCGGTAAGGGCCAGGAAGGCAGTGTTGCCAGCGGAGCTATTGACGGCGAGCGGCGTTGAGCGAGCGCCGGGAACGGCAGGCGTGAAGCTCGAGGAGATCAGGCAGTCGACCGTGGTGTCGATGTTGATGGTGCATGTGGGAGTGTTCAACTGCCACTCGTTTGATGTGAACGCGAGCGCGTTAGCGACGGCGGGACTGTCGCCGGCAATGTAGTGGATCTGGATGGCTTGGGTCGTAGTGACAGCGGTCGCGGTGGCCGGCGACTGCAGACCCGTAGAGACCTTACGGATGCGCGCGTTGAGAGTATCTGAGATATAGATATTGCCGAGCGTGTCCGTGCCAACACCAATTCCATTGCCGCCGTCCCCGATGATGGCCTGCGTCGCGGGGCAGCCATCGCCGAAGCTGTCGGTTGCGGTGGAGCAGTTCGCAGTGGTGTTGCCCGCGATAGGCCGGATGAAGGCGGTTCGGCTATCTACAAACCAGACGACGCCATTGCCGTCGGATATATAGAGATTGCTGCTGTTGTCGATCGCCAGCTTCTGTGGACTCATCGTAATGGTGTTGGCGAGCGCCGGGCCGGCGTATGCTGTGCTCCCGCCACCCGCAAGCGTGTAGATAAATCCATTCTGCGGCGATGCGATGCCGACCTGGATCAAAAGTTGATAGAGTCCCGAGCCCGGCTCACAGGTGACGCAGATCACGCGAATGCGCGATGAATCGGCGATATAGACGTTGTCATTTACGTCCGTGAGTACGCCCTGAGGATTGTTTATCGTGGCCGCAGTCGCAGGGCCATTGTCACCGGTAGAAGAGGCGACGCCCGTGCCTGCCACGGTCTGGATATTGCCCGTCGAGTCGACGACACGAATCTTGTTATCGGCCGTGTCCGCGATGTAGACGTTGCCGACGGAATCTGCCCATGCGCTACGAGGCTGATTGAGTTGTGCAGCGGTGGCTGTGCTGCCATCGCCATTCGTAGCGGTCGGTGAGGATGGTTTGGTGCCGGTGCCCGCGAGCAGATAGAGCAGGCCAGTGGAGACGTTGAACTTATACACCTTATTGTCGCTATAGCCAGCGATGTAGATATTGCCTCGCGGATCGGACGAGACGCCGCGGGGCTTGTTGAGTTTGACCAGCGATGGCGTGCAGCCTGTAGTCGCGCCAGGGACGCAGGCGGTCCCCGAGACGTAACCTGCGAAGTTGCTGATGATGCCGTTGGGCGCAATGCGGTGAACCATGCTCGCGTTCGCGTCGGTCAGGTAGACATTGCCAAAGGGATCGGCGACGACGCTACGCAGGTCGACCGAACCATTGAAGACGATGGAGGTGGCCAGGCAACCGTCCCCAAAGCTGTCAGTAGACCCGGTGCAAGATGTGTTGGCACTGCTCGCCGTGGAACCTCCGGCGATCGTGGAGATGGTGTAAGGCAATGCTATGGGGTTGCCCGGCAGCGGAATATTGACCGGCGGGTTCACGGTGATGGCGATAGCGGATGCCGAAGAGGACCCCGCGAAGCTTCCACTCGCGACAAACATCGCCGTAACGCTGTCGGTACCGATAGGCAAGTCGACCGAGGCAGCGGCCACTCCATTGGTGAGTGTGGCTGAAGCTGCGGTCGTTGGGGTGCTATTACCCGGTGTCGTGTAAGCAAAGGTGACCGTTCCGGCAGGTGTTCCAGCAACAGAAGAGACGGTAGCAGTAAGTGTGACGGGAGCGCCCAGCGTAGTGGTGGTGCTGCTCACAGAAAGTGTAGTAACGGTCACGGCTGGAGTGACGGTGAGGGCGCTCGCCGACGACGAGGAGCCCGCGTTGAGTGGGTCTCCACTATAGATTGCGGAGATCGTGTAAGTCCCGATCGGAAGATTCAGGCTGGCCTGGGCCACACCCGAGGACCCAAGGGCTGCAGAGGCATAGACAGCGCCATTCACGACAAATTGCACCGTACCGGTCGGGTTGCCTCCCACGACAGTTGCCGTGACAGGAAATACGGCGCCAAAGGTCGTAGTAGCGGGCACGCCCGACAGAACGGTCGTGGTGGCGCCGAGGCTGCCAGGGTTGACCGTGATGAGATAGGGTCCGGTCGTGGAGTATGGCGTGCCCGACACCGTGGGAACGTAGTTGGAGTCGCCGGAGTAGGTTGCAGTGAAGGTATGGGTGCCGACGTTGAGGTTCGTCAGCGGGATGGCAAGAGTATCGCCAGTGCCGGACAGCGTAACCGTGGTAGTGGTGCCGGTTCCATCGGTGAGCGTGACGGTCCCGGTGGGATAGGCGCTGCCTCCCACTGCAGGAGTAAGGATGACGATCGCCGTTGCTGTCTGACCGGAGATGATGGTCTGCGGCAGACCTGTGGGACCGGTCAGCTCCGGCGCGATGAAGGTAAAGCTGCATGCCGGCGGAAGCAGGCCCGTTGCTGTGCGGTTGTCAGTGAGAGTGTTGCCGTTGGCGGCGCCGATGTAGCTCTGGTAATCCGTAATAAAGTTGCTGGAAACCTGCCCCGGGCCGTACGTAAGAGCGACATTCGTAGGCGCGGGGGTGAGATCGGACGACGGCAGCGTGGCAAAGCTCACGTTGTCGAGGGTGACACCGAGCGGATTGATAACTCCGTTGTTGTTGGCCCCTGTAAGCCCCACCGTGCCCGCGGTAAGGAAGGAGAGGTTTTGCATGAGAATATTCTTGAAATTGGGGGTGAGCGTTCCTGGGGTGGTGTCGTAGAGGGGCGTGAACTGTACTTCGGTCGCGTGGTTCTGGAAGCAGGAGTTGGAGTACTGAATGTTCGACACCACGCCACCGCGATCATTTGCGGACTTGATGCGGATGCCGGTCGAGTTGGAGTCGACGCTGCTGTTTCCGGCGAGCATGTTGCCGTCGAAGAGAATATTACTCACTCCTGCGGACGTAAAGCTACCGATGGACTCGCCGTGACCCGCAAAGAAATGGTTGCCGGTGATGGACATATTCACCGAAGCAGAACTGGAACTGCCCGAGGCGCCGACTGCGACATTGTCATCGCCGTCGGAGATCCAGGACCGCGTAATCGTAAAGTTCTGCGATTGATCGGGGTCGATGCCGTCCGTGTTGCGCGAGCTCGTCGGCGTAACGATCTTAATGTCCCACGCGGTCAGGCCATTGACTCCCGAACCGGTCGTGGAAACATGGAAGAGCGGCGAATTGCGCAGCGTGATCTTGTAGAGTGTGACATTGGTTGCGTTACCCACCTGGATGAAGCGCGGGTTCTGCTGGTTCCCGCCGCTGTTGGCGATGGCTGACAGTCCCCACCAGCTTTGGCCCGCATAGCTCGCTGGGAACGCGTTGAGCAAAGTGTCGCCTCCGCGGCCATCGAGCTTTCCGAAGCCCATTATGCCGACGTTTGAGACATTGTTGATGTTGATCAATGGCAAGCAGGAAGAGGTCGCACTATTGGAGTTGACCGTACCGCAGGTGTGCGTGCCGGCGACGAGATCGTAGTCCTGCACATTGCGGGAAAAATACACAACAACACCGGGATCAATAAGCAGGGTAACGCCAGAAGGCATATTGAGCGGACCCGTGAGATACGCATTGTGCCCGGCACCGTCAACCGTGAGACGGACAGCCTGGTTGGTGTTGGCGCAGCCGTTGAGCGCACTCTGAATACGTGCGCCGTCCGGATTGGTGACGGCGGCGTCGACCGAGGTGGGGATGTCATCGTTCACCGACGTAAGCGCCGCAGTCAGCGCTGTGCAGACTGCCGGGAAGACCGGCTCGGTGACGGTCCGGCTGTCACCAGTGGCCACGGGGGGCGCCTGCGCGGTCGACTGAATGGCGAGGACGCCGTTGGTAAAGGTGAACGTATAGTTGCCGGACGCGAGCGTTCCGGTCGACACAGTGATGGGATAGATGCCGACCGCAGTAGGAGCGGTTGGGTTTGTGGTCAGCGAAGGCGAGCCGGTCAAGGCACTCGCCTGCGTATCTCCATTCACAAATCCGGTGATGGTGGCGGTGTAGGCAGGAACAGGCTGACCGGCGATGACGGTGATATTGTTTGCAGCGACCTGGAGAACGCTCCTTGCTACGAGGATGGCGTTGTTTGCATTGGTGGCCGCGAAGGTGTTGTCGCCACTGTAAATCACGGTCAGGCTATGACTGCCTGCAGAGAGAGAAGACAGCGGGAACGTGTACGTGCCCGTGCTCGAGAGCGTGCCGGTCAGCGCGGCCCCTCCATCGACTGAAAGCAGAATTTGTCCGGTGGGGACAGTGGTTCCGCTGCTCGCGGAGACAGTGACGGTAACGGAGACAGGCGTGCCGTACGTTGGGTTCGCCGACGTCTGGAGCGTGACGACGGGTACCGTTGTGCCACTTGCAGCGACCTCGAGAAGATAAGGAGTGGAGGTCGTGGAGGCGGAAAAATTGCTGTCGCCGCTATAGCTCATCGTGATGCTATGAACACCCGCCTGCAGCGTGCTGGTAGTTAGATACGCTTCGCCCGAGGCATCGAGTGTGCCAGACGCGAGCGTTGTGGTTGAACCGTTGAACGAATCGGAGAGAGTGTAGGTGCCGGTCGGAATGGTGTACGTCCCGTTGGTGACCGCGCCAAGACCCGGGGTCTGCGGACGCATAACGATCGTGACGCTGCTACCGCCGGCCACAGTAGACGCACTGCCCGAGGGGACGAAGGCGTTGGCGCCCGAGGCGATGGCCGCGGTTGGGCTCCAGTTGGTGACCGTGTTGTACGGTGAGGTCGGCACCGTTGACCCAAGGAAGGCGACCGGATAGTACTGCTGCGCCTGGGCCTGTGTCAGTGAGGTCTTGATAGTGTTTGCCGCCTCCGGCGTCCCCGGGTCCTGCGATGTGGTTTCGCGTGTACCTGTAACGCCCGAACCGCTGCTGCCGCCGGCGCCAAGATAGATGACTCCGTTTGAGTCTGGCGAACCCGTAGCAGGGTCCGTGTAGGTCATGTCGTTGTATTCAGCATAGGTCGAGGTGGGAAGGTTCGTGTCGCCCGAGAACTCAATATAGCCAGCGGGGGCGACCTGATCGACAAAGGAGTTCAACATTATCCAGGTGGAGTAATGGCCATAGGGCCGCCCGAAGTACAACGAGGTCATACCTGAACTTTGCGACGTGAACACATCGCTGTTCATGATGTAGCCGCTTAGATAGGAAGGAGTGGCCCCTGTCTCGTCAGCCTGGTTCTGGGCTTCAATGGTCTCCGTGCCGGTCGCCGTATTTCCATGGTAGGTCGTGTAGATGCTTGTGTGGTCGAACACTGCTGCCGCGTCGCCAAAGATATAGTCCACATCCCCAGTGACCTTGCCACGGAACCAGTACTGGCGCGCCGCATAGGCGTTGGACGCACTGATGCTGCCGGCATAGATGGTGTCCTGAAGACTGGCGGCATAGACATTGTTCATAACCGCCTGATCGCCGGTGATCCAGATGGCCAGCGCCTGCGAGTTGCACTCTGTTCCCGCGTTGTAGAGAGCCGAGAATGTTTGAGCAGCCTGACCGGCGGTGCAGACGCCACCAACCACCGCGTTGGTCGTCGTGCCGACGTTGTCGGTGTTGTAGGTGTTGCTGACAGTCAAGTTGTCAGCGTAGAAGTTGCTCGGCGTGCCAGTGAAGCCGTTGATCGTGCCCCTGGCAACTACCACCGTTGCCGATCCCTGATCACCCGAGCTGCCGTTGTTGCCTACTCCCTGCCCCGGAAGGAACGGTGCCGAAAACGCGCCGTCCTCGTTGGTGACTACGACGTTGTTCGGGTTTCCGCCCAGACCGTACAGCGAAACATTTGGCTTCACCACCGTAACAAACCCAGTGTAGGTACCGGGCTTGATGTAGATGCTGCCGCCGGTGTTCGGCAGAGCGTTGATGGCCGTCTGGAGTGAGGTATAGTTACCCGAACCGTCCGCGGCGACTAGGTTCTGGGTAGCTCCGACGGCTGCAGTCGTCGACGCCTTCGTCACTGTAAGGGTCCCGCCCGACGCGGTGCTGGTTCCATAATCAACCGCATCGGTCGGGTAGAAGGTAACGCCTAGCGTGTACGAACCGATAGCGAGGTACGTTGCCGCGTTGACCTCCGTGCCATTCGCGGTGTAGACGTAGGCACCGGGGACCTGTGAGCCGCCATAAGTCGCGGTCGCATTCAGCACCGAAGTGCCGATCGGTGAGCTGAACTGTATGGTCGCTGCTCCAGGAGTCCAACCGGTCGTCGTCGCGTCCTGCGCGATGCTGAAGCTCTGCGGCGAACCAGAGTTGGAGCCGGTGAAGCTGCCACTCGTGCCGTAGATCGCGGAGATGGTGTGGGTGCCGGCCGACAATCCAGTGAGGGTTATCGTTGCAACGCCACTCGCGCCGCTCGCCACAAGCGTTGGGTTCGTCGTCGCCGAATCTACCGTAACAGCGACCGTCCCTCCCGGTGCGGCAGTGCCTGCGGTTGCAGCCACCGTTACCGTAAAGGTCACCTCCGTGCCAGTGGCGCTATAGGACGGGTTCGCCGGCGTTGGGCTACTGATCGTTGTGGTCGTGCCCACGGCCGTGCCCGTCAAAGTGCCGGTCAGCGTCAAGTTGCCGATCGTCGACGCTGCTGGAAGATAACTGAGAACATCGCTGACTGTGCTCGTGCCCGCACCAACGAAGTTTGCGACGAGAGTACAGGCGTTGCCGGCCGCCTGGGCGCCAAGAATGCTCGAACTAAAGGTGCAAGGACTGCTGGTACCGCCAACAACGTTAAAGTTGGTCGTGTTCGTGACAGTATTCGAGCCGGTGATGGACTGATTGCCCACATTGGTCAGCGTCCCTGCAAATGTCGGCGCTGCGCTGGATCCAATGCCAAAGTTGAACGAGACAGCATCGCGCACAATCTGGATAACGCTTGTGTTGCTCAAGTCGGCGCTGTAGACGTTGCCCTTGCCATCTACCGCAAGACCCGTTGGCATGTGCAACCCAGTCAGTACGGTGGTATTTGGCCCGCTTACGGGGACCTCGATTACCGAGAGACTGACTGCGTCCTGCACATAGAGATTACCCGCCGGATCGGTAGCGACCGCGACAGGTACCACACCCGTCAGGCTGCTCACTGTCGTTTGAACATAACCCGGAACGCCGCTTACCAGGCCCGGCGTCAACTTATAGACAGCGCTTGCGCCCTTGTCTGCGACATACACATTGCCGCTGGGATCGACTGCAAGCGAGACTGGATTGGTAAAGCCCGTCCCGACTGTCACCTGCGGTTCCGCTGTATTGGGGACGAGAGACAGCCGGTAGATGGCGGTGTTGGCCGCCGTGTTTTGGAGATCGGCCACAAAAAGATTTCCGGCAGAATCCACGGCGATTGCCTGCGGAGTTGCTGTCCCGCTCACCGGGACATAGGCCACCGTGGTGCTGGTGAAGGTCGATGGGCCGCCCGAGGATGACGGCGCGCCGCTCACCGCAAGTTCTGTAATCGACGGGGTCCCATTTCCAACAGCGAACACGTTCCCTTGCTGGTCGACGGCGATCTGGCCCGGATTGACCGGCAAAGTCCCCGGTAGTGTCGCGCTACCGGCGCCCTGAACATATTCCAACAGGTGTCCGCTGGAGCTATCCATCGCATAAACATTTCCTGCGCCGTCCAGGGCCACACCCGATGGAGCAATGCCGCTGAAGATCGCATTTGTCGTTGGAGCGATCGGCGTAGTCGTGCTTCCGGACATCGAGGTAGCACTGTCCACGACCAGCACAGACCCTGTTACCGTTCCACCCAACCCAAAATTGATGACCGCTGCTTCGGAGGAACTGGAGGTCGGAACCGTAGCGGTCAATGTCGCAGAACGCACACCCGCCGCCGACGGCGTTGTCGTCACCGGCACGTTGCAATCAAAAGAAAAGTCGGCGTTCTGCGCGCCACAACTGAGCGTTCCAACCGTTGCGTCTGGCGTCGTCGTTAGCGTCGCCATCGGCGAGGTTACGCTCGCGGCCATCGTCTCCGGAATATGTACCTGGAAGTTCTGGATCTGCGTTGTCCCCACGGTCTGCGGAGCGAAACCCTGCGCCAGCACCTTGCGAACAAGCATTCCGCTGGAGTTGCTGGACGCATCAAAGAGATACAGATTGTCCTGTCCGTCTGCGGCAAGTCCCAGGCCGTTGCTGTTGGAAAACAGAGACTCGGCCGCCGAGCAGCCGTCGCTGTACGCACTCAGGGACTTCTGTCCGGACGATCCTGTGCAGTAGTTGCCGGCCGTCGCATTGGCTGATCCGGTGAACAGCAGCCGGATATATCCGGTATTCATGTCGTAGAACAGCACCTTGCTGCTGTCGCCGATGAAGATATTGCCCTGTGGGCTGACGGCCACCTTCACAATCGTCGTGTCCGAAGCGGCCGTGCTGGTGCCCAGCGTCGGCTTGGTGCCAAGAGACGTCGCCCCGCCGCCCCAAAGCATGTAAATGAACCCAGGCTGCGGGGTAACGCCTGCATTGTTCGCGACGATCGCCGCTTCCATCTTTGCGCCCGCCGTGCCGGCACCGCTTACGTAGAAGACGCGCAGCCCGTGCGCGGGGTCGGTAAAGACCATGTTTCCCGCTGCGTCAACCGCCACTCCGCTGGTGTAGCCGGAAGACGAATTCACGGAGCTGAAGTTCAGCGGGCATCCGTCGCCAAAGGTATCCAGCGCCGTCCCTGTATAGGTGACATTGTTCACGGTGTTCGAGCAAGCGCTGGCCTTCGTTGTCGCGGTGCCGCCGCAAGCACCGCCGAAGGTGTTGTAGCAAGACGCTGGATTATTGGTAATGTTTGCGACCGAATACATGTAGCCCTGGGTCACCGACGCGTAATAAACGGCGAGGGCCGCATAAAGCGGATTATTGCCGTTGAAGTAACTTGAGCTCAGCGGGCCCACCACCACACGAATACGCGACGTATTTGTATCGGCGAAGTAGATATTTCCATACATGTCCGCGGTTATGCCGCGCGGAGAGTCCACGATTCCATTTGCAGTCGCGCAAGCGCCTGCGCCCACCTCCACTGCCTTCACATTGTCGTTGCCGATAACGCTGGTGCTGCCCCCAGTGCCGCCTCCGCCAGCGGTGGCCACGCATCCTGCGACCAACTCCATGTAGCCGACCTGCGCCGGCGTGCATAACGGAGAGGCGGCACGGCAAATCATGTGACTCAGATTGTCGCCGTAGCCGGACAGAAAGACATTGCCATAGGGATCGGTGCCGATACCGCGCTGCGACTTCGCAACGGTCTGCGTCGCCGCAAGGCAACCGTCGCCAGCGGAATCTACCTTGCCCGAGCAGACCGTACCGCCGCCCGCCAGCACGCTCATAATTCCAGTGGTGGGATCGATCACGTGGATGATGGAATTGATGTCATCGGCGACAAACACATCGCCGAAGGAATCAACTTGCACGCCGCCGCGTGCGGCCGCTCCAAAGACACCGTTGGCCGCAAGGCATCCGTCGCCGAAGGCGTCCGTGGACTTCACGCCTGGCGCCAGGTTCGGGCACTGCGTTCCGGACGCCGCCGTCATCGGTGAGGTCCCGGCCACCGTCGTCATGGTGTACGGCAGCGCAATAGGAGCTTGCTGTGCTCCCGTAGTTAAGGAAGAAAGAACAAAGAGCAGTGGCAGGGCAACAACAGGACGAAATCCGATCAACATCGGGTTCTCCAGAACTCTGTGAAGTGGATGGAGCGCGCAGAACATCTTTAGCCCTGCGAATTTCGACAACATAATTGGTCTGACCTTAGGGAACCGCGCAATTATGCATGGCACACCTGTACACGTGTCAAGAAAAAAGTTTGCCATTACATTCGCGGACCGTCTTCGCTCTTGCCCGGATCGCTCCGTTCCGGTATGGAAACGAGTGCCATTGCACGATAGATCGATCAACAGGGACGCCGTCTCCCCACAAGATGAGAAGGAATCCGGCTCGATGGAGAGGCGCGACGCGGATAACGAAACGAGCCGCATCGGTTTCCGGTCCCTGTCCCTGGACGGAAAGCCATGAAATTACAGGTATTATGGGCCACCACTACTATTTTGAGATTGGTTTTGGTCTGACCTAATGGCGACCTGCCCGCGCCTCGTCGAAGCGCACAGCTTCAGTTGCCACTCAATGCTCAGTTTGTCTAAGCGCAGGACCTCAGTTGCGACTCAAAGCTCGGTTTTGCCCAAGCGCACGCCATCAGTTGCCACTCAAGCTCAGTTTTGTCGAAGCGCACGAATTCGGTGGCTAGTCATAGCTCAGTTTTGCTTAAGGGCACGGCTTCAGTCGTGCCGCTTAGGAGGGAGAATGCGCACGGCTTTAGCCGCTGTGGCCACTGTAACCACCCCGAAGATGTTCGTAACAGCGCGAAGATGGCCCCGGGTCAGTTTTGCGGGTTAGTTGAAGGCGGCGGCGTCTCCTCGTGATGGCCATGGTGGAAGATTTTGCCGATGCCGCGACCTGTGCCCTTAGTGATTTTGCCTGTGCCCTTAGCGGCGCCGACGCCGACGTCCTTGCCCGCGACGCCTGCGCCCTTGCCGACGTTGCCTGCGGCCTCGGCGGGGTGGAGGGTGACGAGATCGCCGGCGCCTTTACCGACGCCCTCCGCCGCCTTTCCGGCTCCTTTTCCGGTGCCTTTGCCGATGTCGCCGGCTCCACTGCCGACGTCACCGCCGGGGCTGCGGGATTGGGTCGGGGGCTGGGGTGAGGCGGGTGGGTTCTGGGGGTTCTGGGCGCGAACGTTCTGGGCTGAGATTGCGAAGGCTAAGGTGAAAGACGCGATGAACGGTACGGAGAATGCGTAGCGCATGGGATGGGCCCTCCCTTGTTGATTAGATGCATCGGCGAGAGGTTGGGAGCGTGGTTTCGCTCACCACATCCACCGTGCTACGGTTGAAGACATTCGAGAGGGAAACGATATGAATAAGGGTTATTGGGTGGTGGCGTACCGGAAGGTCCATGACCAGGCGACGGTGAAAGAATATGCTGCGCTGCTTATACGGGCGCTGGAGAAGTTGGGCGGACGCTTGCTGGTGTCGCCGACGAGCGTGGTTACGGCTGAGGAGGCTGGCTTCGAGCAGATGACGGTCGTCGTTGAGTTCGATAGCTACGAGATCGCTCTGTCGGCATATGAGAGCGACGATCATAAGAAGGCGTTGGCTTCGCTTGGTCCTGGTGTGGAGAGGGACTTTCGGATTGCTGAGGGGGTTTAGCCGCTCGCTCTCAACTCGAGCGAAGACGGTTCGAGCTCCCCTCGAATGCCCACCTAGCGCAATGAGGCTGCGCGGAGAAGGGGCATTCAAATTTTAGGTCTGGGCCACGTCCATTTAGCTTCTCGTCAAATTGAGGGCTCAAGATGAACGATCAACAAATGAAGGAACAGTATTCTGGATTGCGAGATCAAGCGGTCCGTGCGGCACTCGATCAGCATTGGGCGGCGTCCGATGCCAACGATTTTGAAACGGAGCACCGCATCTATCACGAGGACGCGGTGCTGGAATACCCGCAGTCAGGCGAGCGGACCCGCGGTCGAACCAACATACAGAACCAGCGCGCCAATCAGCCGAGCAACAAGCGGTTTTCTGTCAGACGAATCATCGGCAGCGGTGATCTTTGGGTCACCGAATTCATCCTGACATATGACGCCAAGCCCTCCTACACTGTGAGCATCATGGAGTTCAGGGGCGACAAGGTCGCGCGGGAGACACAGTACTTTGCGGATCCATTCCCGGCCCCCGCATTCCGCGCTCAATGGGTCGAACGCATGGATACATAATCTCGAGGCGCGAGAGTTCGCGATGGAGGGACAAGAGATGGATTGGAAACGGTTGGTCCAGTTTGCGCTGCTGGGTAGCAGTAATTTGGAACAATATGCCATCCTGCTGGTTCGCGTTTCGATCGGGCTGTTCTTCGCCATCTCCGGGGCAAACAAATTGTTTGTCGCCGGCGGCACGAAACCTGTTTACGAAACGCTCGTTAAGGCCAACGTCCCGTTTCCTCACCAGACGGCTTATTTCGTGTCGGGTGTCGAGTTCGTTGCCGGGTCCTTGCTGGCCGTGGGGTTTCTTTCGAGCCCGGCCAGCCTGGCTTTGTTGATCGATATGGTTGTCGCCACCCTGACCTCCGCGCTTTCCACCCTGCCGAAAGGACTCTCGCCTCTTAGCTGGCTCGACGATCTCCTCTACCTTCCGGAGGTCCTGTACGTGCTCTTCTTTATCTGGCTGATCTGCTCGGGTCCCGGAAAGTTCAGCGTTGATTACTGGCTCGCCGGCAAGTTACTGAGGTGATCGGTTTAGACTCCACCCACCCCAACAATCACTCAGCCTCTGAGATCTGCAAACCGAGTCTGAATCAAGCGCTGAATGACGGCAAAGATCATCGCAGTCGATACCCCGAACATCAATGATCCATCTGCTGCCTCGAGTGGTCCCAGCAACTTCCATGAAGGCGACATGATTACATCACCATAGCCCAGCGTTGAATAGTTCACCGCCGAGTGATAAAAGGCGGCTCCAAACTCCTGAAACTCCCCGCAGATCATGAATAACAACGCCCACACGGCGATTTCAATCACATGTGCCACGAATGCGAATGACATGACCAGTACAACGATCGTGAGATCGATTAAGTACCTCATGCCGGCACGGCCGAGTCTTGCCTCACGACGAAAGAAGTTTACTGTTGAGCCCACAGCCAGACCGTGGATGAAGATCGTACAAAGGACCGCGCCAGCACCCACGATCAATGGGGTGACGATCGCAACTTGATGGACCTGGGTCATCGGTCTCTGGCTCGTCTTGATAGTAGAAAACGGCGCGCAGCTGCGCCAATTACATAAAGCTGGTATCGCACTCGCCCGGGCTAGGCGTTAACCGTACGTAACATCTGTGCTCTGGCCGACCTCGATGATATAGCCGTCGGGATCGCGGATGTAGCAGCGGATCTCGCCGTACTTGGGCTGCGGCTCCGTGATGAACTCGGCCCCTCGACTCTTCCATAGCTCATAGCACGCTTTAATGTCCGCGACCCGGAAGTTCATAAAGCTGCTGATGTGGTTCGGGTCGGGGACGCTGAGCGATACCGTCGGCTTGTCCGGAGTCGGCCCGCCCCCCACGTTCACAATCATCCAGATATTCGCAAGCTGAAGGTACCCAGGCGCGTTGCCGTCGCCCAGGCTCAGAATGTGAGCGCCGAAGACCTTTTCGTAGTAGCGGGCCGATCGCTCGATGTCCTTCACGGTGAGAAAATGCGCGATGCTCATCCCGTCCCGCGGGGGCATCTCATAGCTCTTCTGATCGATTTGTACGCTGTCCATTGGCGAACTCCAATTCTGATAAACCGTGCTCACTTGCTGTTCCGGTCCATTCCTATCGATGACCCAGCCACAATTAAGCCTGACGAGGAAAGGCAAAACAATTGGACAAGATATTGGGCCACACTTTGGTATCGTTTGCAATCGATTGTCCGCTGGGCCCGTTTTTAGGATCTTCAGATTGTTGAAGGGTTAGCTGGCCGCTCTCAACTGGAGCGAAGGCGGTTCGAGTTGGAAGCTCGAATGCCCATTCATGCGATGTAGCTGCATGAATGGGACATCCGGCACTTGCTTCCGACTGCTGATTTGGCGGCTGTTCCTGTTCTTGCTTTGAAGCGCCACTCACCTTGCCGTCGCACGCACCACGCGTTGGTTGCGTTTTTGAAGCGGACGAAAATCGTTGCCGAGAATCGTCCGAAACGCTTCGAACTGTTCTGGCGACAACTCGGCCCACTGCTTCAAGACGACCCAGCTCACGTTCTCGGAGCACGGCGGTGTCGTAAGCGAGCCCGCATAGGTGTAATAGCGTGAGGTGTCGGTGAAAGCGTCGCCGAGACTGAGTCTGTTGATTGTTACCGGTGCGGAGGTGGTTAGCTTCGGTAACCCTGCGGCGATCAACTGCTGTACGAACAGGTTTGGCCTGCCGATCTTATACAACATTCCAATGACCGCATTGTTACCGTTTGCATCGGTGAATACCGCGTGAAGCTCCATCGCGCCACGATTTCCTTCTACGGCATGTTCGGACAGCGTGTGGAAGTGAAACTGGGCAAGAGTGTAGGTGTCGCCATCGAGCCTCAGCGTTCCCCCAAACTTCGGTGTCGCCATGATCGTATGACCGTTGTTGATCAGAGTAAATGGCATTTCACTCAAGAGGAGGTTCAGAGTGTCGAGCCGCGAGTCTTCAATCACAGCGTCGATATCGATCGGAGACTGGTGTCCCGAAGGCGATGCGGCGCAAGCCGAAAAGTCACTTTCGAGATCCGACCAATACCCTGGGCCGGTATCACCGTTATAGGTGAACTCCTCCTGGGCGGTTAAGGGGATACAACTGACGGTCCACATCGCAAGGGCGGCTATTAACAGCCTGGTCGTATGCTTCATATCGATTTCCTTTCGGAGTACGGGGACCCGCTGCAGGTGGTGGTCCGCGATCGAAATGACTACGGACCCAGGTCCGTTGTGAATCGCTATTGCTCGATAAGTAGCGATGGATGATATCGATCTTCTTCAGGATTGTCTGGAAGATATATCGAGGTCACCGATTCTACTGCAGGGAACACTACAATTGCTTTGTTGCTCACATAATTTAACAATCGTCGGTTGAAGGCATTCGAGAGAGGAAACGATATGAAGAAGGGTTATTGGGTAGTGGCGTACCGGAAGGTCGGTGACGAGGCGATGATGGGCCGCTATGTTGCGCTGGCCGGCGCGGCACTTCGTCCGTTTGGCGCGCGTCTTCTCGTGTCGCCGGGGAGTGCGGTTACGGCCCTTGAAGCGGGGTTGAAGCAGACGACGGTGGTGGTGGAGTTCGATAGCTACGAGAGCGCTTTGGCGGCGTATGAGACTGCGGATTACAAGAAGGCGCTGGCCGTGCTTGGGCCTGAGGTGTAAGGGATTTTCGGATTGCGGAAGGGGCTTAGCCACTCGCTCTCAACTGGAGCGAAGACGCTTCGAGCTTAGCTCGAATGCCCACATCTCAGAGTCGAGATATGGAGCACCCCGCGTGACCTCGGCGGTCACTTCATGTGAAGGTGGGCCTATGAGTGTTGGGGAGACATTTGGGGACCTGGGTCTTGGCCTGAAGAGGCTTCAGGACGTAGTCGACGCGCTGCACATGACGATTGCGGAGGATCGGCCTGCGGGTGGCGGCTCCATGGTGGTTGACGCGATTGAGAGTGAGACGTTGGATCTGCTGGGTCTCATCCAAGAGGCACGGGACGGAGTATCGGACGCGGAGAAGGGGCTTCGATCTGCGCCGGACCTTGATGCCACGCGACGGGCCCTGGTGTTGTGCCAGAAGCGGGTGCAGACGAT
>DATHQG010000246.1:0-11779 GCA_035483075.1 Edaphobacter sp. | reverse complement strand
CGCTGCGGCCTATGTCGTCTACGCCCCCTACGGCCCATCGTCCGAGACCTTCGTCGACGTTGCCCCCGGCACCGGCGCCTCGGCCATCGCCGCCCAGATGCAAAACAGCGGCATCATCCGGAGCCGCTACGGCTTCGATCTCATCAGCCTCCGGCGAGGCGGCTCCCTCAAGGCCGGCGAGTACCGCTTCGATCACCCCGTCCCCATGGCCGAGGTCTACGACCGCCTTGTCCGCGGCGATGTCTACACCCAGGCCCTCACCGTCCCTGAGGGCTACAACATCTTCGACATCGCCGCCGCAATCGAGACCGCTGGATTCGCTAAGCGCGACGTCTTCCTGGCCGCCGAGCGCCAGTACACCGAGCTCATCGCCGACCTCCTTCCCACAAACGCCCACCCCGACTCGCTCGAAGGCTATCTCTTCCCCGACACCTACCGCTTCTCCCGCCATGCCACCCCGCTCCAGATCCTGACTGCCATGGTCCACCGCTTCCGCCAGGTCAGCACCCAGCTCGGCCTCGACCGCACCAACATGGCCCCCACCGTTACCATGGCCTCCGTCATCGAGAAGGAGGTCGCCCAGGACACCGAGCGTCCTCTCGTAGCCGGCGTCTTCTTCAACCGCCTCGCCAAATCCATGCCCCTGGCGACCGATCCCACCGTGATCTACGCCGCCCTGCTGGACAACCGTTGGCGCGGCACCATCTACGCCTCCGACCTCCAATCACCCTCGCCCTACAACACCTACAAACACACAGGCCTGCCCCCCGGGCCGATCTCCAACCCTGGAGTCGCCTCCCTCCGCGCCGCGCTTCACCCGGCCCGGACCGACTATCTATATTTCGTCAGCGACGCCGCCGGCCACACCCTCTTCTCCGTCGATCTCAAGGAGCACGCCCAACAAGTTCAGGCCTACCGTCAGGCCGAGAAGCACTGACTCGCGCCCCTTCGTGACCCGAAAGGCCGCAAACCTGTGTCTATTTTGCATCAAACTCCGCGAAACGTTGCGGGGCCCCGCACATCAAACACATATAGGAAACCAAACCCAGTGGTTCACGCCGGGATTCGCCCCTTCGGGCAATCCTGCGCGGGACGGATATACTTGAAGTTTGTGCTAATGAGGATAAGACAAGCGTTAGCGGTGGGGTTGGTCACGCTGGCTCCAGCGCTGACCGGTTGCCTTACCCACATTCACACCGTCGCCAAGACGCGCCCCGCCGAGGTGGTAGTCAGCGCGTCGCTCGACCACCTCCTGACCCAGGTGGAAACCCGGTTCAACCAGATCCAGAGCCTCAACGCCACAGTCCAGATCGTCGCCTCCGAAGGCGGTTCCCGGCAGGGCCAGGTCATCGAGCACCCCAGCTTCAGCGGCTACATCTTCCTCCGCAAACCGCAGGACCTCCGCGTCCTGCTCCGTGTGCCCATACTGGGCTCTCAAGCACTCGACATGGTCAGCGACGGCAGGACTTGGAAGCTATGGATTCCGCCCCGGCACGTAGCCATGACCGGCACCAGCGAGGTGACCGACCCTTCGCAACATGGCCTTGAAAGTCTGCGCCCCGCAGTGATCTTCGACTCGCTGTTGATCCAGGGGCTCCGCCCGGGCCAAGTCGTCGACCTGACCCAGGACTCGCGCATCTTCCCAGATCCGAAAGACAAGAAACAACTGATCGAAGAGCCCGACTACGAGCTCACGATTTTGGAGCCGCCCCAGGGCAACATCGCCCACACCCTCCGTGTCATTCACATCGGTCGGTCGACGCTACTGCCCTATCAGCAGGACATCTACGACCAGAACGGCCACGTCGTCACCCAGGCCTTCTACAGCAACTACCAGACCTTCGGCGACATTCAGTTCCCCATGAAGATCGAGATCAAACGTCCCCAGGACCAATACGGCCTCACCGTTACCATCTCCAAGCTGACCCTGAACCAGAAGCTGGAAGACGATCAATTCGACCTCAAGTTCCCCGAAGGCGTCCCCATCAAGACCATGAAATAGCCCGCAGCTTTGATTGCGAGGCAGACATCCTGCTCCTCTACCGCTCGAAAGGAGCAACGAAGAGAAACTAACTTTTCTGTCCTGCCTCGGCCTGTAGCAACGAGGACGTCAGGTTCCAAAACGCACTCATCACCGGTGACATCCACTTGTCCTGACGGCGGAACATCTGCGTGTAAACCAGCAGCGGCTTCTTTGGCCAATCCACGGTCACAAGTGTTCCGCGCTTCAGCTCGTTCGCAATCACCACCTCCGGCAGCACCGCAATGCCCATCGTCGCCAGGGCGCACTGCTTGATTGCCTCAACGCTCAGAAACTCGAGCGACGCTCCCATCGGAACACCTTCCGCCATCAGGGTGCGCTCGAAGAGAGCGCGATAGCTGCAGGCACGGTCCGTCAGCAGCACCTGATGCTGCCCGATCTCCTCCGCCGTAACCTTCTTCTTTCCTGCCAACGGATGCTGGGGCGAAATGGCCAGCAATACCGGCTCCCGTCGCAGGCATTCGACCGTAAGATGGTCGGCCGGTAGAGGTATATCCAACGTAAAAGCAATATCGACATTAGGAGCGAGGATGATCCCGCCCATCCCAATCGCACAGCTTTCGTTCGCTACCAGCGACAGATGAATGGCCGGATATTGCAACTGAAATCGCTTCAGCAATACAGGAAGGCGGTACGCGAGCAGCGTTTCGGGCGCCCCGACGGTCAGCGTACCCGCCGGCTGCCCGTCGTGCTGCACTGCGCGCTTGGCCTCTTCGGCCATGTCCAAGAGCTTGTCCGCGTAAGTCAGCAACTGCCGCCCGGCCAATGTCAGTTCCACTCTTCGGCCCATCCGGTCAAAGAGCGGCACCCCCAGCTCCTCTTCCAGGCCGTGGATCTGTGCCGTCACGCTCGATTGCGCATAATGCAACAGGTTGGCGGCGCGCGTAAAACTCTTCTCCGCCGCCACGCTACGAAACGTCTTCAACTCACGTAGATCGAGCATAACTTTACTATCGCATTTTTCGATGCGTTTCATCAAAACAAATCGTTGGACACGATGCATAACAGATGTAACTCTACATCGTGACTTAGCCCGAAAAGGGGGGCCCATGAAACTCCGCGACACTCTGGAACTGCTACTCCTCTCCGCTATCTGGGGGGCCTCGTTCCTGCTCATCAGCCTCTCCGTCCAGAGCTTCCCTCCCCTCTGGGTCGCGCTGATCCGCGTGGCCTTTGGCGCTGCTTTCCTCTGGATCGTGCTTTTGACCAAACGCCGGACCCTGCCACCCCGGCGCCTGATCGGATGGTTGCTCTTGGTCGCGCTCTTCAATAACGCGATCCCCTTCGTCTTCTTCGCGATCGGCGAGCGCACGGTCCCAAGCAGCATCGCCGCCCTGCTTAACGCCACCACCCCCATCTGGGCGTTGCTGCTCAGCCTCAGCTTCATGAAGCAGAAATCCGAAGGCAGTACCGTCCCTGGCGTATTACTAGGCTTCTTCGGTGTCATGCTGGTCGTCTACTCCCATGGGGCCGACTCTGTGGCTGTCGGCTCGGTCCGCTCGTACGCCATTGGCGTTCTCTTTATCGCCATGGCCAGCGCCGGATATGCGGTCGCCACCGTCCTCGCCAAAGCCAAGCTCGTGGGCCTCGATCCGATCGGCCTCGCCACCACTCAACTCAGTCTCGCCGGCCTCATGGTCCTTCCGGTCGCCTTGCTCGGCCCACGCCCTGTCCACATCCTGACCAGCTCGATCCTCGCCAACATCGCCCTGGGCATCGCCGGCAGTGGCCTGGCTTACCTGCTTTACTACAGCCTGCTGGATCGCATCTCCTCAACACGGGTCGTTTCCGTCACCTACCTTCTGCCAATCTGGGGACTCTTCTGGGGCTCCATCGCGCACGAACAGATCACCGCCCCGGCTTATATCGGTGTCGCCATCGTCATCTTCGGCCTTTACCTGCTCAACCGTAAGGGCCCGGCAAAGAAGCCACTCCCTCAGGTCAATGCCGATAGCGAACGACTCGAAACATGTCCCCACTCGGCCGATGCCTGATTTCGATCCATCAAACGCACGAATGCGATTGGGCCCTGCTTATACGCCAGGCATTACGTAGGCTATCGGACGTTCACAGTTGTGGCTAGTTTGATGTCCTTCGAAGAGCTTCCAATCATCAGCTTCACGGGCTCTGCTTCTACCTTGAACTGACCCTGCCTCTCGTCCCAGAAGGCGAGCGTTGCAGCCTTCAGTGGAATCTGTACAGTCTTCGTTTCGTTCGGTTTCAAGGTCACTCGCTGAAACCCCTTGAGTTCCTCGACTGGTCGTTCCACCTTCGACTTGAGATGCTTTACGTAAAGCTGGACGACTTCATCACCGGTTCGGCCTCCTGTATTCGTCACGTCCACGCTGACCGTTACAGTGCCGTCGCTCGCCATCTCCGCGGAACTTGCCTTCAGGTTGGCGTAGCTGAAGGTGGTGTAGCTCAAGCCATAGCCAAACGGGTAGAGCGGCTCTCCCTTGAAGTACATATAAGTACGTCCGTGGCGAATGTCATAGTCCATCATGGCGGGCAACTGGTCGACCGACTTCGGCCACATCGTCACCAGACGACCGCCCGGGTTGTAGTCACCGAAGAGCACTTTGGCCAGTGCTGTGCCCTCGTCCTGCGACGAGTGCGCCATATGCAGGATCGCCGGAACGTTCGACTGCGTCCAGTTGATCGCAAACGGGAAGCTCGAGACCAGAATCACAACGGTCTTCGGGTTCACCGCATACACCTGCTTGATCAACTGTTCCTGCGCCAGCGTAATGACCTCACGGTCCCGTCCTTCCCGCCCATCACTCGGCACCGTGCACGGCAAGGTGCCTCCACCATCAGGCGAGTTGTGCCAATCGTGCGCCATGTCTGGACCGCAGGTAGGGTCATTACCGACCACCACAACCGCCACATCGGACGTCTCGGCCGCGTGAACAGCGGCGTTGCCGATCTCATCGGCAGCATAGTTAACCTTGACGCCCAGGCCGACTGCATTCCTGATTCCATCAACCGGAGTAATCGCATGCGGAGGCGTCCCGCCGTACCAGTCCCACCGCACTGAGTCGGCAAGCGGTCCGATGACGGCGATCGACTTGATCAAATCTTTCTTCAACGGCAGAAACCCGTCAGCATTCTTCAGCAGCACCACTGATTCCAGCGCCATCTTCTCCGAAATGGCCTTGTCCTTCTCTGTGTTCCATGGCTCGGGCAAGTCCTTGATCTTCGAATAAGGCACCGTCTCCGGCGGATCGAGCAGCCCCAGCCTTACTGTGACGCGAAACTTCGGACGCAGCAACTCATCGATCTCCGCCTCAGTCACCGATCCATCCTTAACCGCGGCCTTGGTCTCATCGATATACGTGTCAAGAAATTGGTTAATCCCGGCCTTCAGGCAGGCCACCACCGCCTCTTGCTGGTTAGCAAAACGCTTGTGGGAGGTCACAAGCAACTTTACCGCCCCGCCATCGCTCGAGAGCACATCTACGCCCCACTGTTTCTGGACGAGGCTTTTCAGAATTGGATTGATAGCCATCGGCGTACCGTTCCAGGCGTTATACGAGGCCATCACTCCCTTGGCCCCACCCTCCAGAAAACCCATACGAAACGGGACCGAGTAATACTCCCAGAACAAGCGCTGGTCGAAGTTCGAAGAGGAGCTCGTGCGGAACATCTCGTTACTGTTCGCGAGAAAGTGCTTGAGCAGCGCCGCCGACTGCCAATACCTGGGATCGTCCCCCTGCAACCCCTTCGTAAAGGCCACAACCATGGTTCCATTGAAGAACGGATCTTCGCCATAGACCTCTTCGCTCCGGCCCCAGCGTGGGTCTCGTGCAAGGTCCGCCTGCGGTCCCCACAGCATCAGGACCTGGCGATTGTACTTTTCTGTTTGCGTGATAAATCTCGCCTCGTACCCTTCGACGCCACCGGCCTGACGTACAAGTTCAGGGTCCCACGACTCCCCCATCCCTGGAGGCTGCGGGAATTGCGTCGTGGTGATGGCCGCGCGTTGTGCGTTGCCACCGCCCCGCTGCTGCAGACCGTGGATCCCTTCTGAACTGCCGAAGTTTGGAACGCCGAGACGCGGTACTCCGGTCCTCGTCCCCAGACAATCAATCTTTTCATCGAGCGTCATGAGCGAAAGCAGGTTGTCGATCCTCTTCTCCATCGGCAGACCAGGGTCCCGGAAGGGTTGAGAAGATTGCTGCGCCATCGCCGGAGCGAGAATCAACGTCAGAAGGCTGACGATGGTTGAAAGTTGCTTGGTCCTCATGGACAGCTACCGCCTCAAACTTTTCTGTCAGTCTTACGCGCGAATCGATCCGAACTTTCACACCGAGCGCCTTCGGCAAACGAACCAAGGCTACCACGCTCAAGCCGCGAGAACTCCGAAGCTAGTAGTTCCTTTTGTATACTGATCGTCGCACGTATCCATCGTGAGGTCAGAATCAGGGTGCCGGTTAGCACCCGCATGAGTCGCCGGATTGCCAGGCGCCAGGAGTCAAGTGGTCAATCAGCAGCTAGTCGCGCCCCGGGCCACCGCCTTCCCCTCTGATCGGGTCCGTTCGCTCTTTCCTGCGCTCAATCAGGAGCCGGATTTCATCTTCTTTGATAACGCCGCCGGCGCGCAGATTCCCCAGGTTGTCTTCGACGCGATCAACGGTCACCTGCTGCATTGCAACGTGCAGCGCGGCGGCCGCTACGCCAAGAGCATAGAAGTCGACGCGACGATTGCGCGCGCCAGAGAGAGTGTGGCCAACCTCATCAACGCGCGGGACCCCAACGAGGTCGCCTTCGGCATGAACGCGACCTCGTTTCTCCGCCTGCTCAGTCTTGCGATCGGTCGCACGCTCGGGACCCGAAACGAGATCGTCGTCACCGAACTCGACCACGAAGCCAATATCGCCACCTGGCTCCAGCTTGAGCGCGAAGGCGCCAGGATCGTCTGGTGGAAGATGCGCGAAGACAACAACCTTCACGTGGAAGACCTCGCGCCGCTCCTCACCCCGAAGACCCGTCTTGTCGCCTGCACCGTTACCTCCCATGCCCTCGGCTCCATTGTCGACGTGTCCACTGTCGCCAAGCTCGCCCACGCCGCCGGTGCAGAGGTCGCTCTCGACTGCGTTCACTATTCTCCTCACGCCCTCATCGATGTGCAGGCCTTCGACTGCGACTACCTCGTCTGCTCCGGCTATAAGGTCTTCGCTCCTCATATGGGCTTCATGTGGGGACGCCTCGAGCTTCTGTATAAGCTCCAGACCTTCCGCGAGGACTTCATCCCTGACGCTCCGCCCAGCAAAATCGAGGCCGGCACCTTCATCTACGAGAATGTCGCCGGCATGGGGGCCGCTGTCACCTATCTCGAAACCCTCGGTAATGGCCTCGCCTTGGAGGAAGGAAGCACCGTGCCCGCATCGCGCCGCGGCTCCCTCATTCGCGCTATGACCTCCATACGCGAGTACGAAGCGACCCTCTCTCGCGAGATGCTCGAAGTACTGCACGCTGCAGGGGCTATCGTCTACGGGGTGGACGACCCAACTCGCCTCTCCGAACGAGTTCCCACCTTTTGCTTTAACCTTCCCAACATATTGCCCGCGTTCGTCACCGAAACGATGTCGGACAGAGGCATCGGCATTCGCGACGGACACATGTACGCGCCGCGCCTGATGAAGCATCTCGGCCAGGGTCTCGACACCGGCGTCGTCCGGGCATCGATTCTCCACTACAACACCATCGAGGAGATTCACGAGTTCGGAAGGGTGCTCCGTGACATGGTTCGGAGCCAGTAAAAAAGGCGCTTACGGCCGGGGTCCGATGGCTTCCGCATCCACCCTGGCGGACCCCACCGAGGGCTCTCCCGAGCTTAAGCGTCGACTGACGCTGCGCCAACTCACCATGATGACGATCGGCGGCGCGATCGGAGTGGGACTCTTCCTCGGCAGCTCCCTCACGATTCGACTGGCCGGCCCAGGCGTCATCCTCTCTTATCTTTTCAGCGCCGTCATCGCTGTCATCGTTGCCTATTCCGTCGCGGAGATGGCCGTCGTTCATCCCGTAGCCGGTTCCTTCGGCGTCTACGCCCAGACCTACCTCAACGAGTGGTCGGGCTTCGCCGTTCGCGCAACCTACGCCTTCGTCCAGATCATTGCTATCGGCGCTGAGGTAACGGCAGTCGCCATCTACTCCTCCATGTGGTTCCCCTCCGTTCCGCAATGGACCTGGGTCGTCGGAGTCTCAGTCGGCCTTATCGTCATCAATGCGATGCAGGTCGGCAACTTCGGCGAATTTGAGTACTGGTTTGCCGTCATCAAGGTCGTGGCCATCGTGGCATTCATCGTCGTCGGGCTTGGGCTCATCTTCGGCTTTGGCCCCGTCCGTGCCGCAGGCTTTTCAAATCTCACCACTCACGGAGGCCTTTTTCCGCATGGCCTGAGAGGCGTCTGGCTGGCTATGACGCTCACGCTTACCAGCTACATGGGCGTGGAGATCATTGGTGTCACCGCCGGTGAGACTGCGCAACCCGAAAAAACCATCCCCCGCGCAATGCGTACCGTGTCCCTTCGGCTCATTCTTTTCTACGTGCTCTCGATGATCGTGATGCTATCGATGACGCCGTGGGACAGGATGGGCAGCGGTATCACCGGTAGTCCTTTTGTATTGGCCTTCGCAGCGGTCGGCATTCCCTTCGCCGGGAGCATCATGAATCTGGTGGTTATCACCGCGGCCCTCTCAAGCGCAAACACGAATCTTTACCTCACGACCCGCACCCTCTTCTCCCTGTCTCGCGATGGCTACGTCTCTGAGACGCTCGGCCGCCTGGGCAAGAATGGCGTTCCGTACTTTGCCCTGCTTGCGTCTACCGGCGGGATGGTAGCCGCTATCCTGCTCGCCATCCTTGCTCCCAGCCGGGCCTTCCTGCTGCTCTACGGTGTCGCAGTCGCCGGCATGTTCTTCGTGTGGATCGTTATCCTGCTCGCTCATCTTGCCTTTCGCCGCTCGCTGGGCCAGGCGCGTCTCGCTCTGCTGCCGATCCGCCTGCCGTTTTCGCCTTACTCGCAAATCACCGCCCTGATCGCTCTCGCCGCCATCACGATCAGCACCTTCTACGTCGAGGGTCTGCAATACACAGTCCCGGGTTTCATACCGTTCCTTCTGGTGATCACAGCGTTTTACCGGGTACTGAAGCGAAGCAAGAGCACTTAGATCGAGGTGAAAGAGAACATCTGCTCAGGACATACCACGCGGACATCTGGCCTACATCATCATTCCCGCAGATGCCGTTCACGTCATTTCGATAGGCATTGGTCAGGATACGGCGCACCCACTTCTGCGTAAGCCACGGTTTGCCTGCATAGACAAACAAGTAGGGAGCATGGTGGACCGGTTCATTGGCGTGGTTGTAATAGTCGTTCCATCCAAACGAGGCGGGGGTCTTTTCAAAGAAGTCTTCAAGTTGCCTGGAAAACTCTTCCGCGCCCCCCATCAGGTCGATCAGTCCGGGAACATCGTGGGGGACAAACCACGTCTGCTGCGCCCCCCATGCCCTGGCGATAGACGATGTGGAAGTTCGCGTTATTGTCGCCCCGATGGCTCAATCCGCTCCTTTGAGATATTGGTCCGTTCGACGAGCATCAATTGGAATTCAACTGACTCTCAAGTCATCGCCAGCAGGATCGACTGATACTTCGAACTTCGAAGGCCGCCTTCGTGCGATTGCCTCGGTGAAAGTCATGCGGATTCCGTGCTTCGGTCGAAGGATGACCATCGGGCGCGCTTCGATCGTTTGGCCCGGAGTTAGCTGAAAGTCGTATTTTCTCAGCAGATCGCTCAGAATCATGAGGATCTGCAGCATTGCGTACTGATTGCCGATACAGACCCGCGGTCCGCCTCCGAAGGGCAGATAGGTGAAGGGCGTGCGCAGCTTCTCGTTTGCCTTGATAAAGCGCTCCGGCTCGAAGCTCTCCGGGCGCTCCCAGTAGCGCGGTGCATGGTGTGCACCATACACATAGACAATGACCGTCGATCCCCGGGGTATCTCGATCTCCCCTGCCCGGTCGTCCGCTACTGCCTCGCGGTCGATCATCCAGAACGGCGGGTAGAGCCGCAACCCCTCCTGAATGACCTGCGTGGTGAATTCGAACTTCGGAACGTCCGCGTGACTCAACGGCGCGTCACCCAGCACGGAGTCGAACTCCTGACGGACTCTTTCGAGACACTCCGGATGCGAACTCAAGAGGTAGAGAAGCCACGACAGGCCATTCGAGGATGTTTCATGGCCGGCGACCAGGAGTTGCATGCTTTCGCTAAGGACCAGCTCATCACTCATGCCTTCGCCGTCGCTGTAACGGGCGTCCATCAAGTTCTGCAGCAGATCGTTACCGGGCGCTTGGTTGCGTCGTTGTTTGATGTATTCCATCAGAACGCTGTCCGCCCGGACTCGCATCTCTTCGTGCCTGCGTAGTTCACCCGAGACGGCAAACCAGGGATTCAGGTAAGGCTGAATGGTTTGCCGAACGATAAATTCCTGGACGGTGCAGATGGTATGGCTGACGAGGTCGATGTCTTCGTCCTTCAACCTGGCGCCAAACAGCGATCGGGCGACCATCGCAAAGGTCATCTTCATCAAGTGGGGGTAGATATCGACAGGACCGGCATGGACTTGTCTGTCGAAATCCCGCAGCGACTCGGCGAGGGAGTCCTGCATGATCGAAGACAGAGCATCGAGTTGTTTTCGATCGAAACCCTTCTGGATAAGACGCCGCTGGGTGCGCCAGGCTTCCCCGTGGGTAGTAAGAAGGCCTTTACCAAGGAAGTGGCCCATCCGTTTTACCTGAATTTCGGATTTTTGGTAGTTCTCCGCATTGGTCTTCAAGACGTGCTGAATGACGGCGGGATTGGTAGTAACGATGGCCTCTTTGATACCGCCCAGGTAGAAGCGGAATGTGTCCCCGAAGAGTTCGTTGTACTTCGACAGCACGTGTACGGGATTGGCGGCCATCGCGCGCGAATCCGTGAAAGATCGAAGTCGCGAGACAACCGGTATCGCTTTGGGCAAGGTCACACCTGGCTCCCGAGGTGCCTGCGCAGCACTGTGGGGACATTCCTGCGGTGTGACTGAAGCGCTCAAGATTAGTTTTCGTTTCCCAATTGCTTCAAAAGTATCAGATGATGCCGGATCGCGCGCGTCATGGTGGGATGTTGCCGATAGGGAACTCCAAACTCTTCGGCGGTCTCCTTCACAATCCGGGTCAGCGGAGCGTAATGGGTGTGGCAAACGAAGGGGCACAGATGATGGACGATGTGATGGTTGAGTCCGCCGGCGAGCCAACCGACGAGCGGGTTACTCGTCGCGTAATCGGCCGTTGTCGCGAAGATATGATAGACGCCGTTGTCAAACTCGCTGCGGCTTGAGGGAAAGTACGTGCTGTCAATTGTGTGCGTGGTCTGGAATACCAAAGATACGGTCAAACCAATGATCAAATGGACCACAACGAACGCCGCAGCGACTAGCCAAGGTGATTTTCCCAGGAGCACCACCGGCAAAATGAGCATGTACGTGAGGTAGAAGGTCTTGCCCGCAAAGAGAATGGCGTATTCCCGCAGCGGATGCCTGGTGCGTTTCAAATAGTCGTGGGGCGGGAAGAAAAAGCACTCAAAGTCTCTTACGAAGACGTAGTCGAGAGAAAACAACGCGTACAAAAACAGTACATACATGTGTTGGAACCGCTGCAACGGTCTGCGGGGTTCGTGAGGAGTAAACCGAAG
>DATHQG010000245.1:0-6738 GCA_035483075.1 Edaphobacter sp. | reverse complement strand
GATGTTCCGGTTGTGCCAGGAGCGATCTTTCCTCTGGTCCGCACGGAGGAGGAGACGCAGATCCAGAGGCAGCTTTATGGCGGATATTCCTGGTATGGGGCGTGGGGAGATCTTGCCTCGAACACCAGCCGGCAGCCGTATCACGGGCCTTATGTTGTTCCCAAGCTGGCTGAGGGAGAGCCGGCGTTGAAACCCTCGGATGAAGATGCCGCTAACTTTTTGATTCGCCAGGTGCACGCGCACCCGCACCAGGTGACGATCTATGCTGCAGGGCCGCTGACGAACGTCGCGCTTGCCATCTCTATCGATCCGCACTTCGCCGAGCTTACGCAGGGCGTCGTCATTATGGGTGGAAGCCTGGGTCCGCAGACCGGAGACCCGGAGTTTGCGAATAATCCTCGGCATGAGTTCAATTTCTGGTTTGATCCTGAGGCAGCGCACATCACGCTGCGTGCACACTGGCCGCGCATCGATCTCACCACGGTGGACATCTCCGTCAAAACTGGTTTCACGAAGGAGATGCTGGCGGAGATTGCCCGTTCGCCGAACCCTGCCGCGAAGTATCTCGCTGCATATACAAGTGAGTTTTATTATCTGTGGGACGAATTGGCCGCTGCGGCGTGGCTCGACCCCGCGATCATTACGAAGGAGGAGAAGCTCTACCTCGACGTGGACCTGAACCGCGGGCCCTTCTACGGAGACACCCTTTCGTGGACTGCCGCGAATAAACCTGCACTCGATGTTCAGCTTGTTCATGTCCAGACTGACCTTGATCTGCCGCGGTTCAACAAGCTGTTCGTGGATTTGATGAAGGCCCCGCCGCAACCCGCATCCGCTTCAAGGTGACATCGCCAGAACTAGCGGGCGGAGATGTATCCTTCATGGTGCAGTCTTGCTTGGTGTTCGGCGGATAGCGAATCCGCTGGGAGGATGAATGGAAAGGCGCGAGTTTTTGACTACCTCCGTTGCAGCTTCGGCGCTTGGTTTTACTAACCAGTCTTCCGCGCTGGCACAGGCGTCGGTTGCTGCAGGCAAAGCTCGCGAGTACTACGAGATTCGCAAGTATCATCTGCAGTCCGGGCCGCAGATTAAGCTCACGGAGAGCTACGTCTCCGACGCGCTGATCCCGGCGCTGAACCGGCTCGGCATCGCGCCCGTGGGTGCGTTCCATCTCGACATCGGTCCGGATACGCCTACGCTATATCTGCTGCTTCCCTGCACGAACCTTGAGACGCTCGCTACAGCCGAGCTGCATCTTGCACAAGACCCCGTCTTTATGAAGGTCGCTGACCCGTTCTGGAATACGCCCGCCACAGCGCCGGCGTTTCAACGAATTGAGAGTTCGCTGCTCATTGCGTTTGAAGGCTGGCCAAAGCTGACCCCTCCGGCGGCGACGGCACAGCACGGCAAGCGAATCTTTCAGCTGCGCACCTACGAGAGCGCGACGAGTCAGGACCATGTCCGCAAGGTCGAGATGTTTCACCACGGCGAGTTCGAGATCTTCCAGGCCTCGGGCTTCGCGCAGGTCTTCTACGGCGACACGCTGATCGGGTCGCACATGCCGAACCTGACGTATATGCTGAGCTTCGCCGATATGGCGGACCTGAACGCGAAGTGGGACGTCTTCCGCAATGCGCCGGAGTGGAAGAAGCTGTCAGGCTCACCGCGATACTCCTTTGAAGCGATTGTGAGCAATATCTCGAACCTGGTCCTCAGCCCGACAACGTATTCGCAGATTTAACTTCACGCATCATCGAATAATTCGCAGACGCGACGAGAGACAACTATGGATACTGCGCAACTAGACGAACACTTTAGCATCCCCGGCGTTCTTTCCTTTCATGCGACGGCCAGCGGACTCATCTATGCCAGCATCACGGCGCCGCGCGCGACAGCGACTGTGTATTTGCAGGGCGCGCATGTTGCCGCGTGGCAGCCGAAGGGACAACAGCCCGCCATATTTCTTAGCCGCAAGAGCGACTTCGTGCCGGGCAGGCCGATTCGCGGCGGTGTACCGATTGCGTTTCCCTGGTTTGCCGCGCGGCATGACGGCAAGACGGGACCGTCGCACGGATTCGCTCGCATTCAGGACTGGACGCTCGCCTTTGCTGCGCTGGCCGGCGATGACCTGCACATGACCTTTACCCTGGGGCCAACGGAGATCAGTCGCGATCTAGGCTACGACCGCTTCCGGCTGGCATTCCAGCTTAAGATTGGGCGCACGCTGACGATGGAGCTCACGGTGGTCAACGACGCGACCGTGCCGCTTGTCTTCGAAGAGGCGCTTCACACCTATTACGCGGTGGCGGACATTCACGAGGTCACTGTCACCGGTCTTGAAGGTGTGACTTATCTGGACAAGAACGACAACTTTCAGTCGAAGGTGCAGCATGGCGCGATCGTCATTACGGACCCAACAGACCGTGTGTATCTGAACACCTCGAGCACCTGCGTTCTGCACGACGCCGGCAACAAGCGTCGCATTACTGTTGCCAAGGCGGGCTCCAACACGACCGTCGTGTGGAACCCGTGGGAGTCGGGTGCGCTCAAATTACCTGATCTTGATCCGACTGAGTGGCACGAATTCATCGCTGTCGAAACAGTGAACGCAGCGGTTAGCGCGGTTACGCTCGCCCCTGGTGCGAAACATCTGATGCAGGCGCAGGTTTCGGTCGAAGACGTCACACAGTAACGCGTCAACCGATTGTTACTTCTTCTTTCCTCCAAACAGGCCAGTGAGCTTGTTGGTAAATTGTTGCGTGTTGTTCTTCATCATTCCGCTTACGTCCGGGGTAATGATGGGTTTGGAGGACGTTCCGATGATAGCGACGGGAAGGCCCGTGGCCGCCGCCTCAGACGCGGTCTAGCCAGCGGCCCGGTTCATCATTGATCTCTCCCGTCGATGTCGCTTATTTTCATGAACGGGCCCGAAGGACTTTGCCCAATGGTCCGCTCTACCGCTACTCTGGAGAGCGTGATGCTCATCCTTGCCTCTGCCTCGCCTCGTCGCCGCGAACTCCTTTCGCAGGCGGGCCTTAAGTTTACTGTAGCGGCCGCGAACCTGAATGAAGACTTGTTGCCCGACGAGACCGCCGCCGCGTACGTCCAACGGCTCGCGGAGGAGAAGGCCCAGGCGGTCTGGAACGCACATCGATCGTTGGATGTGGCGGACGGTCCGCTTATCGTGCTTGGCGCCGACACCTGCGTCGTCTGTGACGGCCACATTCTAGGCAAGCCCACCGATACTGCCGATGCACGGCGCATGCTGGAGTTGCTGAGCGGGCGTACTCATGCCGTCCTCACGGGGCTTGCTGCGGTCACCGGGGACAAAATCGTTAGGGACGTCGAGATCACTCAGGTGACCTTCAACCAACTGAATGACGCTGAGATCGCGCGGTATATTGCCAACGGTGAACCAATGGATAAAGCTGGGGCTTACGCCATCCAAGGGTACGCCGCCCGTTGGATCCCCCGCATTGAAGGTTGTTACTTCAATGTGGTCGGGCTTCCAATTGCGCGTACGATCGCTTTGTTGGCGGAAGCGGAGGCCGCACTTGTTGTCGAGGGACCTTAGGTGCGGTCCTGAATCGCAACGGACTCATCTACTCGACGCTGGCGATCATTGCTGCCATTAGAGCGGTTCGCGGCACAACGTGCTCGATGACGACCGATTCGTGTGCGGCGTGGGCGCCATCGCCAACCGCTCCCATTCCGTCGAGCGTCGGTACTCCGAGCGCAGCGGTGAAGTTGCCGTCGGAGCCGCCGCCGGTGGCCGCCTCGTCGAGAACGAAGCCTAGCTCTGCAGCTAGCGCGTGTGCCTTCTTGAACAAGGCAATCGTTCCGGCTTTGCGCTCCATCGGCGGACGGTTGATGCCGCCGGTGATCGTGAGTTTGCAGTGGGGGTCAGAGACCTTAAGGCCGCGAAATAGCTTTTCCACATATGGCGCATCGCTCGCCTTCGCAATTCGGACATCGACCTCGGCGTAAGCGCTCGAAGCGACCACATTTGACCGCGTTCCACCAGCGACGACACCACAATTTACCGTCAATTTGCGCTGCAGATTCGTGAAGCTGGAGATGGTTTGGACAAGCTTTGCGAGTTCGAGGACAGCCGAGTGGCCTCGCTCGAAGTCCACGCCGCTGTGCGCACCAACGCCTGTAACCTGCACATGGTACTGCCCTACGCCCTTGCGTGCGGTCTTGTAGCCGAGCCCCTGCGCTGGCTCCAGAACGAATACCACGGCCGACTCCAGCGCGAGCCGCTCTGTGATGGGGCGGGAGATCGGGCTGCCGACCTCTTCGTCGCTGTTCAAGAGCAGCGTCACGGGACGAGTTGACTTCATTTCGCGTAAGGTGCTGATCGCTGCGAGAGCCATCACGACCCCGGCTTTCATGTCGAGTACGCCCGGGCCCCAGTACCGACCCTCGGCCTCTCGCCATGGCATGTTTGCCAGCGTCCCCATTGGCCAGACTGTGTCGAGGTGTCCGAGTAGAAGAACAGGTTTACGGGTCGAGCGCGATGGGCCGAAGCGGAGTTCGAGGACATCGCCGAATTCGCGTTGCTTGTGGCGCTTTGCGCGTGCTCCCAGCTGGCGGCCCCAGCGTTCCGCGAGACCCATGGCGGCATTAACCGCTGGAGGGTCTTCACTTGGCGATTCTTGCAGCACGAGTTCGTAGAGAGTGTCATGAATCCAGCCCTTCTTTTTATCGACGTGGCGAAAGATCGCTTTGGTATCCATGGACGGATGTTATAGCAGTCAAATGAATTAGTTCCAGTTTTTGCGCGGCAGAAAGTAGTCACTGTTGAGGGGGATTGTGGCAGATTTACCACATTGCGAGTTTGCTGATCGACTGTAGGCTTGTTGATGGCTTTAATGGAGAGATTGTTTCGTGGCCTTGGAAGCTCACTTTGAGCGGACAATTCGATCGGAGATAGAGTTCAGCGGCATCGGCCTGCATAGCGGTGCACCTGTCTCCATGCGACTGATTCCGGCGCCTGCTGGGTCGGGTATTGTCTTTCGGCGCACAGACTTAGATAACTTCGAGATCGCGGCGGTGGGGCGCAACGTCGCAAAGGTGAGCTACGCGACGAGCCTGATGCGGCAGAGCGTGCTGATTTCTACTACGGAACATCTGCTTTCGGCTTTGATTGGTTATGGGGTGGATAACGTCATCGTTGAGGTGGACAATCTTGAGGTGCCGATTCTGGATGGGAGTGCGCTGCCGTATGTGCAGTCTTTTCAATCAGTTGGATTGAAACAGCAGAGACGGAAGCGGGAGTATCTGAAGGTCCTCAAAGAGGTCGAGGTCCGCGAGGGGTCCAAGTTTATTGGGGTCTATCCGGGGTCGGGGTACCGGATCCAGTATACGATCGACTTTCCGCAACCTATTGGTTATGAGATGTTTACGGGTGATCTGGCGATTGGCGACTACGTTAATTTAATCGCTCCGGCGCGGACTTTTGGGTTTAAGGAGGACGAGGCGACGTTGCGAGATATGGGGCTGATTCGTGGGGTTTCGAATGAGTGCGCCATTATTCTTTCGCGGCAACGTGTTGAAAATGGGCCACTTCGGTTTGATGATGAGTTTGTGCGGCATAAGGTGTTGGACCTGATTGGGGACCTGGCGCTGGCGGGGCGGAGGATCCAGGGCAGGGTGGTGGCGGAGAGGGCGGGTCATGCTATGCATACTGCTCTTGTGCAACGACTTATGCGGGACCGGTCGGCATGGGAGCTGGCCCATGGGTACGATGAGGTGTCTGAGCCTGAAACCATGATGGGGCATCTACAGCCTGCGATTGTGTCGTAAATTTGCGGTGTTTTGGGTGGTAAAAACGTGGTGATTTGATGGTGGAATTGTGGTGAATTGCGTGGTGGATGTTGCTCGCGTCTGGGCGATTATCGGATGAAGCGTCTGGCGGCGATTGCGCTGGGGTCGAATCTGGAGTCGAGGTTTGGGGACCGTGAGGCGAACCTGAGGGAGGCCGTAAGACGGATCGGGGCGCTGGGTGAGGTGCGGGCGGTTTCGTCGTTTTATGACACGGAGCCGGTGGGGTATTTGGAGCAGCCTCGGTTTTTGAATGGGGCGCTGCTTCTCGAGACGGACCTGGATCCAAGGACGCTAATGCGGGAGTTGCTTGCGGTGGAGCGGGCGATGGGGCGAGAGCGCTTGGGTGCGATTGCGAAGGGGCCGCGGGTGATTGATCTTGATCTGTTGTTGTTTGGGGATTGGGTGCTGTGGGCGGAGGAGTTGATATTGCCACATCCGCGAATGGAAGAGCGGCGGTTTGTGCTGGAGCCGTTGGCGGAGATTGCGCCGGAGTGGGTGCATCCGGTGCTTGGGGTGACGGTGCGGGAGTTGTTGGAGCGGTTGGGTCGCGATTCTTGATTCTTTGACTTTTGTGGCTGGTTGGACGAAGGCAATTCAGTCGTTGCGGCTGCGCCTACACTCCGACCCTTCGACGCTGCTCAGGGCAGAGCGGAGATGCGCTTTGCGCGCGGCCCTTACGGCCCGACTGAAGTCGGGCCCTTCCGGGTATCGCAAGGCGCGAAAATCAGTCATGTTTCGCTCTGGCTTGCGGCAGAGAGGAGACGCGCTTTGCGCGCGGCCCTTACGGCCCGACTGAAGTCGGGCCCTTCCGAGATTTTGGGCGTGGCGAGAATGGGGTGCATCGTGCCGTCTTCTGGATTGCGATGTGAGTGCATAGAGCGAGGTGTTCGGTTTATCTAAGGGGATGTG
>DATHQG010000244.1:0-7939 GCA_035483075.1 Edaphobacter sp. | reverse complement strand
CGACTGAATTTGAAGGTCGGCGATCAGCTGAAGGTTGGAACGAAGCTGTTCCGGATCGCTTCGGTGGTGGTCAATGAACCGGACCGGCTGTCGGGGAGCTTTGCGGCGGGGCCGCGAGTGCTGATCTCGCGCGAAGGACTGGATGCGAGTGGATTGCTGGCGCCGGGAAGTCACGCAGGGCAGCGGTATCTGTTCAAGGTGCCGAAGCCGAAGGGTAGCGCGCCGATCTCCGATAAGGCAGTCGCCGATTTGAAGGCGCGACTGGAAAAGCTCCTGCCCGAGGCACAAATTATTGACTATCGCGAGACGAACCCGGCGCTGACGCAGGGGCTGGACCGCGCGACGAGTCTGCTGTCGCTGATGAGCCTGGTGGCGCTGGTGCTGGGCGCGATTGGCGTGGCGATGGCGATGCGGGCGCATCTGCAGCAGCGGCTGGATACGATTGCGATTATGAAGTCGCTGGGCGCGCGGTCGGGGCAGATCATCAAGATCTATCTGTTGCAGACGCTTTTGCTGGGGGCGGCCGGAGGTGTGCTCGGAGTTGGGCTTGGGGTGGGGGTGCAACTGAGCTTTCCTTATTTGCTGGCGAAGCTGATTCATGTGGATACGGAGCTGCACGTGCAACTCAGCACCGTGATCACGGGACTTGCTGTGGGGATTCTGACGACCCTTTTGTTTACGCTTCCGCCGCTGCTGGACATTCGCGGAGTGCGGCCGATTCTGATTCTGCGTAGGGCGGTGGACGATACAGACGATCCATTTGTCGCGGGAATCTGGCGCAAGATTACGAAGAACGTTGCGCAGATCGGGGCGGCGGTGCTGATTCTTGCAGGACTGGCTGCGATTGCGACTACGCTGAGCGATTCGGTGGTGGTGGGTCAGGTCTTTTCGGTGGGTTTGGTGCTGGTGCTCGGAGTGTTGCTGCTTGCTTCGGCGGCCGTGCTGGCGGGGCTGCGGTTCTTTTTGTCGAAGACGCGGCTGCATCTGCCGTCTTCGGTGCGACATGGGCTGGCGAATTTGTATCGTCCCGGGAACCCTTCGGCCGCGCTGCTGGCGGCGCTGGGGATGGGCGTGATGCAGATCATGACGGTCTATCTTGTGCAAAAGGCCGTCGTTTCGGAGCTGCATATCTCGTCCGCGCCGAACCTGCCGAACGTTTTTTTGATTGATATTACGAACAGCGAAATTAACGGGATACGAACGCTGCTGAAGTCACAGCATAGCGTCACTGCCGAGGCGGAGTTGCTGCCCGTGGTTTCCTCGCGCGTCGTCGATATTGACGGAGTGCCGGCGGAGCAGGCGAAGCTGAAGAATTTTCCGAAGAGGATGCTGCGGTCGATCAGTCTGACATGGATGGATAGTGCGCCTCCGGGGACGAAGGTCGTGGAAGGGAAGTGGTGGGCCGCGGACGAGAAGAAGCCCGTTGTTGCCATAGAGCAGCGGTCGGCGGACCGGCTTGGGGTGCACGTTGGTTCGCATATTACATTTGCGGCGCAGGACACTCAGATCGTTGCGACGGTGGTGGCCCTTACGAAGGGTGATGGACAGCATGCTTTTTCGCGAGCGGAGTTTTTTTTGCCGAAGGCCGCTCTCGCGGGGCTTCCGGTCGTCTGGTATGGAGGCGTGCATGTGGATCCCGAGCATGTGGGCGAGTTGCAGCGGGCGTTGTATAAGGCCTATCCCACTGTGACGGTGATCAATGTGGCGCAGGCGCTGGAGACAGTGCGGGCCGTGGTGATCCAGATTACTTATGTGATCCAGTTTCTGGCGGCGTTTTCGATCTTTGCCGGCGTGATTATTCTTGCGAGTTCGATTGCTGGCACCCGTTATCGGCGAATTCGGGAGGTGGTCGTGCTGAAGACGCTGGGAGCTACTCGGCGTCGTATCGCCACGGTATTTTCAATTGAATTCGCGGTATTGGGGCTGGTTTCAGGAGTGGTTGGGATTTTGTTTGCCAACGTCATCGCGCGGGTGCTGTTGACACGGATGACGGTGGCGTATCACTTTCTGTGGGGATGGACGGTGGCGGCGCTGGTGGGGACGGCCGGTTTGACGGTGGCGACAGGCTGGATGGCGAGTCACCGCATTCTGGGCCGGAAGCCGCTAGAGGTCCTGCGCGAGGAGTAGGTACGACCAAAGGCGTGGTCGCGACGCTGTTCATTTGAGGCAGCCATCTGTCCCTGTCCTGGGATCGCTCGCCCTGAAGTGATATTTCGGCGAGGTTTCCGGGTAATTCGACGAAGTCTTGCGCCTTCGACAATGAAGCAAATTGATGAAGAACCGGGCAGACAGCCTGTGAAAGCAGAGAGTCGTTGGTGCGAGATAGAGGTTTCCTGATTGAGGAATAATTTTTCTATTGACATTCGTTTCTGTCGTCCCGTAGATTCCGGTGCGTGCCATTAAGTCGATCAATCTGGTCGAACCATTTCGACTGAATGCTGGATGCGCCGAGGACTGAGGGATTTTAGGAGACTGCGATGCGAACGAAATTCATGCGGAACGAGTATGGGTCTGGCGAGTTGCCAGCTAAGAAGTGGACGGGCGGCACATCACTCGTGGTCGCATTACTGGTCTGTCTTGGACTGGGCTTGCCAGCCGCCACGGCACAGACTGGAGGTCAAGGCGCGATCAGCGGAACCGTGACGGACGCATCGGGCGCCCTCGTCCCCAACGCCACCGTCGTCGCGCGCAATGACGGCACAGGAGTCGAGACCAAACGAACCTCGTCTTCCAGTGGCCTCTATAACATCTCTCCACTGATCCCCGGGACTTACACCGTTACGGTATCTGCCAGCGGATTCACAACCTTCAAACAGGAAAACCTTGTCGTTGATGCCTTGAACAACGTGGGGCTCAATGTCAGCCTCAAGACGGGCAGCCAGAGCGAAACGATCACCGTTAGCGACGCGCCTCCTGTGCTGGAGACCACGAATGCGACCCTTGGCGGCACAATTGAAAACAGCCTCTACACCAAACTGCCCATCATGATTGCCGGCAGCCAGCAGCGTGATATCACCCAGTTCTCCAATCTCCTGCCCGGCGCGCAGGTCCCTCCTGGTGGACGCTCTTCGATTATCGGTGGCACGGCGCAGCGGCTTGGCGAACTCTACATCGACGGCCTTCCCATCACGACGCAGAGCCAGCAGGGTGACAATAGGCCCGTCTTCAACATCGTTCCGCTGGAGTCCATCGACCAGATCAAGGTCGTCACCAGTGGCTTTTCTGCCGAGTACCAGGGCGCGGGTCTGGAAAACTACAACCTGAAGGCCGGCACCAATCAGTACCATGGCGCGATCTTCGCATACTTCCGCAACACGGCCTTTGACGCCTGGTCTTTCTCGTCCAAACCCGGCGGTGGCAACGTTGAGAAGGTGGTCCAGGACGGCGTGCTCGTCAACGTTCCAGGCCCTAAGCCACCTGAGCACCAGACAGAACTTGGCTTCTCCGTCGGCGGTCCCGTTAAGGTCCCTTTCCTCTTTAACGGTCATGACAAGCTCTTTTTCTATGCCGCGTATGACAAGTTCCGTTCGCGGATCGGAGTCAACCCCAGTGCCAGCTCCGTCCCGACCGAGCTGATGCGCCAAGGCAACTTTCAGGAGCTGATTCCTGTCAATGCGGCTACCGGAGGATTGGGTAACACGGCGGGTATTAACTATCCGATCTACGACCCCACTACTTTAGCGAGCTGCACCGCGCACAGTACAAATGGCCCCTGCCGCTATCAGTACGGTTATGGACCAGGCACGGGAAACGGGGCCGCGGGCAATCCTGTCATCGTCTCGCCTGGTAAGGTAAACGTTATTCCCGCCAGCGAGATTTCTCCGATTAGTCAGTATCAGCAGAGCTTCCTGCCCGATCCAACGATTACGACGACAGGCACCATCCAGAACAACTACCTGGGGGGCATACCGAGCGGATACGACAACTGGCTTTACTCCGGTCGCATTGACTACAACATCTCCGCGCGTCAGACGCTGTCTGGGGTCATCACAGGCGGCAACCGCCACGCTGTTCCATATACGTCGACCACCACCAATCTGCCGGTGCCGTACCTGGCCACTACGATCTCCACGGTTGCAGGACACTGGGCCGACCTGGAGCACACCTTTACCTTCTCCCCGCACCTCGTGAATCAGTTCAAATACGGCTTCATGAACTTTGGCGGGCCGCCGGTTCAAAACATTGTCGGCAGTATGCCGAACTCGAAGTATGCCCTCTCGGCCTCGGGAATTACGGGACTCCCAGCCGGCCAAGCCTCTCAGAACGCCGCTAACACCGTGTTCGGCGGGAGCAATCCAGCTACCGCCGGGAGCAACGCTCCATCGGCCTGGGTGGGCAATACCCCCACGAGCACCAACGTCTCCGAGACCTACACTCTGGTGGATAACGTTCAATTGCTGAAGGGCAGGCACTCTATGAACTTCGGGGGTCAGTATCAATGGCTCGAGAACAATGCCAGTACCGCTGATGGCCCCTCGACTCCTACCCCGATGAATTGGGGCACCAATGAGACCGGGGCCATTACCCCGAATGGCAGCACATACGTCGCTAATACCGGCTACTCGTACGCCAGCTTCATTCTTGGAGCTGTCGGCAGCAGCAGCGCCACCCTGCAGCCTTTCAGCGTTGTCGGCGGTCGCTTCCACCCATACGCCCTCTACTTTCAGGACGACTATAAGGTCACCCCGAACCTTACCCTCAACCTTGGCCTGCGCTGGGACTTCATCCCGACCTACACCGAGGTGCAGGACCGCTGGTCGTTCCTCAATCCCAACATCGCGAACCCAGTCACGGGCAACCCCGGTGCGCTACAGTTTGCCGGGAACCACGGTGGCCCTGGCGTAAGCTGCAACTGCCGGACGCCGATAAGCAACTACTACAAAAACTTCGGACCACGCTTGGGCTTTGCCTATTCGGTTGACGACAAGACCGTCTTCCGCGGCGGATGGGGCGTTCTCTATTCCCACGCCGGCGGTACGGGCGGAGCGGGTGGAGCGGGAACAGGAACGGGTCAGGCCGGATTCAACAGCACGACCTCTTTTGCAGACGGCGCAGCAGGAGCCTCTGCGGGCCCAGCCTTCTACCTCAATAACAACCCGGCGTTTTCTGCGGCAAACGCGAACTTCGGCGGCCCAGGCTACGTTTTGCCGCCAGTCGCACCCATTAACTCGGTCAGTCAGACTCTTGGTACCGGATACTACGTGTGCGCCGGTCAGACCTTCGCTCCGTGCAACGGAGCTACGGGTTCGTTTGCCGGAATTGGTACCGGCATCGCTTATCCTGATCCCTACCTTTCGGCCCGGGCCCCGGAGTTTCTCTTCTACAACTTCGGAATGCAGCGCGAGGTCACCAAGGACATTACGGTCACAGTCAACTACGCCGGCAGCCAGAGTCACTTCATCGCCGGTGCAGGCAACATGCGCGGACTGCAATCGGGTCAGGTCGACCCCAAATACCTTTCCCTCGGGACCGTCAGTGTCAACGGCGTTCCAACGAACTTCCTCTCCAAGCCAGCCAGCTCCGCCAACCTGGCCCTGCTGGCTGCGGCGGGCATAAATCTTCCTGTACCTTACGCCGGATACACGCAGGCCGCCAATATGACGTCTGGTGCGAACGCGACGATCGCTCACATGCTCACGTGGATGCCGCAATTCTCGGGCACGACAGATTCATGGGGCGATATTGCCAACGCCAACTACAACGCATTCCAGCTCTCGGTCAGCCACCGTGAGTCGCATGGCTTGACGATGAACATCAACTACACCTATTCCAAGAGCATCGACGACGCAGGCACTGCCCGTAGCGGTTGGGCGATACCTGCATCAGCGACCGCCAACGGCCGGGCCTGGGGACAGAATCGCATCGATCGCTCGCTCAGCATCAACAGCCAGCCCCAGAACCTCAGTATCTACGGTGTCTACGATCTTCCCTTCGGCAAAGGAAAGATTGGCGGCGAACACTTTATCGTCCGTGCGCTTGCCGGTGGATGGGAGTTTTCGAGTATCTTCCAGTACTCTTCCGGCATCCCACTGGCGATCGTTGCGAACTGCAGCGCCACCCAGAACGTGGGGCAGGGCCAATGCATGCCCGACGCAAACCCCAACTTCATCGGTGGCAATCCACGCCAGAATGGGGGCTGGGGTGACGGCGTTACGGCCGCTACGCTCGGAACCAAGAGCTATCTGGTTGGCGCAGTTGGAGCGGCAACGTCGGGGGTTGGCCCCTCTCCGGCCGACCCGACCAAAGTCGTTCCCTGCGCCCAATCGAATGGACCTTACTGCAACTCCGGTGACTTCAAGATCGGAGACCTGTCACGCATCGCTCCGAATGGTCTCCGGGGCCCAGGCGTGTACCGTCTCACCAGTGCTCTGCGCCGGACTTTTGATATCACCGAGCGGGCAAAGTTCATCTTTGGCGTGGACTGTCAGAACGTGACCAACACGGTCACTTTTGGCAACAACGCGGAGAACAACCAGATCGGCGTCAACATCAATAATACCAGCACATTCGGGACACTCAGCTTTGCCAGCGCCGACGCGCGCGCTTTCCAGTTCTCCGGAAGGTTCACGTTTTAAAACTGTCGGTTTCGCACTATCTCGTAGCCAGGTGCCACGAAGTACAGGGGACCTGGCTACGGACTATTTAACCTTCGAGATTGAGGTGGGTAATGACTCTTCGAGCTAAAGTGTGGACGCTAGCCGCTGCAGGGGGTATCTGCTTGTGTGGAGTGCAATCGGGGACGGCTTCGGCACAGCAGGTGTCGTATGAGCACGCTACGCCACAACAGTTAGAGGGGATCGCGAAGGACAACTCGCGGCACTTCGGGGACGATCCGGATGATGGCGGCCCGATTGCGACGGACTTGTCTGCTTCGCTTGATCCGGCCGCTGTGGGCAAGGCCATGAGGAAGGTGGGGGACTGGCAGCTGGAGCGGTCGCAGGAATACTTTGACCGGATATGGACCTGGAGCGTGCTGTACAGCGGGTTTATGGCGGCTTCGGATTCGCTGGGCGATGCGAAATATCGCGAGGCCATGGAGGCCATGGGGAAGAAGTTCGACTGGCAGCTTCGGTCCCATCTGCCGGATGCGGACGATCAGAGTGTGGGGCAGACTTACCTTGAGCTTTATCTGCTGAAGAAGGACCCCGCGATGATTGCGCCTACGCGGACCGAGCTGGACGCTCTACTGGCTGCGCCTCATGTTTCGAAGAGGCCGGGGAAGAGGATCTCGTGGTGGTGGTGCGACGCGCTGTTTATGGCGCCGCCGGTTTGGTCGAGGATGTATGCGGCCACGGGTGACCGGAGGTACATCACATATCTGGATGAGGAGTGGGCGAAGACTTCGGACCTGCTCTATGACAAGCAGGAGCATCTGTATGCGCGGGACGCCGACTATTTGACCAAGACCGAGGCAAACGGCAAGAAGATGTTCTGGTCGCGGGGCAATGGGTGGGTGATGGGCGGGATTGTAAGGACGCTCGAATATCTTCCGAAGGACGACCCTGCGCGGGCGAAGTACGTGACCCAGTTGAACGAGATGGCTGCGCGTGTGGCCGCGCTGCAAGGGCCGGATGGGCTTTGGCGGGCGGGTATGCTCGATCCCAGCAACTACTCCGAGCCTGAGATATCCGGGTCGGCACTGTTTACGTACGCGCTGGCGTGGGGAATCAATGAAGGCCTGTTAGATGGGAAGGTCTATCGGCCGGTCGTCGCGAAGGCGTGGGCGGGAATGCTGACGCACGTCTATGCGGATGGACGGCTGGGATGTATCCAGCAGACGGGGGCGGAACCGGCGCCGTTCAGAGCGACGGCGAGCTATAACTATGGGGTCGGCGCGTTTCTATTGGCGGGGAGCGAGATTCGACGGATGGGCGCTGCGCCAGCACCGGCGAAGAAGGGTCACAAAGAAGTTGAACGGGCCGGGTTGTAGGATGAGTCT